>JAFXFR010000147.1 GCA_017513475.1 Clostridia bacterium
GATTGAGGTACTTCGGCAGACCCTCCACAATGCGGCGCAGCACCTGCAGACCATCCCGTCCGCCAGTGCCGCAGATGGGATAGGTCACATCTTCTGTCATGGGGATAAAGGGCGGATTTGCGTAGATGCAGTCGAAGGTCTCTCCCTCTTTAAGAACATTATACAGGTCTCCCTCGCGTAATTCAACCCTGTCTTCGCAGTTGTTGAGGAGAATGTTGAAGCGGGTCACCGGCACAGCCTTGGGTTTCAGCTCCACCGACACCACCTTGCGGGCGAGCCGGGCGCAGAGCAGGCCCTGTATGCTGCTGCCACTGCACAGATCCAGCGCAGTCTCGCCCCGCTGGTAGCCGATGTTCTCCGCCAGACGGTAGCTGTCGTTGCCCAGGTAGACGTCAATATTGCGGTTGGTGCAGCTCGGGAACCAGGGATTTGTCTCCACCACAAGCAGCAGCCCCTGATAGGGGATCACCACATAGTTGTTGGTCTCGATGTTGTCGCCTTCCCTGTGCCACAGGCCAGCTTCAATCAGTTGGTTGATTGCCTCCTGCCCGATCTCGTCAGCCAGCACCTTCTCCGCAACGCCAGCGCCCAGATGCAGAATGCGGAAGGCCGCCTTGCAGGGATTCTCCATGTGGCTCAGGCAGCGCTCCATGGACGCATAATCAAACCACGGATCATGGAAGCCATATAGCCCGCGAAATGCCTTGATCGTAAAGGCATAGTCGATTTTTTCGCATACATCCCGAAGGATTTTTGTGTATTTCTTTTCAGCAAGGAGCATCGCTTATCCTCCAATCACCCGGTCGTAGATCGTCAGGTCGATGCCGCCCAGCAGCTCCCGTTCCAGCGTGCAGGTCTTTTGGAAGCCCTGCGCCGCCAATGCGGAGAGCATCCCGTCCTGACAGGCATCGAAATACTGGAATCGCAGCCGGGCGTAATCCTGACGGAAGGCAGCCTCCACCTCGGTCAGCAGAGCCTCCAGCAAGGCTGTCTGCTCTCCTTCGGGAAGTTCCGCTGCATAGATCACGTGCTGGAGATACACCACACTGGAAACATCTCCAGCCGCCGGAGGACGTACGATCATCAGCGCGACGATCTCCCGATCCCGCTCGGCCAGAAAATTGTATTCATGATTGTTAAATTGCCGCGCGCGGACGCTGTCCTCATTGTGCATCTCCGGGGAATACGCAAGACTTTGGTTGGGCCCCTTTCCCGCATGGCGCTCCAGGAATGCGCTGATGCGGCGGTAGTCGCGCTCGCCAGCCACACGGCAGGGCTTGACCGGCTTTTCTTCCTCGATCTGCGCAATATCGAAACATTCCAGCAGCGTCAGTCCATCGCGAAGATCGCGCCGCTGCTGCTCGGAAACGCCACGGGTCACTTCCTCAAAGTCGATCCATTCGTCTGTTCTGTCCAGCAATGCCCCGGCGCTTTCCTTCAGGAACAGTGCGCGAAAGCCAGCCTTCATGGGGATCACGCCGCTTTGCGCATCCCGCCGGGTAAAGGCGCTGCTGTTGATCAAGTATCGCATCTTACGCCTCCAGAATATCAATCATGATGGTTTCGCCGCTGTACGGGGCGGGCTCGAAGGTTTCCAGATCATAGATGTTTCGGATTTGATCGGTATACCGCGTCAGCTGCTCATTGCCCCACAGATTTTTGTAGCCGCCGTCCCAGTATTCCCGCAGGGTGCGGCGGGTACAGTTGCCCACCAGCACAGGCAGGTAGGTGCTCAGCGTCAGGTCGGCGTTGGCCTTGATCTCCATGGAATAGGCGTGCAGACCCAGGCTGGCGTTGAAGGGCATCCGGCGCATATGGTCAATGGGGTCGCCCCACTGGAAGGCGGGCCTGCCCTGATACCTCGCATCCAGCCGCTCCAGGCTGCGGCAGAATTGGAAATACTGCTTTTCATCCAGCATCAGGTTGCGCCCCACCGAGCGTCCCCGGCCTGAGGGCAGGAAGGGCATCAGGCGAATTTGATGCACGCCGAGGTCATGGCACAGCTCGGTATATTCCTCCAGGCTCTGCCAGTTCAGCCGGTTGGGCACCATCGACACATCCACCGAGGAGATCCCAGCAGCGATCAGGTTGCGCACCGCAGCGACAGCCCGGTCAAAGGAGCCCTGCACACCCCGGAAGCTATCATGCTGCCAGGCGTTGGCGCCATCGATGCTGATCTGCACCAGATCCAGCCCATGCTCGACCAGCCTGCGAGCCATTTCCGACGTCATCAGGAAGCCGTTGCTGACCATGCTCAGCTTACCCACATGCGGGCGGAGGACGTCCATGATGTCGAACAGGTCGGAACAGCAAAGGCTTTCACCGCCGCACATACACACGTTGAAGGGGTGCATCTCGGCAATCTGCCTGGCAATATCCAGCCGCTGTTCACGGGGCAGGTCAGGATTGGGCGCCTGATCACCGCTGTTGTTAAAGCAATGGACACACCGCAGATTGCAAAGCTGCGTGGTATCGAAGGATACCATAATCGGCCCGTGGGTCAGCCGGTAATGGTTGAGGTCCACAAAAATCTCGTGCTGCGCCATATCAGGGGTTGCTCCTTATGTGTTGATGGGGTGCCGAATTCCAAATCCTTGTTAGTTCCTTTTTATGGCTGTCTCGCTTTTCTTCTTTCCTCTTCTGCTTCCGTTGTAGTTATCATCAGTAAAGTCATTAGTTCATCTAATGACATATTCTCTATTCCTCCGCCCGCAGTTTTCTCCAGCTCCTCATCGGTGAGTTCTGCGCCGTCGATCTGTTTGAAATCGTCTTCCGTGAGCGTTATCCCCACTGCGGCGGCCAGCGCCGATATTTGCTCTCTCTGCGCGGCGAAGGGAAGTCTGTTTAAATTCTTCAGTGTTTCCAGCGACTGGTCGTTCTTAACCGCCGCCTCAAAAAAACGCTTCATTCTTTCTGTCATTGCAAACAACCTCAATATATATCATAGTATTTCGTCGTCAGCCATTACGAATCCAGCCTTTGCCGCGCTACCAGCCGGGCAAAGCGCCCGTTCAGGGCGATCAGTTCGTTGTAGGTACCGTCTTCCACGATGCGGCCGCCGTCCAGCACCACAATGCGGCTGCAATTCTGAATGGTGGAAAGACGATGGGCAATGACCACACGGGTGCAGTTCAGCGCATCCAGCGAACGTACTGCATGGGCCTGCGCCACATTATCCAGCGCAGAGGTGGCCTCGTCCATGAAGACAACTTTCGGACTGCCCACCAGCGACCGGGCGATCAGCAGCCGCTGGCGCTGTCCGCCGGAGATACCTGCGCCGTTTTCGCCCAACATGGTTTGCAGCTTCATAGGCATACGGCGGACGTCTTCGGCCAGACCCGCTTTTTCCAACGCGTCCCATGCATCGGCTTCCGTCATGTCCGGCTTGACGATGGACAGGTTGCTGAAAATGGAGCCCTGCATCAGCTGACCATTTTGCAGCACCGTACCGATCTTGCGGCGCAGACCGCGCAGACTCAGGGATTTCATGTCGTGATCATCATAATAAATCGCGCCCTGCTCCGGCTTTTCAAAGCCCAGCATCAGCCGCATCAGGGTAGACTTGCCGCAGCCCGTCGCGCCCACGATGGCAAGGTATTCGCCGGGGGCAATGTCCAGCGTCACATCGTCCAGCAGCATGGGGCCGTCCTTGTTATAGCGGAAGCTGACGTGGCTCACGCTGATCTTACCGGTCAGCTGTTCGGGGATCAGTTTGCCCGGTTCGATCTCCGGCTCCGTTTCCAAAATGGGCTTCATCATGTTCAGCATCGGGCCGAACTCCGTCAGGGTGGACACAATGCCGATCAGCGCCGTAAATGCGCCGGAAACCAGACCATAGGCCGAGCTGAACGCCATGTAGTTGGCCGCTGAAACACCGCTGGAAGCCGCCGCATAGTAGATCACCACAAGGCCGATCAGGCTGATGAACCCCATCAGCGCCTGCCGGTAAAGGAGGATTCTCGGCTGCCGGTAGGTCAGGTCAGCTACGTCCTTGTATTCGTTGGCCCACTTGGCAAAAATGCGCTTCTCCGCGCCGGAAAGGCGGATCTTCTGGATGCCATTGATGATGGTCAACATCCTGCCGGAAAGGCTGGCCTGCTTCTTCATGCGCACATTGGTGCGTTTCACGCCGATGACCACACAGGCCAGGGACAGCGCAGTTTTCAGTACCAGCACGATCACCGCAGGCACCGTCAGCGCCGGGGCAAAGGCAGAGATCTGCGCAATGTAGATCAGCGAAAACAGGCCTGTCAGGCCGGAGGAAAACACCGCCTTCACCGTGGCGGCCGTCAGATTGTCAATGGAGCTCAGCTGGGCAGCCACCTCGCCGGAAGCGTGCTGCTTGAAGAAGCCCGCAGGCATGGACATGACTCTCGCCATTGCTGCCGATTGCAGCGACGCGCCCGCCCGGATATTCACCACGCCCACCGCCAGCGTCCGGAGCACATTCACCAGATGGGTGGAGGTGACGGAGAACACCAGCAGGAACAGGATGGGCAGCACCAGATTCAGCTGTCCCGAGGGGATCAGCCCGGAAAACACCAGCTGCGTCATAGCAGGAAGCGTCATCGCCAGCACGCTGGCCAGCGCCGTTGCGCCGATGAGCTGGATGTAATCCCATGCCGTCAGAGATTTGAGCATATAGCGATACAGATCGCGTAACGCCAGTTTCCCGGCAGGCAGGGGCAGGTAGAAATACTGTGCCTCTGCCTCCAGATTCTCCGCTGTCTGACGGTTGACACGCACGCACTTGCCTGCGTTTTTGTCGTAGTATTCATAGTGGTTCCGCCGGGGCAGGATGGCAACGGTTTGTCCGTCAGTCGTCCGTCCCAGATAAGGGCCGATGGCGTCGCGGTACCACTCGCCCTCCAGAAACACCGTCCGGCAGGAAATGTTCAGCGTTTCGATGACGTAGTCCACCGGGTTCACACCCTCCGGGATCTCCGCCGTGCGGTGATAGAACGCCAGGATCTCGCTGACCGCTCCCGCCGTCTGCGTGCGCTCGGATTGCGCCGTCTGCAGCCCGGCCTTGCCCGTGACGGTGGAGGCAAGCTCACGGTAGGCCGCATCCAGCATCGCATCGTCAAGCTGGGCGCGCTGGATGCTCTTTTCGTTGATATTCACCCGTTGTGCCTCCTTCTTACGATGCGCTAACCAGGGCTGCATAATCGCCGTTCAGCGCCAGTAGCTCCTCATGGGTGCCGCGTTCGGTGACGACGCCGTTCTTTAGCACAAGGATCTCATCTGCGTCCCGGATGGTAGACAGCCGGTGCGCCACCAGCAGCATGGTCATGCCTCTGGCTTTGATGGCGTCCATCACCAGCGCCTCCGTCTGAGCATCCAGGGCGGAGGTGGCCTCATCCAGAATAAGGATGGACGGATTTCCTGCCAGCGCCCGGGCAATCTCCAGCTGCTGGCGCTGGCCGCCGGAGAAGTTGCTGCCGCCCTCGGCGATGCGTGCATCATAGCCGCCCTCGTGCTTGAGGATGGCTTCATGCACCTGCGCGTCGCGGGCCGCACGGATCATGTCCGCGTCGGTGATGGTGCCGTCGGCAAAGCGGAAATTGTCCTTCACGGTGCCGGAGAACAGGAAGATGTCCTGATCCACCACCGCCACGGAGGAGGTGAACGCCGCCCGGTCATAGGCGGACATGGGCTTGCCGTCAAAGAGAATCTCGCCCTCCCAAGGCTGATACAGCCCCGCCACCAGCCTCGCGATGGTGGATTTGCCGCAGCCAGAAGAACCCACCAGCGCCACCTTGCGGCCGGGGGTAAGCTCCAGCGAGAAGTCCTTCAAAACCGGCGCGGCCTGCCTGGAATAACCGAAGGTCACATTACGGATGCTGACCTTCCCCGTCATGGGAGCGGTGATCTTCTCGTCATCGCCCGCAGCAAAGACCACATCCTCCTCGTAATTGGTCACGTCTTCAATACGCTCCATACCGGAACGCATCTCCGTCATTTCCTGTCCCGCGGCGATCATCTGCGACGCCGGGGTCATGAAGGATTGCAGCAGGCTCTGCAGTGCCAGCAGCATACCGGTGGTCAGCTCGCCGTCAATGATCAGCAGCGCGCCCAGCGCCACCAGCACCACATTGGCGACGTTCAGCAGCAAACCGGGAATGGTACCCAGATAGGTGTTGATCTTTGCAATTTTCGCCTGCCCTGCCATCACGGCAGCCTGCATGCCCGTCCACTGGGCAAACACGCCTTCCTCTGCGCCACTGGCCTTGATGGTCTCCATCACATTCAGGATGCCGGCTGTGGAGCCGGACAGCACGCCGCTGTCACGGGCAATGACCCTCGTGATCTCCACCCGCCTGCGGGAGATATACTGCGCCACGAACAGGTCGAGCACCAACGCCGACACACCAATGAGCGTCAGCACCGTGCTGATGGAGAGCATCATGATCAGGTACACCGCCATGGTGATCAACCCCACGCCCACAGGCGCGAGGGTGTTCATGAGGGTGCTTGCAACGGCAGCGTTATCCTGCTGACGGCCTGCAATGTCACCTGCCATTCGCTGGGAGAAAAACTGCATGGGCAGATGCAGCACATGAATCAGATACGAGCAGTTGGCCGACACAGCAAACCGCCCCTGCACGTAATTCTGATAGGAGGCCGTCACCGCCAGCAGCAGGAACTGCAGCACCGCCATGCCGATGAGGATCCCCAGCAGCGGCATGAGCCAGGCAGTGTTCGAACCGGTGAGGATCTTATCCACAAAGCTGGAAGACAGCGCAGGCTGGGTAATGCCGAAAACCGCCGCAGCCACCCCTGACAGCGACAGGAACGCCAATGCACCGCCTGCGCCCTTGAGCCGCTGCTTCACAAAGGGCCACACGCTGGCGGGCCGTCCGCTGGGCTCGAAATGCTCGCCGGGGACGATCTCCAGAGCGATGCCGCTGTATTGTTTTTCAAATTTGTCCATCGGCACAACCACCGCACCGCTGGCAGGGTCGTTGATGTACGCGCCCTTTTTGCCAAAGCCGGTCAACACCACGAAATGGCAGCTGTTCCAGAACAGAATGCAGGGCAGGGTGATCTTCGTTTGCAGGTTGTCCACGCCGTAGCGGAAGCCCTTGCCCTCCATGCCGAAGCTGCGCGCACCCCGGATGATGCTCATCGCGCTCACGCCATCGCGGGAAACGCCCAGCTCCGTGCGCACCCTGGGCAGGGGCAGCCACTTGCCGTAATACGCCAGGATCATGCTCAGGCTGGCAGCGCCGCATTCCAGCGCTTCCATCTGCATGACCACCGGCACCTTTTTCGGGGCAAAGCGCCCCGCCTTCGTTTTCTTCATCTGCCGCCACCTCAGTTCATCAGGAAATCGAAGGGGCGGGTTTCCGCCAGCACGATTTCCAGGGTGACGACGCCGTCCGGGCAGATGTTCGGATCAAGATCGATCCTGATATCCACATTGTAGGGATTCAGCACCAGCTGATCGCTGTAGTAGGCATTGTCAATCGACGCGACGATCTCTGCCGCGTCGATGCTGGCGGTGCCTCGGCTGACCAGCACGCCTGCTTTTTCCCCCTTGTAATCCACGCTCATGCCGCTTCGCAAGGAGAGGGAGTCCCTGGGCATCAGGTAGCCGGTGAAGTGCACCCCTTCCTTGATGCCAGTCACGGCAATGGTGGTCTTCATCGTGCCAAGGAAGGACCATACCAGCGCCATCGCCACGATCAGCAGCGTCAGCGACAGGATCAGCCAGCTGCCGGGCCGGGCGGCCTTGAGGTAATGGGTCAATTCAGGCCCGCCGGGATTTGTATTGCGGTTGTTGGTCGTTGGCATGGTCACTTCTCCTCGTTTTTCACATCGTCAAACCGTAAATGACGTATTAGTTGATGGAGTTATCCGAATCGCCGCTGCCGCCCATCACGCAGAAGCAGCGCTGCTTTCCGTTGTCATGATATCCGGCGCCCGCGGCAACGCAGCCACAGGCCTCACTGTCGTCATCCTTCGTGCCGCCGCCCGCAGCAACACACAGACACTTCTTACCGCCGGTCACAGCCGCCATTTCCTGATCGTTCAGGATGTCCTCCGGCTGCCCAAAGTCTGCCTCGATCAATTCAATGCCCAGCTCCTTCGCCAGGGCGATCAGCTCAGCCTTCTCCAGCTTGCCAGCCTTCTCCGCCAGCCTCTTGTCCTCGGATACCTTTGCCAGGAAAGTCTTCATGCTTTCAGTCATTTTCGTTTCTCCTTTCCTGTCTTGGGGTGTATTGTGTATATAGCGACAGCATGCGCTGTTATCGCCGCTCATGATACCCTTTGCTGCTGGTATGTCAATCGTCGGTACCGCCGCCTCCGGCCATAGCGCACAC
>JAFXFR010000148.1 GCA_017513475.1 Clostridia bacterium
CAAGCCCCTGCTGGCCTACATCATGGGCACCGCTCCCGAAGAGATCCTGATCGGCGAAGCTCAGTGGTCCTGGGCTCTGGCCGGCGCGGATTTCGCGACCACCATCATCAACTTCCTGATCACCGCGCTGGTGCTGTTCATCATCATCAAGCTGTTCAACAAGATCTCCACCGTTGGCAAGAAGCCCGAGGCTCCCAAGGCGCCCACCACCAAGAAGTGCCCCTTCTGCTGCTCCGAGATCGCCATCGAGGCCACCAAGTGCCCCCACTGCACCAGCGAGCTGCCCCAGGAATAATCATTATCACGCAATAACGGCGACCGTCATAAGCGACGGCCGCCGTTTTCATATGGAATTCATCAATCAATGATAGTTTCGGTCACGGTGATAAATTCAGCGCCGATCTGGGCGGGCAGGGACATGGTCATCGCGCCGTTGGAGTACACGGTGACGGTCATGCCGGGCTGCAGGCCGGCCATCTGCTCGATGCCGGCATTGACAAGGATCAGCTCCATTTCGGTCACCAGGGCGAACTGGCCCTCGGTGATTTCGCCGATCACGCCGGTGTGGGCGTAGCAGCCGATCTTCTGAGCGGCGATCTGCGCGGGGATGGAGAAGGTCATCTGGCCGTTGTAGGTCACGTGGATGAAGTCGCCCACTTCAACATCCTTGCCCTCGGAGATGGTTTCCTCGGACAGGTTCACCTGGATCATCTGGCCTTCTGCGTCCTCGATCATGATGAAGCCTTCGCCGATCTCGGTGACGACGCCAGTCATGTCAAACACCTCCTGAACGGCAGGCAGGGGCAGGATTTCTACGGCATTGACCAGGATGGACT
Organism: Clostridia bacterium; assembly: GCA_017513475.1. Lineage (GTDB taxonomy): Bacteria > Bacillota > Clostridia > Christensenellales > Aristaeellaceae > UBA11524. The sequence continues at coordinate 837 of JAFXFR010000148.1, forward strand.
CCAGGGAAGCGGTCATCATGCCGTCGATGATGACGATCACTTCCATGCCGGGCTCAGCCTGCACGAATTCCAGTGCGCCTTCCTTGATGGCGACATGGTAGGGGAGTTCCTCGCCCTCCACAGTCAGGGTGAAGCCGCCCTCGACCATCTCGGTCACGGTGCCCACGATCTCCTGGCCGCGGATGTGCAGCGCGATCACCTGCGCGGGCAGGGACATGGTCATCATGCCCTTGTGGTAGACGGTGACGAACATGCCGTCCTGGATACCCTCCAGCAGTGCGGCATCGGCATTCACCTGGTAAACCTCCTCGCCGAAGGTGAGCAGGAAGCTGTCTTCGGTCAGCTCGCTCACCAAGCCCATCAGCATGTGGTTGCCGATGTGGATGGCGGTGATCTGCGCGGGGATGGAGCGGGTCATCATGCCGTTGTAGGCGACGGAGACATAATCGCCGATGGCCGGCTCCTTACCTTCCAGGACGGTATCGGGAGTCAGCAGGGCTTCGACATAAAGACCGTCACGGGTCTGGAGCAGGATGGATTCATCCAGCACTTCCATCACAAAGCCCTCCAGCAGGACGATCTCTTCGGCTTCGGGAGAGGGGATGGCGGAATCTTCTTCGGCAAAGGCGGTCAGGGTGGTCGCAGCCAGCATCAGGGCCAGCAGCATCAGGAAAAACTTCTTCATGGGTGTCGTACCTCCTTGGGTGGATCGTGGGCTTTTGTGCCTCACGCCTTACATGACGAATGACACGGGTGTTTTGTTCCCGGTGGAATCAACTTTTTTCTGCGGCATGATAGCATAAGATGTAGCAATGTGCAAAAGTATTTTTCAGGGGACGAAAATGCGCCTGCCTGCAGTGAAATCCGAGGGAGCAAGGCATGGATTGCGCCGCAGGAGCGCGCTGAGCGAGGTGTTCAGCCGCAGAGCGGTGCTTTCCAGGGTGTCCTCCTGCTGCAGGATGTAGGTGGCGGGCGCAGGACAGGAAGAACTGCGGCTAGGGACGCACAGCACCTGTCCGGCGGCCAGATTGTCCAGGTCTGCGGCAGGGTTGGCGTATTCCAGGGTGTAGCGGTTGACGTCGGCGCGGAGCTGTACATCGGCGATGGTTTCGCCGGGCTGGAGGATATACGGGCTGCCGTCCGGGCAGGGGATGCTTTCCTCGGCGGGTTTGTCGAGGTCGCCGCCTTCGGGGAAAGGCTCTTCCGGCAGCTCCCCGGGGATTTCAGGGATGACCGGCGTTTCCGGCACAATGGGCTCCGGGGGCTTATCGTCTTCCTCCATGGGGATGCACAGCACGTCGCCCACCATGAGGCGTGCCGGATTGATGTCGCTGTTGGCCTCCAGCAGATCGCGCAGGGGGATCCCCAACCGATTGGCGATCAGGTAGAAGCTGTCCCCGCGCCGGACGGTGTATTCGTACCCGCATACCTTCTCCAGGGGACTGCGGTGGGTGCGTTCATTCATGGCGGAAGCTCCTTTCTTGTCCATTCGGTAAAGGGTATGCGCCGGGCAACGAAATATGCACCGGTGTATCCCTGGATTTCCAACGAAATTTACAAATTGACTGTTTACTTTGAGGCTTTTTGTGATATACTGTAAGATGCGGTGAGGTACACGCTTTATTTGTCGTGGAGAAATTGCCGCTGTGATGCAGTATGCAACAGAAGATGATATACAACAAGGTCGGAAAGGAACGGAACACGGATGAATAACGGTCAGCCGCCCTATGGGGATCCCAAGGCATGGAATCAGCAGAGCAATCAGGTGAATCCGGCGCAGTATCCTGTGCAGCAGAATAACTATGTGCAGCAGGGGTATCCTCAGCAGCCTGTGTACAATCAGGAACCCCCGACTTATACCCAGCCCTGGCAGCCTGTGGAGACTTATCAGCAGCAGGTGCATCCCCAGCAGCAGGCTTATCAGCAGCAGGGGTGGCAGCCTTACAACGGTCAGGCTCAGACGCCCCAGCAGCCCTGGCAGCAGCCGGGCCCTCAGCCCCAGCAGTTCTACGGGCAGCAGGCCTATCAGCAGACCGCGTATCAGCAGACGGGATATCAGCAGCCGCAGCAGCAGTCCCAGCAGGCCTATCCCCAGTTCAACCAGATGGGGCAGCAGGTGCAGCAGCAGGGTTATTCCGGGTACTCCGGCTATTACAGCCAGGCTCCGGAAAAGAAGTTTGAGCTGCCCCTGGATGTGATCGGCAAGGCTGTGCTCTTCGGCGTTCTGCCAGTGCTTTTCCTGCTGGCGATGATCTTCGCCGGTCCGGTGCTCAAGTGGATCTTCCTGGCCGGTGCGGTGGGCGGCATCATCCTGATGTGGATGAAGGACGTCGTCTCTCCGAATATGCGTCTGACCATGTCCCTGGTGCTGGGCGTGATGGCGGTGGCGGCGCTGGTCGGTGCTCTGGCAGGCCCAGCGGCTGATCCACAGAATGACCCCGGCAGCGCAAACACCGCAGGTCAGCACGGCGGTGCGGTGATGCCTTCTACGGCCACACCCACCATCCAGCCCACGGCAACCCCCGCTCCTGAGGCGGAGGCTGACGGCGCTGCAGAAACGCTGCTGTCCTTCTTCTATTACTGGTCCGTGGGCAATGACGAGGAAATGCTGGCCCGTACGGCGCCCTCCTGGCGAACCACGGTTGATGATCCGGCAACAGCCCTCTTTGTGCTGCTGCTCAACCGTACGCCTCAGGCGGACTACACCATCACCAACGCGACCGGCACGGATAACGATGTGCTGCGCACCCTGACTGTCAAGGTTACCATTGACAAGAATGACGGCCGCAATACCATGGACCGCTATGCTTTCAAGGTGATCATGAAGAAGGAAGACGGCATGTGGTATGTTGATCCGCAGTCCCTGGCCTCCAATGAGAAGGAAACAGCTACCGAGACTGTGGCTTCCGCCAACACCACGCCGACCCAGCCTCCGCTGTACACCGGTACGCCGGATACCATCCTGTACTACAATGCCAGGGGCGGCAGCCGTTATCATCTGAATCCTGAGTGTCAGAGCGTGGGCAAGCAGTATCTGCCCATGGCCAGCTTCCGCTTCCTGGATCTGGACAAGAGCCCCTACAACGAGCTGATCCCCTGCAACGAGTGCGGCGCACCCATCCCGGATGATGAGTAAGCTGCGCGATCTCCCTCGAAGGCTGCTGGTTGGCCTTTCCGGCGGGGCGGACAGCGTGGCGCTGCTGTGCATGCTGCTTGAAGCGGGCTGCGATGTGACGGCTGTTCATGTGAACCACGGCCTCCGCGGGGCGGAATCCGATGGAGATGAAGCCTTCGTGCAGACGCTGTGCACCCGGCTGAACGTGCCGCTGCTGACCTATCGCGCGTGCCCGCCGGAAAAGCCCGGCGAAGGCTGGGCAAGGGAAGCGCGTTATGGGTTCTTCCGTCAGGCCATGCAGGCGACGGAAGCTGATGCGCTGGCGCTGGCCCATCACCGGGACGACCAGGCGGAAACGCTGTTGCTGCATCTATTGCGGGGCGCGGGCCTGAACGGCCTGACCGCCATGGCAGCCGACAGCAATATGGCCGGCATGCGCATCCTGCGGCCGCTGCTCCCGTATTCCCGGGAGGAACTCCGGGCATACCTGGAGGAAAAGAACCAGCCCTGGCGGGAGGATGCCTCCAACGCGGATGTGCGCTACCTGCGCAATGCCCTGCGCGGCGAGGTGCTGCCTCTGTTGGAACGTCTGGCTCCCGGCGCGGCGGCGCGCATAGCCAATACGGCGGCTCTCCTACAGGAGGACGAGGCCGTGCTAAACTCCCTCACAGCGGACTTCCTGGCCCGTTATCCCGGGGCTGCGCTGCCCCTGGATGCGCTGATGAATCAGCCGGCAGGGCTGCAGAAGCGCATTCTCCGTGGCTGGTGGGCGGCGTTGGCCGATCCTGATGAGGAACGCAGCCTCTCCTCGGCCCAGACGGAAGCACTCCACGCCCTTGTTGAAGCTGAGGCTTCTGCCAGGTGTAATCTGCCCTGCGGCTGGCATGGCCAGCGAGGCTGGACGCATCTGCATCTGATTCCCCTGGGGGATGCTTCCTCTATTCCGGAAATGCCAGCGGCAGATTGCCCTTTGCTGGCGATCGAGGCATTTTCCGGTGATCCCGGCGACGGGCAGGGGAATCAGGCCATCCCCAAGGAATGGCTGAGCGAATGCACCGTCCGCAGCAGGCAGACAGGCGACTTCATCCGGCCTTTCGGGCAAAGCGGACGCCAGTCCCTGCAGGATTATTTGATTAACCGCCGCGTGGATGCGGCTTTCCGTGATCGCGTGCCGCTCTTGTGCCGTGGCAGCGAGGTGCTGCTGGCCGGCGGCGTGGGCGCGGGCAATATCCCCAGCATGAATGAAATGAATGCCCCGGTGATGCTGCGGTGGAAGGCATGCTTTCCCTGGCAGCGGGGCAAACAAAAGTGAAGGAGCAAATTGTCATGATCCAGACTAACGCCAAGATCTACGAAGACCTCAAGAGCATCCTGGTTACCCGCGAGGAGATCGCTGCGGCAGTGGACAAGCTGGGCGCTCAGATCACCGAGGATTACCAGGGCAAGGAGCTGCTGCTGGTGGGCATCCTGAAGGGCAGCGTCGTCTTTTTCTCCGACCTGATCCGGTCCATTGATCTGCCGCTGAAGACGGAGTTCATGGCTGTTTCCAGCTACGGCGCCCAGACCAAGACCTCCGGCGTTGTCAATCTGGTCAAGGACCTGACGGTGGACATCACCGGCATGCATGTGCTGATCGTGGAGGACATCGTTGACTCCGGCATGACGCTGAGCTACCTGAAGAAGTACCTGTCCACCCGCGGCGCGGCCTCCATCAAGATCGCCACGCTCCTGGATAAGCCCGAGCGCCGCCGCGTTAACCTCAAGGCAGACTACTTCTGCTTCATCATCCCGGATGAGTTTGTCGTCGGCTACGGCCTGGATTATTCGGAAAAGTACCGTAATCTGCCCGATATCGGTGTGCTGTCCCCCCGTATCTACGCGGAGGAGTAACCACTGCACAGACGCGATGCGCCTGACGCATGTTAGGCTGGATGGTAAATGCGTATATTATGATGGCAGCCTTGCCTGGACGCTGCCGGTGTGAACAAAAGGAGGATCCATATTTTGAAACGTAACAGAGCCTGGACAGGTTATCTGGTTGTCCTTGCGGCTTTTCTGATCGTTGCGCTGCTGATGAACGGCAGCGGTATCGGCCAGAAGAGCCGGGAGATCACTTATGCCCAGCTGTGGGAGATGATCGATGAGGGCAAGGTCAAGAGCGTGGCCATCCGGGGCACGAAGCTCTGGGGTCTGACCACTGAAACGACCATCCCTGACTCCCGCTTCCCCGAGGCGGATTATGACTTTGAAACCACCATCACTGACATTGAGAGCTTCCGTCAGGAGGCCTACAAGCGTCAGGCCAAGGTGCTGGGCGTGAGCCCTGAAGCGGTGGGCGACGGCGACTTGACCTTCTCCATCGTCCCCATGCCGCCGGAAACTGTTTCCCCCTGGATCACGATCATCCCCTATGTGCTGATGATCGGCTCCACGCTGCTGATCATGTTCATGATCATGCGCGCCCAGGGCGGTGGCGGCGGCAAGGTGATGAACTTCGGCAAGGCAAATGCCCGGGTGAATGATCCCAGCAGGAACAAGATCACCTTTGCGGATGTTGCCGGCGCGGATGAGGAAAAGGAAGAGCTGCAGGAGATGGTTGATTTCCTGCGCAATCCCCGTACCTACATCGATATGGGCGCCCGCATTCCCAAGGGCGTGCTGCTGGTGGGCCCTCCCGGTACGGGCAAGACGCTGCTGGCCAAGGCTGTGGCCGGTGAAGCGGGCGTGCCCTTCTTCTCCATCTCCGGCTCTGACTTTGTGGAGATGTTCGTGGGCGTGGGCGCCAGCCGCGTGCGCGACCTGTTTGACCAGGCCAAGCGCTCTGCTCCTGCGATCGTGTTTATCGATGAGATCGATGCTGTGGGCCGTCACCGCGGCGCCGGTCTGGGCGGCGGTCATGACGAGCGTGAGCAGACCCTGAACCAGCTGCTGGTGGAGATGGACGGTTTTGCCATCAACGAAGGCGTGATTGTCATGGCGGCTACCAACCGCCGCGATATTCTGGATCCCGCTCTGCTGCGTCCGGGCCGCTTTGACCGCACCATTACCGTCAATTATCCTGACCTAGACGGCCGCGTAGCCATTATGAAGGTGCATACCAAGGGCAAGCCCCTGGCCGATGACGTTGACCTGAAGGTGCTGGCCAAGCGCACGCCCTTCGCCACCGGCGCTGACCTGGAGAACATGATGAATGAGGCGGCGATCCTCGCTGCCCGCGCCCGCAAGACAGAGATCACCCAGCAGCTGCTGCTGGATGCGATCGCCCGTATCCAGATGGGCCCCGAAAAGCGCAGCCACAAGGTGACCGACAATGATCGCCGGATGGTAGCCATCCATGAGGGCGGTCATGCCATCGTCAGCCATATGCTGCCCGGTGCGGACGACGTCCACCTGGTGACCATCGTGCCCCGCGGCCGCACCGGCGGTCACACCCTGGCCTTGCCGTCCTCCGAGGATGAGTTCACCATGCAGAACCAGCTGATGGCTGAGATCGCCATGCTGATGGGCGGTCATGCTGCCGAGAAGCTGGTGCTGGGTGAATTCAGCGTTGGCTCCACCAGCGACCTGCAGCGTGCCACAGAGCTCTGCCGCCGCATGGTGACCATGTTCGGCATGAGCGAGGAGATCGGTCCGGTGTACCTGGATAACGATCAGGAGGTCTTCGTGGGCATGGAATTCGGCCAGAGCCGCGCCTACTCCGAGGAGACCGCTGCCAAGGTGGATGCTGAAGTCAAGAAGCTGGCACAGCAGTGCTACGACATGGCCGCAAAGGCGCTGACCGACAACCGTGAGAAGCTCGACCTCCTTACCGAGGCGCTGCTCAAGCATGAGACCATCAGCCGCCAGGAGTTCGTTGCGCTGATGGATACCGGCGTGATGCCTGAGATCACCTCCGAGGGCAAGCCACGCAGCCTGCACGAGATCCTGGAGGAGAGCAAGGCGGATGATGCTGCCGACAACCAGCCTGCCGAAGAGGAAACTGCTGATGTGAAGCGGAACATCCTCGTGGGCAGCGACGTCGAATGATATGAAGCCTGATCTGCACATGCACACCACGGCCTCCGACGGTGTGTTGTCTCCTCGGGAACTGGTGGATTTCGCTGCCAGTCGCGGCGTGACTGTCATGGCCATCACCGATCATGATACCTTTGACGGTGCGGACAGCCTGCGCGGCGTGAACACGCCCATTCCGGTCATCACCGGTGTGGAACTGTCAATGAAGGACATGAAGGGTCTGCATCTGCTGGGCTACGGCATGACCGAAGCGCCGGAATTGCGCCGGGTCGTTCGCGAACTGGCGCAAAAGCGCGTTACCAGAGCAGCACGCATCACGGAGAACCTGATCAGAATGGGCTTCCGGCTGGATTACGAGGCTATCCGCAAAAAGTGCGGCGGCACCGTGGGCCGGCTGCACATCGCCCGCGCGATGGTGGAGAAGGGCTATGTCCGCAACACGGAAGCCGCCTTCGATCGCTATATTGGCGAGGGCAGGGAAGCCTATGTCCCCAATGAGAGCCTTACTATGGCAGAGGCATTGCCGCTTCTGCGCCGAAATGGCTTCGTACCCGTGCTGGCGCACCCGGCCGAGCTGGAGCAAAAGGATGAAACGACCCGTATGCTCATTGAGAACTGGCAGAAGCAAGGGCTCATGGGAGTGGAAGTGTATCATCCTTCCTGGCAGAAGAGAGGGTATCCCCGGCTGGACGTGATGATTCGCCGGATGGGCTTGCTGGTGACCGGCGGCAGCGACTACCACTGCGACGATAACCGCCATGGTCAGCCCGGATCCACCTGTGAAGCCTGGAGCCGTGCTGACGAGGACGTGTCTGCGCTTCTTTCTGCCATGCGGAAGGCAGCCGGACAAGAATAAACAAATGAAAGGAGGGGTGCTCGATGTGTCCCTATGATCCCAATCAGGATGATTATCGCAGGGCAGACGGCGGAAGCATGCCGTCCATGAGCGCCCCTGCGCCCATGCCGGGCAAGCCTGCGGCATCCTATGCCAAGCCGCAGCAGCCTGCATCCCAGACGGACTGGCAGTCTGCTCAGCATCAGTCGGGTTGGGCGCAACAGCAGTATCAGGGCAGCCAGAATTGCATGCCGCCGCCTCAGCAGAGGTATCAGCAGGCCAGACCCAGCCAGGGGATTCCCGGCGGACAGGTGCCGCCCCAGCAGTTTGGCTGGCAGCAGGGATACATTCCGCAGCCGCCCCAGCAGGGATATGACCAGTATCAGCAGCCCACGGGACGCGGATGGTCCCAGCCTTATCCGCAGCAGCCGCAGGGCAGCAGCTGGCAGGGCGGATACAATGCGGCGCAGTGGCTGCCCAATGGCTACACGCCTGACTATCAGCCGCCGGTGGAGGAAAAGCCGGCCGGCGGTGGAACCGGCGGATTCAAGCTGCCTCCCAGGATGCTGGCGGCGATCATCGCAGCAGCGGCAGTCCTGGTGCTGATCCTGGTGCTGGTGGGCAACTCCATCGGCAGGCAGAACGAAGTCAAGGCGATGGAACAGGCCGTGGCGCTCTACGATGACCGCTACTGTGAGGGCGTCTATGTGGATGGCATCCACCTGGGCGGCATGACCCGCGAGGAAGCGCGCGAGGCCGTGCAGGCCAAGGCACAGCTCAAGTGCGATGAGTGGAATGTGGCTCTGGTAACCTCCACGGGCGAATATGTAGGCGAGATCAACTCCTATCACCTGGGCATGACTGTCCATGTGGATGGCGCGCTGAACGACGCCTGGGCGCAGGGTCATACCGGAACCACCGCTGATCGAAAGGCAGCCATGGATACCCTGCAGGTGACGCCCTACTATGGCTCCACCGCATTGCCCAGCGGTGATACCCAGGCGATTGACCGTGTTCTGGGCGAGATCGCACGGATCGTCTATGTTGCTCCGAAGGACGCCGTGGCGCATTTCAATCCCCTGTACACCAATCCCTTCCAGATCGAGGAGGAAGTGGTGGGCTGTGAGCTGGACGTTACGTCCATCAAGGGTCAGGTGTATGACATGGTGGCCCGCATGGAAAGCGGTACCATCGTGTTGCAGACCAAACCCATCTATCCCCAGTACACCAAGGCTGATCTGGAGAGCGTGACCACGCTGATCAGCACCCATTACACGCCGATCTCGACGACCTCCACGGAGGAACGCAATCTGAATATCAAGCGTGCCTGTGAGCTGATCAACGGTTATGTGGTGATGCCGGGCGAGAGCTTTTCGTTCAACGGTGTGGTCGGCGCCCGATCCAAGAAGAACGGCTTCCACTTGGCCACAGTGTACAACTATGGCAAGGAAGAGCCGGGTTACGGCGGCGGCGTATGCCAGGTCAGCTCCACCATCTATGTAGCGGCGGTACGTGCCAACCTGGAAATCACCAAGCGCAGCCAGCATGGCCTGGTGGTCGGCTATACGGACCTGGGCCTGGATGCGACGGTGAACTATGATGGCCGCAAGATCGATTTCGCTTTCCGCAACAATACTTCAAGCCCCATCTACATCATCACCAAGGTTATGCGTAAGCCGAAGATCGACAAGAGCCGCGATCTGGTGATCTGCGAGATCTACGGCGCGGCAATGGAACCCGGCGTGACCTATGACCTTGTTGCGACCCAAACAGAGGTGCCGATCCCCGAACCGACCATTGTTCCGGACAAGGAAGCGGCCTATGTCATCTATGTGGATGACCCGCCGTATACCGAGCCGGGCCGTATCGGCTACGAGGTGGACAGCTACAAGGTCAAGTATGTGAACGGCCAGGAAGTCGAACGGACGCACATGTACCATGATTCCTATCCGGCGGTGCAGCCGATCACCTATGTGGGTGTGAATGAACGGCCCATTACCACTGACGCTCCCTGGTAAAAGGAAAACTCCCCCGTCCGGAAAGGGCGGGGGAGTTTTGCGGCTGAAAATCCTGTATGGACGATTGGTTCCTGTGCGCCAAAATACAAAAAAGTGGCCGAAGCCACTTTTTTTTGCCATTGGGCAGATTAAGCCTTGCCGTTGCAGCCCAGGACGTTGACGATCTTGTGGGTCACCATGTCCTTCACAGCCTGACGGGCGGGCTTCAGCCACTGACGGGGATCGAAGTGATCCGGATGCTCCGCCATGTACTTGCGGACGGAAGCGGTCATGGCCAGACGGATGTCGGAGTCGATGTTGATCTTGCACACGGCCAGCTTGGCAGCCTGAGCCAGCTGCTCCTCGGGGATGCCGATGGCGCCGGGCATAGAACCGCCGTACTTGTTGATCTCCTCAACGAAGTTCTGGGGCACAGAGGAAGCGCCGTGCAGAACGATGGGGAAGCCGGGCAGACGCTTGGCGCACTCTTCCAGCACGTCGAAGCGCAGCTGGGGCTTGGTGCCGGGCTTGAACTTGTAAGCGCCGTGGCTGGTGCCGATGGCGATGGCCAGGGAGTCACAGCCGGTCTTGGAGACGAACTCCTCGACCTCTTCGGGGCGGGTGAACATCTCAGCGCCGTGCTCGACGACAACGTCGTCTTCCACGCCGGCCAGGGTGCCCAGCTCAGCCTCGACCACAGCGCCGTGGTCATGAGCGTACTCCACCGCGCGGCGGGTCAGCTCGATGTTCTCGGCGAAGGGCTTGGAGGA
>JAFXFR010000149.1 GCA_017513475.1 Clostridia bacterium
AGGCCGAAGAGCTCGTTCTCCAGCTTCCAAACCCCGCCGGACGGGCCACGGCCATAGCTGGGCGGATCCATCAGGATGCCATCATACTTGTTGCCCCGGCGGATCTCCCGCTGCACGAAGCGCAGCGCATCCTCAACAATGAAGCGGAAGCGGTTCTCCGGCAGACCGCTGAGATCACGGTTCTCCTTCGCCCACTGCACGATGCCCTTGGAGGCGTCCACATGGGTGACATGAGCCCCCGCCGCCGCACAGGCGATGGTCGCCGCGCCGGTATAGCCGAAGAGGTTGAGCACCTTCACGTCACTGCGCCCGGAAGAACGGATCAGCTCCTGCATCCACACCCAGTTGGCGGCCTGCTCCGGGAACAAACCCGTATGCTTGAAGCTGGTGGGCCGGACGTAGAACTCCAATTCCTGATGGCGGATCGTCCACCTCTCCGGCAGGCGCGTCAAAAACTCCCACTCGCCGCCGCCTTTTTCGGAGCGGTGGTAATGGGCCTGCGCCTTGCGCCACAACTCCGGATTGGCCTTGGGCCAGATGGTTTGCGGATCAGGCCGGCGCAAAATGACATTGCCCCAGCGCTCCAGCTTTTCACCGTCGCCGGTATCGAGGACTTCGTAATCTTCCCAGGTGTTGGCTAAGAACATGGTTGTACTCCTTTACGGGGGCTGCCAGTCGGGCTCCGACCTCCGGCGGGCGGGCTCTGCCCTGCACCCGCGAAGGGTCTTCGACCCTTTCGAAACCCGTTTCGCGATTGAGTTGAGTGGTTCTTTTGGGATTGGGCGCGCGTGCGGCTGCGCGTGGTGGTGGGGTTGACGGGCCGCGCTCGCTGTCGCGCGGGCTACCGGCTTGCACGATCGTGCGGCGTTTTTTCTCTACTGAGCGCGCTGCTGCGTGAGCTTTGGCTCGGATCTGTGAACAGGTTCACAGAGTCCTCGCGTCGCGCAGAGTCGTCTGCTCTTTTGGTGCAGTGAGAGGCGGCCCCTTCCTGCGGAAGGGTACGGGATATACTCGGGCCAAAGGTTCTCCCTCTAGGAGAGCTGGCAGCCGTCAGGCTGACTGAGAGGACTTACGCATCTTCCTCGTCAAAGCGGCTGAGCACGTCGGAGTGCAGGCCGATCATCTTCTCGACCACGTCCTGCACGTACAGGCGGTCAAGGCCGGCCAGCGCGGGATCGACCTCCACGCACTCGCGCAGGGCAGACCAGTCGCCGGTGGCAGCCTTCGCTGCCAGGTGGTTCGTCTCGTCGATCTCGCCGCAAATCTCCATCAGCGGCAGGGGCAGCATCGTCCCATGGGGGATGATCTTGCCGCCGCGCTGGGTCAGCTCTGCCTCTATGATAGCAGATTTTGCAAGTTGGCGCAACTCCCCATTGTTCACGCGGGTGACGGCGGGGATGTCGCAGTCGTCGCCGCGCAGCAGGGCCAGCGCCAGCTGCATCGGGCGGATGGGCGGGGCCTTCGACAGCAGCAGGAGCTGGGCCATTTGGCCCTCCTTCTCCTGCGCGGCTTTGGCGCCCACCGCGTTCATCCACAGGATGCGCTCCTTACGGCGCTCCACGCCCTCGCCGAACTCCGGCTCTGCCTCGGGGATGTAGTCATCCTGGGCAGGCAGCCACTCCGCGTGGTCGGTCACGTCGCCGATGGCGATGGCGTTGTACCAGTCGTACCAGCGCTTGGTCAGGCGGCCCAGCTCTTCCTCCTCGGCGATGTCCGTCAGCAGGGGCAGCAGGTCGTCGCCGGTGTTGGCGTCCGTCAGCTCCAGCAGGAAGCTGAAGCCCGGCAGGCCCGCGATGGTAGCCTTCACGTCGTCCAGCTTGCAGGAGAGCTTCTTCACCAAGCTGTCCAGGCCATTGGCGCCGCGCAGGGGCGTGCGGCCCAGGCCGTAGCAGCGGAAGCCCGCGTTCTCGAACATGATCGTCGTGCGGGCGACGGGCTGGCCGAGGTTCACCACCACCGCATCGGGGCAGGTTTCCTGCATGGCCTCACACAGGTCGAGCACCATTTCGCCCTGCCGCAGCGTGTGCAGCAAACCGCCGATGCCGCCGTTGACGCGGGCCTGCTCGGTCAGGCCGGGATCGTCCTCCTCCACGCCGGAGAGGGCCTCGCGGTCCATCTTGAAGCGGCTGGCAGCCATGCAGTCGCCGGCGTAGATGACGCAGTCCGCGCCATCCAGCACCTCGCGGCGGCTGCCGGTGACGCTGATGGACGCAGTCAACCCGGGATGACGGCTTTGCGCGTCGCGGATGACGGCCTCGCCGTAGCGCTGCAGCACATCCTGCATGGCGGCGTTCTTTTCTTCCAGGGCGACCTCGGCGGACTGCTTGCCGACGAAGAGCAGGTCGGTCAGCAGGGTCGGGAGCAGGGTGGGGATGTCTTGGCCGATCAGGGCTATTTTCATGGTAACCTCCGGTTAGTTGCTCCAGTCGATGGTATAGCTACCAGTAAAGCCGTACAGATCAAGATAAACATTGTACATGCCACGTTCAGGGACCTCCACCACAAGAGTGGTCGTTTCCACTATGGTAGCCTGATATACGATATTCTTATTTTGGTCTTTGACAGCAACGTCCACATACCCCTCGGTCAGCACAACATCCAGTCCGATAGACCGCTCAACTCCGCGTCCGTATATGTTCGTTCCCGTAGCATGCTGACAGTTTTGTATATAGGCATCATCCGGTGCAAATTTTGCTCTCATCACGGCGAGATCCTCTGATGAGATACAGCCAGCGAGCGGCAACAAAGATGCAAGCAACAGCACGAGCAGTGCTTTCTTCATATCATAAAGCCGCCTTTCTATCGTTATCCAAACGCAAACCGGGAGGGGGCCCGAATTTCGAGCCTCCTCCGGTGTATATATGGGATTATTTGCTCACGCGGACGGCGATCACAGCCTTCTGGCCGTTGATCTTCCACTCCTGAGCGGTGTAGGTGTCGTCAGCCTCGCCCGCCTCAACGGTCAGGGCCAGGGTGCCGTTCTTGATCATGTCCAGGCCGGACTTGATGGCGCTGTCGAGCACATCGCCGCAGGTATAGCGCACGTCGATGCGGTCGGTGACCTCGAAGCCGGCGTCCTTGCGCATGGTCTGGATCTTGCTGATGACCTCGCGGACGTAGCCCTCCTGGATCAGCGCCTCGGTCAGGTTGGTGTCCAGCACCACCATCACGCCGCGATCCTCCTGAGCGACGAAGCCGGGCTTCTGCATGGGCGCAGTCAGCACGTCCTCCTGAGCCAGCTCCACCAGGGTGCCGTCCAGCTCGAAGGACACGATCTCGCCGCGGGCGAAGGCGTCAACGACCTCATTGCCGTCCATGGACGCCAGCTGCTGACCGATCTTGCCCAGGAGCTTGCCGTACTTGCGGCCCAGGGTACGCATCTGGGGCTTGAGCTGGTAGGTGGTGTAGTCGCGGGTGTCGTCGGTGAAGACGACTTCCTTCACGTTCAGCTCATCCTCGCACAGGGCCTGGTAGTCCGCGCCGAAGGTCGCGCCCTTGACGAACAGGCGGGCGGCAGGCTGGCGGGTCTTCATGTTGGCCAGCGCGCGGCAGGCACGGCCCAGCTGCACGGCCTCGACCAGCGCGTCCATCTGCTCCTCCATCTCCTTGTCGATGCGGGAAGCATCGGCCACGGGGAAGTCGCACAGGTGCACGGAGTCGATCGCGCCGGGGACATTCGCCACGACGAGGTTCTGGTAGATATCCTCCGCCATGAAGGGGATGAAGGGCGCGCAGACCTTCGCCAGGGTCACCAGCACATGGTACAGGGTGGCGAAGGCGGCTTCCTTGTCGCCGGCCATGCCCTTGCCCCAGAAGCGCTCGCGGCCGCGGCGGACGTACCAGTTGGACAGCTCGTCCACGAAGTCCTGGATGGCGGTGGCGGGCTCGACGATGCGGTAGGCGTTCAGGTCCTCGTCGACCTTCTGGATCAGACTGTTCAGCTTGCTGAGGATCCACTTGTCCATCAGGGACAGCTCGACGTTCTCCAGCTTGTGGGCGTTGGGGTCGAAGCCGTCGATCTGGGCGTACATGGAGAAGAAGGAGTGCACATTTTGAAGGGTGGCCAGGAACTTGCGCTGCACCTCCTGCACAGCCTCCTTGGAGAAGCGCTTGGGCAGCCAGGGCGCAGCAGTGGTGTAGAAATACCAGCGCAGAGCGTCGGCGCCGTAGGTGTCCAGGGCCTCGAAGGGGTTCACGACATTGCCCAGGTGCTTGGACATCTTGCGGCCCTCAGCGTCCTGAACGTGACCCATGACGATGCAGTTCTTGAAGGGAGCGCGGTCAAACAGCAGGGTGCTGATGGCTTCCAGGGTGTAGAACCAGCCGCGGGTCTGGTCGATGGCCTCGGAGATGAAGTTGGCGGGGAAGTTCTTCTCGAACATCTCCTTGTTCTCGAAGGGGTAGTGCCACTGGGCGAAGGGCATGGAGCCGGAGTCGTACCAGCAGTCGATAACTTCCTTGACGCGCTGCATTTCGCCGCCGCACTTTTCGCAGCGGAGCTTCACCTCGTCGATGAAGGGACGGTGCAGCTCGATGTTCTCGCCGGGATCGGTGACGGCCATCTCGCGGAGTTCCGCGCGGGAGCCGACCACGTGCATGTGGCCGCAGCCGCACTGCCACACGGGCAGGGGGGTGCCCCAGTAGCGCTCGCGGGAGAGGCCCCAGTCGTGGACGTTCTCCAGCCAGGTGCCCATGCGGCCTTCCTTGATGTTCTCGGGCATCCAGTTGATGGTGCGGTTGTTGGCCACCAGCTGGTCGCGCACCTTGGTCATCTCGATGAACCAGGTGGGGCGGGCGTAGTACAGCAGGGGGGTGTCGCAGCGCCAGCAGAAGGGATAATCATGCTCGAAGGGCTGGGGCTTGAAGAGCAGATCGCGCTCCTTCAGGTCTTCCAGCACCATGGGATCGGCCTTCTTCACGAACACGCCGGGCCACTTGGTGTCCTCGGTCATGCAGCCCTGGTTGTCCACGAAGTTGACAAAGGGCACATTGTTCTCACGGCAGACGCGGTTATCGTCCTCACCGAAGGCGGGAGCGATATGCACGATGCCGGTACCGTCGGTCATGGTGACGTAGTTGTCCGCCACGACGAACCAGGCGTCCTTATCGACCTTGCCCTTGGCAAAGTCGAACAGGGGCTCGTAGTGCATGCCGCACAGAGCGTTGCCGGGCATCTCCTCGATGACCTCGACCTCCTGGCCGGGGAAGCAGGCTTCGATCAGGGCCTTGGCCATGATGTAGGTTTTGCCGTCCTCCGCCTTGAACTTGGCGTACAGGTCGGTGGGGTTGACGCACAGAGCCAGGTTGGAGGGCAGGGTCCAGGGGGTGGTGGTCCAGGCCAGCAGGTAGGTGTTCTCCTCGCCCGCGACCTTGAAGCGCACGTAGGCGGAGACTTCCTTCACCAGCTTGTAGCCCTGCGCCACCTCGTGGGAGGACAGCGCGGTGCCGCAGCGGGGGCAGTAGGGCACGATCTTGTGGCCCTGGTACAGCAGGCCCTTCTCGTGGATGGTCTTGAGGCTCCACCACTCGGACTCGATGTAGTTGTCCTGATAGGTGATGTAGGGATGCTCCATGTCGACCCAGTAGCCGACCTGGTCGGACATCTCCTCCCAGTCATGCAGGTACTTCCAGACGGACTTCTTGCACTCGCCGATGAAGGGCTCGATGCCGTACTTCTCGATCTGGGGCTTGCCGTCCAGGCCGAGGATCTTCTCGACCTCCAGCTCAACGGGCAGACCGTGGGTATCCCAGCCGGCCTTGCGCAGAACATTCTTGCCCTTCATGGTGTGGAAGCGGGGGAAGAGGTCCTTGATGACGCGGGTCTCGATGTGGCCGATGTGGGGCTTGCCGTTGGCGGTCGGCGGGCCATCGTAGAAGGTGAAGGTCTCGCCATCCTTGCGGTGACCGAAGGAACGGCGGATCACGTCGTTCTGCTTCCACAGCGCGGTGATTTCTTTCTCACGCGCGGGGAAATTCATGTCGGTTGCTACTTTCTTGTACATGTGTGTTCCCTCCTGTAATACACGGGGCAAGTTTTCCGAAAAAGAAAATCCGCCCCAGCAAACATCACTGGGACGGACTGTTATCACTCAATCCGCGGTACCACCCAAGTTTGACGGCTATGCCGTCCTCTCAGCGCAGACAGCCTTGCGGCTTTCCGCTTGCTCTGTATCGGGAGCGCCCGGGCCTTCCTACTTCGTTCAGACGACCTCACTCCGGGGTGATCTGCATATCCAGACATCGGAGCTGAAGCTCCGACCTGGACAGGCCCGCTCTCCTGCCGGACTTCCACCATCCTCCGGCTCGCTGAAGGCGCGCTGCCTTGCCGTCCCCATCTGCGTGAACGTAATTCGGCCATCTCTCGGCACAAGGCCGAGCGCTGGCTACACTCGGGCATTGCATGCAATGCCTGTCGTTAGTCAGGCTTCGCCTGACCTCACTCATTATAGCCGAGAACCTCTGGAATTGCAAGGGGTTTTGGCAATTTCCTTACAGATGCTTTTTCAGGAATTCCTCCACCGCGTCCAGCGCCGCCTGGCAGGCAAAGCCCCGCCAACCGTGATCAGCGCCCTGCAGCTTGATGAATTCGCACTCCTTGCCCAGCGCCCGCAGCGCCTCGTACAGGTGCACGCTCTGCTGGAAGTTGACCGTCATGTCGCGGCTGCCGTGCATGATGAGGATGGGCGGCGTGGGTTTGTCCGCCGAGAGATACCGCTGGGGAATGGTCTTTTCCGCCAGGTCGGGATGCTCCTGCACCGGCAGATGCCCGATCAGCCAGCCCTCGGGGCAGTCCGCGCTGACATGATCGCCGGCGCTGGGTTCGAAGGCCATCTCGCTCACGACGGTGGGGCCGTACCAGTCCACGATACACCTGACCGCCGCGGACTGCTTCTCATCCTCCGGGTGATTGGGCCAGTCATCCCCGGTGATGCCCGCCATGAGGGCGGTGTGGCCGCCGGAGGAATCGCCCCAGATGGCCACGCGGGCCGGATCAAAGCGGTACTTCTCCGCCCTTGCCCGCAGGAAGCGGATGGCAGCCTTGGCGTCCTCCGCCTGGGCCGGGAACGGTGCGGTGGTCGAGGGCCGGTACTCCACCAGCGCCACGCAGTAGCCCTTCTGGCACATGCGGATCATCTCCGGCAGGTGGATGAACACGTCCTGCCGGAACCAGGCGCTGCCCTGCACGTAGACGATCAGCGGATTGTCCCGGCGGTCGTTGCGGGGTGTGAGGTAGTGGATGTGCAGGGTTTCGCCGTCGCGCTGGGCATAGACGATGCCCGGCCGGAAGGCCACGCCGTAGCCGAATTCATCCTGCCACCGGACGACCTTCACGCCCTCAGGGACGGCGGTGTTCTCCGGGAAGGTTTCGGGGGTGTAGGGGGGTAGAATATCGCGGGTCATCGGTTTTCCTCCTGTTCTCTGCGCCAGCGCCATTCCTTGCGCATGGTGCGGTAGCCCTTCGCATCGAATTCATCCTCCGGCAGCACCTTGGGCTTGCTTGCCTCATAGAAGGCCTCCGCCTCGTCGCAGAAATGCAGCACTTCGGCGCGGTATTCCGCCAGCGGCACCGTTACTTCCGGGCCATCCTTCAGCTGGAGGATCACATCCTCCCCATCATGGTTGACAAACCAATCGATGCCACAGGGAGCGCCGCTAATGTCCACCTTGGGCGGGTCATAGGAAATGGCGAACATGGAATGCCCGGTGCCTGCAAGCGCCTGTGCATAGGGATCAAGCCCGCGATCCTCCGTCAGCGTGCGCAGCAGGTTGATCGCCGATGCGCTCAGGCATACATGATCCTGCAGCACGTCCTCTCCAATCTGTACCCGCACCTCGCCGTGCAAGCAAAGATCCGTTTCCTCCGGCTGACCGGGCAGCCAGTATTTCTCCAGGATTTCCAGCTTGAACATGCTTATCCTTCCTTCTCAATCGTGCATCCGCCGATAAACTCCCGCAGCAGGCTCAGCGGCGGCACCTCGTCCAGCACATCCTCAGAGATATCCGGGAAGTAGTTGAGCATCTTCACCATCCGGCGCGCGGTCAGGTAGTGGGGGCTCTCCGGCGGGATGGCTTTCAGCAGCGCGTAGGCATAGTGGCCCAGCACCGGCAGCTCGTAGTGCAGCGCGGTGTTGATCATGCTGTCGGCGCGCTCCTGGTGGGGGAAGATCCAGGTTTCCTCTCCCTTGCGGACGCTGGGCCACATGGCGAGGGTCTCCTCCGGCGGCGTGGAGCGGAACTGATTGTCCCTGACGATGCGCCGCAGAAGGCGCACATCCGTCGTACGGATGCGGTTGTGGTCATCCAGATTGATGCAGGTCAGCGCGCTGACGAAGATGCGGTGGATCAGGCCTTCATCGATGCCCTCCACCAGCGCAGGATTCAGCCCGTGGATACCCTCCACCAGCACCGGCTGCCCGGGCGCCAGCGTCAGCGGCACGCCCTGCTCCATGCGGTTGCCTGTGTGGAAGGAGTAACGGGGGATTTCCACCGTCTCGCCGTCCATCAAACGCTGCATATGCTCCCGGAAGAGGGGCACGTCTATGGTGTGCAGCGCCTCCAGATCCACGGATCCGTCCGGCTCTTTGGGCAGCTGGTCACGGTTGATGTAGTAGTCGTCCAGGGAGATCATCACCGGTTCCATTCCCAGCACCCGCAGATGAATGGCCAGGCGTCCGGTGGTGGTGGTTTTGCCGGAGGAGGACGGCCCGGCGATCATGATCAGGCGGCTGCCCCTGTCGGCGATGGTCTGGGCAATGTCTGCAATGGCCTTGTCATGCAGCGCCTCGTTGACGCGGATGAAAGCGCGGAATTTCTTCATTTCCAGCAGCCGATGGATGTCCGGCGCGTTCTGTACGCCCAGAATGGCGCACCACTTCTCGCTCTGCTGGAATACGCGCATATGCTTGGGCCGGTCGATGTAGGCGGCGTGCTGCGCGGGATTCTCCGGGTCGGCAGTGAGGATGGCGATTCCCCTGCCCGGCAGATGCCGCACGCCGAACACCCGCACATAGCCGGTGCTGGGCGCCATCGCGCCGTAGAAGTAGTCCCACATATCCCCGCACTCATACAGGTTGATAAACGGCACCGGGCGACGGTTGAGCAGCGCCACCTTATCAGGCTGGCCGTCCTCCCGGAAGTAAGCGATCGCGTCATCCAGGGACCACTCCCGCTTGTCAAAGGGCAGATCCGCCTCTGTAATGCGCTGCATCTCTGCGCGGATGGCCTCTGCGTCCTCCGCTGTCAGCTCGCGCCCCGGCGTATGCAGGAACACGCCGCCGCCCACGCTGTACTCGATGCGTATCCTCTGGCCCGGCATCAGCCGCCGGAAGGCCTGCAGCGCCACAAACCGCAGCGAGCGCTCATAAATGCGGCGGCCTTCCTCATCCTGCAGCGTCAGCGGATGGATCTCGCCCTCCCGGGTGATCACGTCCGTCAGCTCCAGCACGCGCCCACCCTGACGGATGGCCAGCACGCCCTGCATATCCACCTCAAGCGCCTGAAGGCACTCCATGACCGTCATGCCCCGTTCCGCGCTGATCAACTGATTTCCACAGCAAAGCTTCATACAATGCCTCCAGTGCACCATTTGGTATTAGTGGCAACATTCTATCACATTATACACATTTTGTCATCCTTTTTCTGCACAAAAAGGCCGTCCGCCCCTTCAGCTTATGGGACGGACGACCTTTTTCATTCAATTTCAGTCTTCAAAGGGCATGGAGCTTCTCTCCACCATCCGCAGCTCCCTGTCCAGATCGCGGGGATGGCCGTGCTCCTGCTCGTACTCCGCGTCGCGCTGGAGCATCTGCACGCGCTTGGTGTTGACATAGGCCCGGTTGCTGGGGGCCGCCTTGGCGAGGGTCATGCTCATCGTCAGCCCGCCGCCCTGCTGGGGACGCAGCCGCACGCGGATCAGCAGCAGCCCGTGGTGATTGCACTTCGCCAGGCCAATGTACTTATCCGCCGTCTGGCGCACATAACCGCCCTCATCCAGGGTGACCTTCTTGCCGCAGACGGGGCAGCGCAGCACATGGGCAAACTCGCTGTCGAAGGCTTCCCGCACGGTATCAAACCGCTGTCCCTCCTGGCGCTGGCGCTTGTCGGAGTGGATCAGCAGCTTGGGCTGCTGGGGGTACTTGAGCACGTCCGCCGGGTTGGGCAGGGTCGCGAACACCAGGGCGGTGTAGTACGCATCGTGCAGGGCGTTGTGGAAATAGCGGCTCTCGTCCGGCTGGATGTCCAGCATTTCCATCGCGGCCTTGAGGCCCTTGCGCTCCTTGCACTTATGCACATCGGAGAACAGCCGCTGGATATCGCACAGCGGAGGCAGCTCGACCTTGCAGCCGAAGAAGTCCATATTCTGCTTCAGCACGCTCACGTCATCGCAGCCCCAGGTCAGCAGGGTGTAATCCTCGCCACACCAGGCAGCAAACTGATCCATCGCCTCCAGGAACTGCGGCGCGTCCGCCAATTCCTCCTGGCCCAGCTGCGTCATCTTGCGGATGCGCGGATGGATCTTCACATAATGCGTCGGCCGGATCGGGATCGAAATGGAATCCACCACCTCGAAGTTCTCCCCGACCTTCACCGCGCCGATCTGAATCATCTCAAAGATCAGCCTGTCCCCCACCTCGCGGTACACATGCGAGTCAAAGGACATCGGCTGATTCCATTCCAGGTCTACTACAATGTAGTTCAAGTTGATATCTCCTTAACGGGGGTGGCGGACGAGTTGTGGCCTCCGGCGGGCAGGGCTCTGCCCTGCACCCGCGAAGGGTCTTCGACCCTCTCGACACCCTTTTCGCGATCTTGGTTCGTTGTTCCTTTGGCGTTGCGCGCGCGTGCGGCTGAAAGCGCACGTGGGGTTGTGCGTCCGGCCGCTCATCGGCCGGGCTGCATGCTCGCTCGAATGTGCGGCGTTTTTTTCTGCTGCGTGAGCTTTGGCTCGGCTCCCCTACGGTCGCCTCGCGTCGCGCATACTCGACTGTTCTTTTGGAGTAGTGAGAGGCGGCGACCTCCTGCGGAGGCCGACGGGATATACTGCAGCCAAAAGGCTCCCTTTGCCACCCGGGCTCCGGGCGAGGGAGCTGGCATCGCGTCAGCGATGACTGAGGGAGTTCCCTGGCTTCCCTTTGAGGGGAAGCTGCCGCCGCTGCGGCTGATGAGGTGTTTTCGTCAGAAAAGCGGCTCCTCCGCCGCGCAGGTACCGGCCAGTGCGCCGGTCGCCCAGGCAATTTGCAGGTTGTAGCCGCCGGTGTGGGCGTCCACGTCGATGACCTCGCCGGCGAAGTACAGGCCCTGCACGAGCTTGCTCTCCATGGTGGAGGGGTCGATCTCCTTCACGCTCACGCCGCCGCGGGTGACGATGGCCTCCTCGATGGGGGCCAGCTTCTTCAGCGTCAGGGGCAGATTTTGCACCTTGTCGGCGATCATTTCGCGCTCCTCGCGGGTGATCTGCGCGCAGACCTTGTCGCCGTCCACGCCGCACAGGGCCGGGAACAGCTCCGCCAGGCGGGCAGGCAGCAACCCAGGCAGGACGCTGCGGAGCATCTTGCGGCTGTTGTCGTCGAAGTCGCGCTGCAAACGGGCGTCCAGCTGCTCGCGGGTGAGGCCGGGCTTCAGGTTCAGGGTGACCGAAGCGTCCGCCAGGTGATCCGGCAGATGGCAGCTTGCGGTCAGCACCAGCGGGCCGGACACGCCGAAGTGGGTGAAGAGCATCTCGCCCAGCTCGGAATAGAGCGTCTTTTTGCCCTTTTTCATGGTCAGGGTGACGTTGCGCAGGCTCAGGCCCATCAGTTCGCCGGGCCAGGTCTCCACCGTTTCGATGGCGGAGAGCACCGCGCTGCGGGGCGTGACGGTATGACCGCAGGCTTCCGCCATGCGGTAGCCGTCGCCGGTGGAGCCCGTCAGCGGGCAGGACAGACCGCCGGTGGCAATGATCACCCGGTCGCCGTCCAGCACGCGCCCATCCAGCAATTCCACGCCGGTGACTGCGCCGTCCTCGGTGCGGATTTCCTTCACCCGCGCGCCGTAGACGATGCGAACGCCGCTTTCCCGCATGAGCTTCTCCAGCGTGCGGGTCACGTCGGAGGCCTTCTCGGTTGCCGGGAACACGCGCCGTCCGCGCTGCACGACCACGGGGCAGCCGCCGTCCTCCAGCAGCTCCATCATGCTCTGCGGGCCGAAGTAGCTCAGCGCCGAGTACAGGAACCGCGGATTGCGCGGCACCTCCCGCATGAACTCGTCCAGCGTGCAGTCGTTGGTGACATTGCAGCGACCCTTGCCGGTGATGTACACCTTCTTGCCCAGCTTTTCGTTGCGCTCCAGCAGGGTGACGTTGCCGCCGGTGCGGGCCGCAAAGATCGCCGCCATCATGCCGGCCGCGCCGCCGCCGATGATGAGGATATTATGCACGGCCGTTTGCCTCCTCGAGGTAGACCTCGTAGGTCTCCCAGATGGATTCCAGCTGGCGGAAATGCTCCTTCAGCGCGTCCTTGCGGTGCAGGCCCAGGGCCACCAGCAGCGCGTTGATCAGCGACAGCGGGGCGGCAAGGCTGTCCACGAAGGACGCCATGTCGGTGCGGGCGGTCAGGGTCGCGTCGGCCATGTCCGCCAGGGGGGACATGGGGCCGTCGGTGATGGCCACCACCTGCGCGCCGCAGCGCTTGGCAAAGCGCATGGCCTCCAGGGTACGGGTGGAATAGCGCGGGAAGGAAATCCCCACCAGCACGTCGTTCTCCTTCAGCTTGGAGATCTCCTCAAACACGTCCGTCGCGCCGGAGGACACCAGGTGCACATTGTCAAAAATGTAGTTGAGGTAATAGCCCATGAACTGCGCCAGCGGGGCAGCAGAACGCAGGCCCATCACGTAGATGGACTTGGCGGAAAGCAGGCGGTTGACCACGTCCTCAAAGACGGCGGCGTCCATCTGCTCCATCGTGGCGCGCAGGTTCTGCATATCGCTCTTGAGCACCACGCCCAGGGCCTCACGGGGATCGATCTCCGTGGACATTTCAAACCGCTGATTGGCGGTCAGTCGGTGGCTGACCAGCTCCTGCAGGCTGCGCTGCAGCTGGGGGTAGCCCTCGTAGCCCATGGCAGAGGCAAAGCGCACCACGGTGGATTCGCTCACGCCCACGCTCTCGCCCAGCTTGCTGGCGGTCATGAACACGGCCTTCTCGTAGTGCTCGACGATGTACTGCGCGATCTTCCGGTGACCCTTCGACAGCCTTTTGCCCGACTGATTCAGCCGGTCGATCATATCCTGCATATCCTGCATGGCGGTTCTCCGTTTCATGTGATAACCGGGAAATGCACAGTGCCTCCCCCGGTATGACTGCCATTCATTATAGCGGATTCCCACCATTTTTGCAAGCAAAAAGCGCGAAAAATGCAATTTTTGCTTCATCAGCTTGCATTTTCCGCATCAGGATGATCAAATTGCGCCCATTGCCCATGCAAGGAGCAGCATCGCGGCGAGGAACAGCACGTTCATCACCGTGA
Organism: Clostridia bacterium; assembly: GCA_017513475.1. Lineage (GTDB taxonomy): Bacteria > Bacillota > Clostridia > Christensenellales > Aristaeellaceae > UBA11524. The sequence goes on from JAFXFR010000149.1 coordinate 13,504, forward strand.
ACACGCCCATGAACAGGCCCTTCTTCGCGCCCTCCGCCGCGCCGTAGAGCCGGAAGGAGATCAGGCTGGCCAGCGACGCCACGATCGTGCCCAGGCCGCCGATGTTCACGCCGAGCATCAGCGTGGAAGTGCTCTTCGTGAAGGGCGAGAGCAGCAGGCACGCCGGCACGTTGCTGATGACCTGGCTGACCAGCAGGCTCGTCACCAGCGGCGAACCGGCCATCAGCCCCTCCAGCCAGGCAGAAACAGGGGCATAGGCCTTCGCCGAGGCCACGAACACGAAGAAGCACACGAAGGTCGCCAGCAGCGTGTAGTCCACCTGCTTCAGCACCGGCCTGTCCACCATGAATACCGCCACAGCCACCACGATCGCCAGCGCCCATGCCGGGATGATCTTCGCCAGGGAGAGCAGGGCGATCACCGCCAGCGCGGCATACAGCCAGAGTCTCCGGGCAGGGAGCTTGCTTTCAGCAGCCGCAGAGGGCTTCACGACGTCCTTGGGGATGAACAAACAGCATGCCATCAGCAGCACGAAAGCCACCGCGGCATAGGGCCACGTCAGCCCGGGAAAATCCGCCGCACCCAGCTTTCCGCTGGAATACAGGTACAGGTTCTGCGGGTTGCCGATGGGCGTGACCATGCTGCCCAGGTTCGCCGCGATGGTCTCCAGCACCACGGTCAGGGTGAGGTGCTGGATCTTCGCGCCCCTCATCAGCAGCAGCGTAAAGGGCACCAGCGTGATCAGCGCCACGTCGTTGGTGGCGACCATCGCCAGCAGGAAATTGGCCGCAATGAGCGTCATCGCCAGCCCCCGCAGGGTCTTGATGCGGCTCGTCACCGCGCCTGCCAGCTTGTCAAACGCGCCCATGTGCCGGAATCCCGCCACGATGGTCATCAGGGAAAAGAGCATCAGCAGCGTGGTCGTGTCGACGCCCGCCAGCGTGTGCGCCCCCGGCGGCACCAGCAGGAAGGAGGCAAGGGCCGCAATGAGGGCGACCGTCAGCACGACCTCGCGCTTAAAGTATTGCAGGATGCGTTTCATATGTATCGCCTCACTTTACGCGATGCAGGTATTCGCTGTAGGTGTAGTATTCCGGAGACTGAAGCTGGTACCGTTCACAAATACAGAACAGGCTGCGGCTACGTTTGGCCCGCTCCGCTGCGTCTTCAGTGACATGGTACAGGTCGCTTTTCTCCTTCGGCTCGAAATCGGTGACACAGAACAGTTCATTGTCTGCATCCCCCACTGGACAGAAGTGCCCGTGTCGGCAGGACAGACAGCAGCGCAGCCTACAGCCCTGCGGCAGATGCTTCGCCAGATCATACAGCGCATACTCCGTGTCATCACCGTGGCCAACACAGGTTACACCATCCAGCACGACCGTAACCGTCGCACACTGGATGACATCATCCCGTTCCACAACCTTGTGCACCGCTGTGACTGTCGCAATTCCCTCCGGCGTATCGATCTGCAGAGGATACGCCACCACATCATTGATGCTCATTTCAGCAGCTCCTCGGGCACCTCCGCCGCCATGCGCTCGTAGCCCTTCTTGCTGGGATGCAGGTGGTCGCCGGAGTCGTATTCCGGCAAGAACCAGTCCGGACGGGCCGGGTCGCGCAGGGCCGCGTCGAAATCAATGCAGCCGTCGATCAGATCCGTCGTGCGGATAAAATCATTGTAGGCATGGCGCATTTCCTGGCGGAAGGGCGCGTCCGTGCGCCAGCCGCCCATGGGGATCAGCGTACCCACATAGACCTTCAGCCCCATCTCACGGGCCTGGGCGATGTAGATTTTGAGGCCCTCAATGAGCTCCTCCACCGTGGGCAGATCGCTCATCGGGCGGAAAAGAAGGTCTGGCCTTTGCCAGACTAGCGGCGACAATGCTTGCATTGTTGTCGCGTAGCCAGCACCCGACCCGGTGTCGGGGGATGGCCGGTAAATGTTGACGTCCTCCCCCACCGGGTGGATGATGTCGTTGATCCCCTGCTGGATGATGACCGCATCTGCGCCGTCGGTAGGCACCTCATGCTGGAAGCGATGGCTGCCCATCAAGCCGTAGGATTCGTAGGTCAGGCAGGAGTATTCGCGGAGGATGCGGGTCCCGCTGGCAGCGCGGCGGATGATCGCCGTGTGGTTGAAACCTTCCTTCTGGCAGCGGATTTGCAGATCATCCGGCCAATCCTGGGCAGTGATGGAGTCACCGTAGCAGACGATGGTGCGGTTCACCTTCTCCGTCAGGATGGACACATTGGACAGGAAGTAGTTCAGCTTTGTCGCGCGGGAGGTGTTGATATCGATGTCCACCGTTTCCGTCTCGTCGCCGTTGGCGTAGAGGCCGCCGGACAGCTTGCCGCAGGTGAACACCACCGACCGCATGAGGGTGAAATCCTTCAGGTAGAAGCTGACACACACCGTTTCCCCCGCATGGAGTTCGATCTCCACCGGGTCGCAGGTGACGTTCTCGCCCGCCCCGATGGTGACAACGCGCTCTCCGCCAAAGGTCACTGGCAGAAAGGAACTTCGTCCCCCTTCTTTTCCACGCACCAGCAGCGTAGTCTTGCTGATGGTGATGGGCTCGGTGCCGCAGTAGTTGTCGAAGGTCAGGCGCAGGGCCTTCCCCTCGAACGGCACGCGGATGGGATAGCGGATGGTGATATTCTTCGCGTAGCGCTCGGGGCGGTTCTCCGCGATGGAGACGGCGTTGCCCCAGATGCTGGCCCAATGCTGATTCACATTCATGTGGCTTCCTCCGTTGAGGTGATATCGGTTTATTATAGCACATCCCGCCGCCCATGGGAATACACAAAGCGCGCCGCAGCCCCATGGCAGACACAAAAAACCGCCCGACGCCAGGCGTCAGGCAGCCATGTTATTCTGTTTTGATCCACACCCGGTTCAGCCGCCCGATGACGATGCACCTGGCATTATCGAAATTGTAGGCGCAGGTGGAGAGGGTCACCAGCCGGTCCGCCGTGCAGTCGATCTCCACATGGGACACGAAGTCAGACTTGCCCGCAGCCTCCTCCACGAAGGCAAGCATGTCCTTCTCGTCGGAGATGGCGATGTCGTAACAGTGATCGCGGCTGCTGGTCACATAGCCGGCGAAGACCTCGATCAGCCAGATCCCCTCCGGACCAACCGCCAGCATGAAGGGATGCGCATCGAAGTAGCCCGGGGCGTCATAATCCGTCAGGCTGTGGAACATGGAGCCGTCCCGCATATGGTGACCGTAGATGATGGTGTTGGGATCGCGGAAGCCCGGAAGATTCCGCATATCGATGAACAGCGTACCGGCAGGGTTCTTCTTGCGGTTGAACATCCTGTCCAGATAGTAGCTGTTGCTGCGGCACTGGACCACGGGGTAATCGATCGGTGTGCCGGGTGCGTAGAGCCACAGCCGGTAGTCCCCGTTGATGGTCAGGAGCTTGTCATGGTCGATCTCCGCAAGCCAGCGCTGCACCACCGCCCGGGTGAGAGCCATGCAGCTTTCCGCATCGGATGCACCGTAGCGCCTCAGCAGGGTCAGGTACGCCTGCCCGCAGGGATTCCCTTCAAAGGCAGCGACACCGTCAGCCGGAGACCAGGCAGCGTCCTCCCAGGCAGGGAGCTCCGCTGCGAAGGCCGCCGTCAGCCACGGCAGCGTCCGGGCGCGATAGGCAGCATTCTCCGCGCTGCGGGCAGATCGTTCCTCCTCAGAGAGCTTCTTCCACAGGGCGATCTCCTCATCCTCCCGGGTGCCTGCAGCAGCCAGGAACAGCGCCTCCACCACCTCGTGGATCTCCCCGGAGGACAGGGTGTCGGCCGTCAGCGGCGCTTCCGCAGCTGCGGGCAGCATCAGCAGCGTCAGCAGCAGACACAACAGCTTCTTCATACGTGCCACGCTCCTCTGCCGATCGTCCGCAGGCTGTCGTAGTAGTCCTCGCTCACGCCGTACTGATACTCCCGCCAGAGGATGTATCCCACCACGGCCAGCAGCGCCAGGATGAGAACGATCAGCACCATCGTCATCAGGCGTGATTTGCTTTGCTTGTTCATGTTTCTCCTTGTACAAGGAGGCCGAAGCATTCCGCCCCGGCCTCCGCTGCTTTGTTCAGTTGGACGCCGCCTTGTCCTTCTTCATGCGGATCAGCACGTAGACGATCGCGGCCAGGATCATACCTGCAGCCAGCAGCCAGGTGCTCAGATCGAAGGAGTCGCCGGTATGGGGCGTATCCTCCTCGATGTATTCCTCCACCGTGAAGGTCCAGGGCACGATGCCGGTTGCCAGCATGTACTCATTGCCCAGATCGTAGGGGACGGTCAGGGTCAGCACCAGCTCTGTGGAGCCGGCGGTCTTGAACACGCCCAGAGGGACGTTTTCCGTCAGCTGCGCGGTCTGGGAGGCTGCCGCGTCAAAGACATGCTCGTTCTTGCTGGTCACCTGCAGATTGAGATGGCTGAGGAACTCGGCATGCTTCTCATCCACCGGCTCGGCGCGCAGGAAAATGCGCACCTTCTTGCCGGAGTTGTTCTTGACGATGATGCGCTGGGTGATCACATCGCCCGGCATCACATTCTTAAAGTTGCTGAACAGGTCACTGTCGGTAAACACGCTGCCCGGCATGAACACGAAATTCTCCGCGCCGCCCTTGAAGAGCACGTTGGATTCGGCATTTGCGCCCGCAAGCGCCATGCCTGCCAGCAGCAGGAGCATCAGCAGGAGGGAAACGATCTTCTTCATCCTGTATCCTCCTTACTGCGCCGCGGCGAAGGCTTCCTTGGCGGAATCCACTTCGGCAGGCCAGCCGTCGGCCTGGATGGACTGGTGTACCACAGTCACCACCAGGTGATCCGCGCCCTTGGGTTTGGTGAGGTCAGCTTCCCGGATGCCGCTGCCCGTAAGCAGGTTATCCGTTGTCTGACCGACCTTCAGCACCTGATTGTAGTAGTAAAACTGGCCGTCCTTCGTCCAGCTGGCGGTGTTGTAGCTGTCCAGCGTCCACGGATGAACGATATTGCCGTCAGCATCCACCCAGTTGCCCACCACCACCACGCGCACATAAGCGTCGATGTGGTTAGCCGCTTCAGGATTCTGCACCTTGATGCTGGTTTTCTCACCCTTGGCGACGTTTTCGATGATCACCGTATCCACCTCCACAGGGGTGAAGGTATTGGTCATCATGCCGGTGCGGTCCATCAGGAACGCTACCGTGCCGCCCACAGGCAGCGCCATCAGCAGCAGGAGAGCGGCGAGCAGCGCCAGCGTCTTCCTGGAAATTTTCTTCATCACTGCTCACCTCCTCACTGGTTGTTGATATTGGTCTTGCTGCCATCGCCCAGGTCGTTGATCACGCTGCTCTCGTCGTGCATCCACTTATCATCCGTGGGCTTGTTGGTGATGGTAACCTTGCTGGCGCCATCCCTGAGGATCTCGCCGGTCACAGGGGTCGTATTCTCGTACTGCCAGGTCCAGGCATTCAGCTCGGTAACAGTGTAGGTGCTGCCGATGGGCAGGCCCGTGATGGTATCCTGGCTATGGGTGCTGCTCAGGGACAGGTAGTAGATCTTGCCGTCCACATCCACCCGAATGACAGCGCTCTCACCAGGCTGCATGCCCGCTTTGATAACGGTCAGCGTGCTGGTGGAAGGCGCCGGGAAGGTGTTGGTGAAGGCCGCTGTGCTGGTTTCCGTGGCTTCGATCTGGCCGTTGGCGTTCTCGAAGGTGATCAGACAACCCTCCACATGCGTTTCAGCCACAGCATACTGGGTGCCATGCGGCAGGTTCAGGATGCTGGCAGACACCGTTCTCGTCTCGCTTGCGCTCTCGCCGTTCATCGCGCCCACATCCAGCGTCAGGACGATCTTGCCCTCCGCATCCGGCGTAACGGTCGTGGAGTTCTCGCCAATGACGCAGGTGTACGTACCCGTCAGCGGCTGACCGCCGGCATCCGTCAGCGTCACCGTGAAGGTGAAGGCCGTAACCGTCAGCGGCTTGCCGGTGTTGTTCACCACCGTTTTGGTGATGTCCAGCTGGCCGGGCTTGTAGGCAAACTTGGCATAGTAGATCGCACCGTCCACCCAGGCAGCGTTTTCTTCCCTGGCGGGGGTGATCTTCGTGCCGGTCATCCAGGCTTCCGGCACAGGCTTCGTGCACTCCGCATCCAGATACCAGCCTTCAAAGATGGTCTTATCCGTGGGAGTCGCCTCGGAGCCCGTTGCAGTATCCGTCCACACCAGCAGCGTCTCGCTTTCAGGGCTGACAGTGCCCATGCCGGCATAGGCCGGGCCTACAGCGTAGCGAATCGTTGCCTTGTTCTCTTCGAACTTGGCGTAATAGGTGCTGGTCTCCGGCCAGGCTTCGCCGGGCTTCTGGGGCACGATCTTGCCATCCGTTACCCAAGCGGCGTCTACAGGCTGCTGGCCTGCTTCATCCTCGTACCAGCCCAGGAAGGTGTAGCCGACATTCGCCGCAGCGGTAGAGCCCTCGGCTTCGCCGCTCAGCACAGGCAGCGTCTCGCTCTCAGGATCAACCGTACCGCAGCCAGCCGGGCCGACCACAACATAGTTGATCGTCGCTTCGTTCTCCACGAACTTGGCGTAGTAGATGGCTTCTACATGCACGCCGTTGACCTTCTCCGGTGCGAAGTCGGCATCACGTGTGACCAGATTGGTGCAGGCAGCATCCTTGTACCAGCCCACAAAGCTGTAATTCCGGTTCGCCGTGGCGGTGGAGCCGGGCTGTCCCGTCACCACGCCGACCGTCTCGGTTTCCGGATCGACGCTGCCGGCTGCCGTCACGTTGGGCACGCCGTTTTCATCGTATCCTTCCGGGCCAACAGGGATATACTGGATATCCACCGTATTCTCGACGTAATACAGGTTGATGACCACGCCATCCGCGCCCTCTTCAAGGTCGATACGGATTTCCGTGTCGGTTGTTGTAACGCCTTCGCCCTGAACAGTCGTCCGTTCCGGTTTGTAGGGGTAGTTCGCGATCGTCTTGGGCGTAACAGTTTCCTTATGCGGGAGCTTGACGATCTGCTTCACGGAATCATAGGAGGTTTCGCTGCCGTCCGCATGCACCAGAATGTGATTGACCTCCAGCGTGGTGCTGGTTTCATCCTTGGTGTAGTAGAACACAATGACGTTCTCTTCCATCGAAGTGCCTGCCTTGAGGATCAGGCGCTTCTGGAAGGCGTCAGGCACATAGCTGCCGCCGATCTGCGCGTAGTTCTCGGTGACAACCGCTTTGGTGTTGTCGTCCACCTCTTTGGTATCTGCAAGCATGTAGTAGGTCTTGCCGTCAATGGTGACAGTGCCCTTGTTCATGCTGTCGTCAGGCTTCTCCGCCGTGACGTAGAGCACCTTGTAGGGAACCTCATCCACCTTGACATACTCAAAGACATACACGTTTTTGCTGGCGTCCACGTCCAGGGTGAAGCTGTGGCTTTCCACCGTGGGGAAGTACTCCGTCTGGAAGGCGGTGTACAGCTCGGTGCCGCCCTTGGCGCGCTCGGTGGTGGTAGCGCCGGCGAGGCCGCTGCCGTTGACAGGCACAGCCACCCAGTTATCCTGATTGATATTGACCGTGTTGGGATTACCGTCATCCACGACGTAGTAGATGGTATAGGTAGCCAGCTCGCTGGCCGTCCAGCCTGCGTAGACAACGGTATCCCGGGTGATGGGCGTGTTATTGAAGGAGAAAGGCTGTTCATTACCGTTCTCATCGTAGTAGAACCAGTAGGTGAAGGTCCAGCCTTCACGCGTAGGCTCATTGAACTCACCCGTTTCAGGATTGTAATGATCCGGGTTGGTGTAGGTGTACACGCTGGAGACTGCCTTGCCATGCTCGACCATCTTGGGCCAATAGTACAGGTGTTCGGCCGTACCGCCGGAAAGGGCCGTATCCGCGTCCTCCTTGGTGTTGTACACGGTAACGGTGTACTTCAACGGTGTCCACTTGGCGTAGAGCGTAACATTGGCAGCCGGCATGGTGCTATTGAAGTCATACTCCGTGCCGTCCACGCACTTCTCCGAAGTGTACCACCCACCGAAAACATAATAGGTATCCGGTGCATACTGGATATTGGGCGTTGTTTCATACTGACCCATCGCCGCACCGAAGGGCACTTCCACCGCATTCCCGATCTGCTCGCCATTGCTCATGTAGATCAGGTTGTACTTGTTGCGGTCGTAGTAGAAATGAATATCGGTGATATGGTAGATGCTGCCATTGCCCGTAGTAGGCGTTTTACCCACATTGTATACGCCCTCATGCGCCGGCGCGTTCTGACCCTTGACTTCCGAACCGGAAAGCGCTTTGGATTCCAGCTGCGGCTGAAGGACGTAATACTTATTCCCGTACTCCACCGCGCCGGGAGTATTGGGCTCCAGCACTTCAAAGTAAATGTTATACCGGTATTCATCCTGGCTATTGCTCGAACCCCAGTAGGATACGAAGTAGGTCACAAACCCATTCTCAATATCCAGGATCGGATCCGAAGATGATTCCGGAATCAGGTTGTCATCCAAACGAGAATAGATGCCCTTGAAGGTATAGGTGTCCTCAATCGTATCAAAATACGGAGCGTCACCATGAATAGCCCAGCTGTTCTGCCTGCGGCCATGATAATCCGAACCATTGCTGTACTGGAAAGGCAGATTGGGCCAGATCGCCGTCAGGTCAGCGTTATACTTTGCAGTCAGTTCCAGATAATAGTACCTATGCGTCTGCCCGTTGATCCTATAGTCTGCATATCCCGCCATGCTGGCATACTCAGGCAGGATTCCCGGATAATCAGAATACTCCGAGTGATTCCATTGTGCGCCGCTCAGACGGCAGTTCGTCTTTGCTCCCTGACCGTAAGCCGACGGAATTTCATATTTGGTACCGTTGGTTTCCGATCTCATGTAGAAGAACCTGATCGTATACTCCTTGCGGGTGTAGTACACGTTCACGATGGTCGAACCGTCGCCAGCGACAACATACTCCACCGGCGCAGGACGATCGGCGACACCGGTAATGGCGTCATAACGATCGAAGTGCCGGGGTTTTTCATTCATCTTGGCGATTTCCGCCTCGGTCATGACTTCCTCAATATCCCTAATGACCTGATGGTTGGTACGCGTCACTGTGCTTTCCGTCATGGCAGGCACGCCATTCACCACATACACTGTGCTGTAGTTGGCCGGATCGTTCGGATCAGTCGAGTCCGCTTTTTCAAACCAGTACATCACTGAATAGGTGGTCATGGTGGGTTCCCACACCGCATAGTAAGTGCTGTTGTGGGTGGGCATTGCATCCGGCAGTTCCACGATGGTGGTGCCGTCCTTCACATCCGTCCATCCCTTGAAGACGTAGCCGGGACGCTTGGGCTCGCCGATGTCGCCGATCTCAACGCCATGCTTGGTGTAGATCGGGTTCACGCCGTAGCCGCCGCCCAGGTTGAACACCATCAGGTAATACTTGCGCTGGTAATAGACGTCCACCACCGTGCTACCGTCCGCCGCCAGCTTGACGTTATCGTCGTACAGCAGGGCCTGGAAGCCAGCGGGGGTATGCAGGGTTGCCCAGTACTGGTCAGTCGTCGTATCCGGAGAGGATTCCCGCACCGTGGATTCCGTCAGGCCCGTGTCCTCCACGGTCCCGGCAAGGGCGTACTTGACCTCCTCGCCCGTAGCGGGATCGGTGGTGTAGACAGCCAGCTCCTCCCAATAATTGACCGTGTACTTGACCTCTGCCGGCTCGTAGTACACCACGACGGTCAGGTTTTCCGTGACATGGACATCGGAGAGGGTCATCTGGGTTTCGGTGTAGGCGAAGCCGCCCGGCAGCGTCCCTACGAAGCTCGCGGTAGGCTTGTAACCCATGATGATCGGGTGCTGGATCTCCGCGGAGAAGGAGGTCGTGGTGGTGCTGACTTCGGCATAGTAGGGATTCGCCGCCACGTCGCTGTTGGACAGGAAGCGGTACTCAATGGTAATGAGGTGCTTCTCCAGGTTCTCGTTGGCGCGCTGCAGGGAGTACACTTCGCCATCGGCGGTCTCCTCACCGGCGGAGGCATCCGCGCGGGGGGCTGCGTACAGCGCCGCAGGCAGAGCGTCAGTCACAGAGACCTCCGCCACCTGGGTGAAGGACGTATACTGGCCCCGTTCATCCTTGGGCGCCAGCGCCTTGCGGAACTGGGCGGTGGTAAAGCCGCTCATCATCGCGGGGGTGACCCACAGGAAATCCCCCGTCTCGCCGGTCAGGTCAGCCCATACGTCCCCCACGAGCATCTGCCACTGGCCTTCGCCGGCGTGGGTGAGCACCGCAACGCCGGAGGGCGTACGCAGCGCAGTCACGGGATTCTCGCTGACGACGAGGGCCGTGGTGGTGCCGTCGGTATACGGCGCATAGGGGCCGGGAGCAGGCTGCGCAGGGATTTCGGGAGTGACGGTCTTGCCGGAGTCACCCTCGTTGATCACATAGACCTCATCCGCCGCCTGATCGACCATCTGCTGCCACTGGTCGACGGTCATGCCGCCGGCCGGATAACCGGTCTCCGCTGCTGCAAAGGTGCTGATCAGCATCATCAGCGCCAGCAGCAGAGCCGTCAGTCTGGATAGCTTATTCATCTATATCGACTCCTCCGTTCTCTGCTGCTCAGTTTTCGGATTCCAGGGGGACGATCCACATGCTGCCGTCCGCGTCAATGCGCAGCCAGGCAACAAAGATGCCCGTCTTGGTATCCTTGAAATAGTGATGCACGCCGTCCAGCATTTCGGTGGTGGCGAGGATGGTGGTTTCGCCGTCCGCGACCATGCTCAGGGTGTAATACACGCTGCCGTCCGGAGCGGTATTCTCCGCGAGGCTCAGCGTGGGGCTGCTCACATGCCAGGGGCAGGATGCATCATGCTGATCATGGGCATCCAGGATGATGCCGTCCGCCGTTACCGCGCCGCTGATGACGCAGGAGCACAGCAGCTCATCCGGGTATTCGTACCAGTAATTCAGCACGTTCTGCGCCAGATTGCTGCCGTCCTCCAGAGTGACGTCCCACTTGTCCATCCACTGACAGGCCACCACTGCGTAATCCGTGATAGGCTGCTCGTTCTGGTAAACGATCTCGTCGAAATCGCCGTACAGAACGTTGAGGTAGTCGTCCCAGTTTGTCGTCTGGGCTTCCACCACGAACACGGCAGACATCTTCTCGTTGCCGTCAACGTCCTTGTAGATGCAGTAGTAACGCTCTTTCTGGAAGGGGTAGCACACATCCAGGACGGAAGCCGTCTGGCCTTCCAGGACGACATACTGCTCCCCGTCCTCCGTCAGCACCAGCTGGTACCACTGGAAGGTACAGCCGGCCGGCTCAAAGCCGCTGCTGTCACGGACTTCCAGCTTCGTCCCGAAGCCCAGCACGTCCTTCTCTAGATACATTTCCGCCGGGATGGCATAGGCGTAATAACCGCTGGTTCCCACCACCGCGCCCGCAGCATCCAGGGCGGTACAGGAATAGAGCGCACCGGAATTCTCCGCCGTCGCATGGAAGGTAAGGACTTCGCCGGCAGCGCCGGTATAAGCAGCATGATCGGCCGTAATGGCCACGGGGACAGCATTCGCATCCTTTTGGACGTACCACTGGTACGCCGCAGCGCTTTCGTTCACATAAGTGAAGTTGATCTCCTCACCCAGGACGGCGCTGGCCACAACGGGCGCGTCCGCCAGGGTGATGACCGTCGTTTTGCCGGTGACCTGCAGCAGTGCGCCGTCCGCTTCGATGGTGGCGACGCAGTAGTAGCTGTAGGAAACATCCTGCTCGTCCCGGGCCGTCACGGTCAGGAAATGCGCCGTTTGGCCCTCGAGGACGGAATCCGTCTCCGTCACCGAGCCGTCCGCATTCAGGACGCTGCGCACCTCATGCCACTGGTAGGCCGTCGCACCGGCGATCTCATACAGGATGGTGATCTGCTGGCCTGCCAGACCCTCGCGGATCTCCACATTGACCACGCGCTCCTGCACCAGGCCGCCCACCAGATGCCAGGGGCAGTTCTCCGCATGGGCGGCGCCGGGAACCATCCAGGCGGATTCACCGCAGGCGTCACCCAGGCACACCAAGCCTGCCTCGCCGCCGGCAGTATGGGCAGCGTGGCATGCAACATACAGCTGGAAGGTCGCAGGATCTTCCATCCGCAGGGAAGCCATGAAGCGCACCTGCTCACCGCGGTCCATAGCGGCCAGGTGGGCATAGCAGCAATCAACAGGCAGCGCAACGCCGCCGGCAGCAGCCACACAGATGCTGCAGCCCGGGATTACCTCGGGTGCGGGCGTTGCCGCAGGGGGCGTCGTGGCAGCCGGACCCGTGGGGATGGCCGCCATGTCCAGCCGCAGCAGATCGCCACGGATGTAGCCCTCATAATTCTTGTAGGACACGCCGTACCAGATGTAGCCGTCCTCCTGGAGAGCCGCGCTGGTCACCAGCACCGCAGTACCGGCCTTCTTGACCGTCGTGAGGCTCTTGCTGGCCGTGGTGGGCTCCTTGCGCAGGTACACGGCCTTGGTATTGGTCCAGGCCGCGACGCCGCCCTCAGGGATCTGAGGCACCTTACCGCCCTTGCCGGTTTCGATGCCGGCGTGCTCCATGAGCACATTCATGTCCGCATAGTACCGGAAGGCGGAGGTATCCACCTGGTAGGTCACGCGGGTGACCCGGCCCTGATCATCGCCATGGATGACCGTGGCGTAGCCGTTGGCCACATACACAATGACAGCCACCAGCTTCTGATCACCGTTCTCGATGAAGGCAATGTCGCCCGAAACGGGATAGTTGGCGCGGCTGATCTTCTTCAGCGCACCCGCACGATCCATCTTCTTGCGCAGGTCCTTGTAGGTCTCTCCGCGGGGGAACTGACGGCTGGTCAGATCGGCCTGGTCGGCCAGCCAGTTGATGAACAGGGAGGTCCAGTCAGCCATCTGAGCGTCCTCTTCATCGTCACCGCCGTAAATGGTATGGCCGTGGGAGTCCTCCTGGTAGCCCACCTGGCTCTCCGCCAGATGGACGAGGTCCTCGCGCCAGTCGCCGGTCCTGACGACCTTGTCCGCGCGTGCCTGCCAGTCCGTCTTGCCCAGGGATTCCATTGCTGCGGCATTGCCGCTATTGATCTGCCCCAGCTCGTCCTCCTCGTCGGAGCGGGGTTCTTCCGGCTTTGTACTGAGCTCCAGCTCGATTTCGGGGAACTCCAGCGCATTATTCTCTTCTGCCCAGACGACCAGACCTGGCGCCACTGCGGTCAGCAGCAGGCACAGGGCCATCAGGCACGACAGCACTCTCTGCTTCATGCTCTGCAATCCTCCTTACTCAGCGTTTTCGTCGGCATTTTGGATGAGTTCCTTGGCCGGCTCGGACCAGCCCAGCGCAAACAGGGGATCATACCCGTTGTTGTCGCTCTGCACGGCCTGAGCCTGCACGGCAATCTCAACCGTTGCGTTCATATATTCATTCCCCATCTGGGGAGCAAAGGAAACTGTGGTGAACAGCGGCTCCGACACCTCGCCCGGCTGGATCGCGCGGTAGTAATAATAGAAGCCGCCCTGCTCGATCCAGCATTCGGTGTTCAGATCCAGGGTGATATGCTCAAAGGTGAGCTCTGCGGTCGTGCCGGGTGCTGCGGTGATGCGCTGCTCCATCTGGATGCGGGCGTAGAAGGGCACATTGCCGCGGTTGCGCACATAAACTACCTTGTCCACATCGGTGGAGGGCATCACGCCCATCACCCCGTCTGCGGGCCAGGGCTTGCCGCCCGTGGTCTCCTCGATCAGCTCCATATGCAGAAGGCCCGTGGTGATCACATTATACGCCGTTTCCTCGGCGACAAAATAAGCTGCGGTTCCCGTGGCCAGAATCGCCAGGCAGGAAATAATCACCGCCAGTGTCAGAAGACGCTTCTTCCACTGCGCTGTCATGCCGTTTTTCATGTTCACAGGCTCGCTCCTTTCAAGCAGATTATCCGTTCCTCGCAGCAATATGCCGCGGATGCTTCATCGTCATTGTGCCGGGGCACAGGGGGATATCCAGCCGTGCGGATACCCTCGTGTGCCCCCGCCCCTCCGGAGAAGGGCGGGAGGCAAATGCTCCTTAGAAGCCGCAGGTGCCGAACCAGGCCGCGATCTCGGTCACGGTCATGTTCTGCACGTCAGCCCAGGAGGGCTTGGCGCCCTGAGCCTGCACAGCGTAGGCCTGGACGTCAATGTGGAACTCGGTCTCGCCATCGCCATTGGTCAGGGCGGTGGGGATCACGATGGAGTCAAACACAGGCGTGGTATCGGCGCCGACAGCCAGCACCTTGGTGTAGTAGTAGTAGCCGTCGGTATGCAGCACCCAGCCCTCGCCCAGCGCGTCAACGACGTAGTTGGTGCGGACGTGGATGAGCAGATCGTCATTGCCCTCGCCCAGGCAATCCAGGCCCGTGACGCTCACGCGCACGAAGCAGGGGTTCGCGCCCACATTGTGGACGGTGGGGTCCTTGGCCAGCGCCTCGCCGGGGTAGACCTCAGGAGCATCTTCCTTACCCTGCTCTTCCCACAGGGGCTCGTCCAGGGTGATGTCAACATTGCCCACGGTGAAGACATTCTTCTTCACATCGGTGGCATCGGTGAAGTAGGCCAGGGTGCCGCCGACCGCCAGGATAGCGATCATGCACAGGGCCGCTGCCACCAGCAGAATCTTGCGCTTAGACATGATGTTGTCCTTCTTTCTTTAATGTGTGAAAGGGATTACTCGCCCTCGCCGGCGGAGGTGGTCACCGTGGTGCCCTCCTCGCTGGTGCTGGGGGTAACGTAGTGCTCAGCATTGGTGTTGAGCTTGCTGACCTCAGCCCAGGCAGTAGCAGCGTCGGCGAAGTTCACCTTCTGGATGGCGTAGGCGGTAATGGTCATCTTGGGGTTCTTGTCGCCTTCCAGCTCATCCATCTTGGCATTGGTCAGGGTTTCATTGGTCGTGACAGTCACCTTGTTGTCCTTGATCACGGGGAACTCGGTATCGGCAGTCACAGCGGCCACCTCACGATAGTACACGTTGGTCTCGCCGGGCACCAAAGTCCAGCCAGCAGCCATTTCGTAGGTCAGGTAGGTGTCAAAGCCCTCGGTCTTCTCGACCTCGACGAACAGCCAGCAGGCCTCGCTGCCCTTGATCACGGTCAC
>JAFXFR010000150.1 GCA_017513475.1 Clostridia bacterium
CCCTCTAGACACGCTTCTAGAGGGGTTTTTGTTTTTCTCGCCCTCAAAAGTGTACTGAAAATGTACTGAAATTTTCGCAGTGTACTGATTCCAAATCCCCGAATGGCCTGCAGGGAAGCGCTCACCAGCACATACTGCTGCTTGATGCGCATCTGCTTGCCTTCGCGGCGGGAATCATTTGGGTAGAGGAACTTGACGATATCCTCGGCGCGGTTGCGGTCGGCGGCGGCCTGCTCGTAGCGCTGCTCGTTGAACTGGAAGAAGTCAACGGCCTTGATGGGCTCGGTCTGCCACAGGCGCAGGGTGCCGATGTTCTTGGCGCCGTAGCCGACGATGGGCATGTCGTAGGGAACCGCGCGGACGTCGCCGGTGGCCATCTTGACGATGACGGACTTGTCCAGGCGGCGGATGCTCCACGGATCGCCGAACTTGGCCCAGTCATCAGGAGATTCGACCTGACGGCCGTCCTCGAAAGACTGCTTGAACAGGCCGTACTTGTAGCGCAGGCCGTAGCCGGTCAGGGGCACGTCAATGGTGACGGCGCTATCCAGGAAGCAGGCAGCGAGACGGCCCAGGCCGCCGTTGCCGAAGGCGTCATCCTCGATGTCTTCCATGATGGTGATGTCCACGCCGCGTTCCTTCAGCAGGGACTTCACCTCATCCAGATAGCCCAGGCAGTACAGGTTGTTGTACACCATGCGGCCCATCAGATACTCAGAGGACATGTAGTAAGCCTGGCGCTTGCCGCTGCGGGCTTCCTCGCAGGCAGCCCAGGTGGGGGACAGGGCGACCATCGCGGCGGTGGACAGCGCATTGTGCAGCTGGGTGGCGCTGGCCTTTTCCAGGGTGATATGGTCATTCATCATCAGCAGGGATTCAGCCTGCATGAGCAGTTCCTTGGCGTTCATCATAGGGTTGGAATACCTCCAGAAGGGGCGTGGCCCCCGTAATTGTTTCTTGTGATCAGATGCGCTTGCCCTTGACGTTCATCTCGTAGAGATGCTTGGCTACCTTGGCATTGGCTGCGCCGGGCTTCATGCGCCAGGTCCAGTTGCCGCCGGTAGAGCCGGGCAGATTCATGCGGGCGGAGCCATCCAGATGCAGCACGTCCTGCATGGGCAGCATGGCGGTATCGCAGGGGGAGGAAATGACGCAGTCCATGAAGAGCTCAACGCCCTCATCGACGGTCTCGAAGTCGCCCAGATAATCCTTCGCGGCTTGGATGGTCTCCTCGTCCATGGTCTGCAGCCAGCCGATGGTGGTGTCATTGTCATGGGTGCCGGTGTAGGCAACGTAGTTCTCCGTCCAGTTACCGGGGAAGTGCTGGTTCTCATCGTCCTCATCGCCGCCGCCGAAGCCGAAGGTCGCCACCTTCATGCCGGGGTATCCCACAAACTTGAGCAGGCGGGTCACGCGCTCATTCTGAACGCCCAGATCCTCAGCGATAATCTTCAGACCGGGAAGCTCCTTCCAGAAGGTCTCAAACAGGCGCTTGCCGGGGCCGGGAATCCATTCGCCGGTCTTAGCGGTGGGAGCGCCGTAGGGGATGGAATAGTAGTTGGCAAAGCCGATGAAGTGATCCACGCGAACCAGATCATACATCTTGCCCATGGCGCGCATGCGCTCGACCCACCAGCCGTAGCCGTTTTCATACAGGCCGACCCAGTCGTACAGCGGGTTGCCCCAGAGCTGACCGTCCGCAGAGAAGCAATCCGGCGGAACGCCCGCAACCCGGGTGGAAATGCGGTTCTTGTCCAGCTGGAACACTTCGGGATGGGTCCAGGTGTCGGCAGAATCCTCGGCGCAGTAGATGGGCATGTCGCCGAAAAGCTCGATGCCGTTGTCGTTGCAGTACTTTTTCAGGGCAAACCATTGCTTGAAGAAAATGTACTGGCAGAAGATGTGGTAGCGGACTTCGACGTCCAGGTCAGCGCGGTACTTGGCGACAGCCTCAGGCTCGCGCATGATGATGCTGCGATCTGCCCACTTGGTCCACATATTGTTGTTGTTGGCACGCTTCACCGCGGTAAACAGGGCGAAGTCCTCGACCCAGTCGTTTTCGCGTGCGAAGGCCGCCAGTTCATCGGTCAGCCGGGCTTCGCTTTCCTCGAAGGCGCGGCGCAGCAGGGTTTCCTTGTTGGCGCGCACCGCTTCGAATTCGACCTTCTCCTCCTGGGAGGGCGTGTACAGGTCGCCGGGGTTCAGGGTCAGCAGGCCCTCGTCTGCCAGGGTTTGGAGATCGATCAGCATGGGGTTGCCCGCAAACACGCTGGAGGACTGGTAGGGGCTCTCACCGTAGCCGGTGGGACCCATGGGGAGCACCTGCCACACCTTCATGCCTGCCTTCTTGAGGAAGTTGGCAAAGGCGTAGGCTTCCTTGCCCATCGTGCCGATGCCGCCCGCGCCGGGCAGGGAGGAAATGTGCAGAAGCAGACCGCTCTTACGCATTTGTATCCGTCCTTTCAGGATGATTCGTCATGGAATCGTAGTGTTATGGAAACGTTTCCGGAACAGGTTGAAAGAAATGCGGGGTGGAAGATCCCGCTTTCTACATTATTCGCTGCGAGCGGGAAAATTCCTGCTGAACATGGCAAAAAGTAGGGAAAAATGTTGGCAGTCCGTCAGCGAGCGTCTGCAAAGCTCGTGCGATGTACACCGCATGCAGACGATGCGTCAACCCTTGACAGCGCCGGTCGTGATTCCTTCCACATAAAAACGCTGCATGATGATGAAAAGTACTGAAATAGGCACCGATACCACTACGCCGCCTGCGCAGAACCGGGCGAAGTAGCGGTTCCGGTTCACCTTGTCCACCAGAGAGAACAGCCCCAGGGCTACGGTCTTGTCCGATGCCACGCCCGAAGACATGATCAGGGATGCATACACGAAGTCCATCCAGGGATAGAGGAAGGAACTGATGACTGTGTACACCACAATGGGCTTGGATAGGGGCAGAATGATGCGGGTGAACACTACCCACTCGTTGGCGCCTTCGACCCAGGCAGCCTCCCGCAGGGAAGGGCTGACCGTATCAAAGAATCCCTTGGCGATCAGATAGTCCACGCTCGCGCCGGCGCTGTACACGATGATCAAGCCGGTCAGGCTGTTGGTCAATCCTGCCTCCCGCAGGATGAAGTACACCGCGATCATTCCCAGAAAGCCGGGGAACAGATTCAGGATGACGGCCATATTCATCAGGCCGCGCCGGAAGCGGAAGCGCAGGAAGGACATGGCATAGGCGGTCATCAGCACAAAGGCGGTGGAAATGACGCAGGTAAAGACCGCCACGATCAGCGTGTTAACGAACCAGGTAGGGAAGCTGCTGATGGAATCCGGCCGGAGGAGTTCCGCGTAGTGGCTCAGGGTGTATTCCTCCGGGAAGAAGCGGGTGATGTTGGGGCCCTCGTCCACGCCGAAGGAGGTCAGCACCAGCCAGAGGATCGGCAGCAGCCACACCGACGCCAGCAGGGCCAGAAGTGCATGGCGCAGAAAGGTCCTCATCGGAAGGCAGCCTCCTTTCCGTCGCGGGTCAGGCGGGTAAATGCGGTCAGGGTGATGGCAGAGCACACCGCAAACACCAGTATACCGATCACCGAAGCCATCTTGTAATTGCTCTGATCCTGAGTCAGGCGGTAAAGCCAGGTCACCAGCAGATCGACCTCAGTGGCTCCGGCGGCGGCCATCTGCTGGTCGGTGGTGACGTATATGTCCCGCGTCAGCAGCCAGATGACGTTGAAGTTGTTAATATTGGTCACCATGCCGGATATGAGGCTGGGCCCGGTGATGTGCAGAAGGTAGGGCAGCGTAATCCTCCGGAAGACCTGCAGCGCGCCTGCTCCGTCGATGCGGGCGGCCTCGGTAAGCTCACGGGGGATGTTGAGCAGCACGCCGGTTGCCACCAGCATCTGCCAGGGGATGCCAACCCACAGGTTGATCGCGAGGATCATTCCCCGTGCCCAGCCAGGATGGGTGAGGAAGGGAATATGCCCCGCTGTCGGGATTGCACCGATACGATAGAGCCAGTCGGTCACGCCCCAGCCCTTCAGCAGGGTGTTGACGATCCCCACATCAGCAAAAAGGTTGCGCATCAGCAGCAGGGATACGAACTGCGGAACAGCCATCGCAGCCATAAAGCAGGTGCGCCAGAAGGGCTTCCACCTGGTGCTGCGGCGGTTGATGAGCATGGCCAGCAGCGTTCCGCCGATATAGCAGGAAAGCGTGGCTGTGACGGCCCAGGTCAGCGTCCAGCCCAGCACCCGGGGAAATGCATAAGCAAAAGCTCCGCCGGAGGCCAGGTCTGTCAGCTGTTTGAAGTTGGAAAGGCTGATCCAGCTCAGAAGATTGGTTGGTACCAGGTGTGCCCGGTCGTAGTTGGTGAAAGCGATCAGGATCATGACTGCCAGCGGGATGACCATCACCAGTACCACGCCTGTAACGGGCAGAAGCAGCATCGTCTTGTGGAAGTCGGGCCCCAGAAGTCTGGCTGCGTCCTCCCGTAAGGAGCTGGGCGGACGTGAGGCTTTGCCGCGGCGCAGGCATAGCACCACAAACAGGATGATCAGCGCAATCCCCGTCACTCCAAAGAGCAGGATCAGGAAGGAGTTGTCGTAATCATTCCATACATTGCGCCGGGTAATGGGATCCCAGATGCGCTCTGCCGGTACAGTGCCCAGAGACGGGAGCTTCATCAGCGACGGGAATGTGAGAATGATCCCTGAAAGCAGAGCTGCCTGTGCTGAGAAGAGCAGCAGTCCCTTTATCCAATGGCCGTGCAGGATGCTGTCTGCTCCCCACAGCAGGGAGCGCCGCAGCATCCGCCAAAATGCAAGGAAGGCCCCTTCTTTGGCAGGGTGAAGGCGGCTCATTGACCTGCCGGGGCGGTGATGCCCGCGACAGCGTTATCCAGCAGAGTCTGCAGGGGAAGCTGCTCGGGGTTGCCGCTGGCGATGATCTTTCCCAGGGAGGCGGCTGCATCCCAGTACTTGCTGCCCACGCGCTGTACGTCTGCGTAGGGAGCCTGAGCGGAAATAGCGGCAATGGCAGGCTCCGTCTGCACCTCTGCAGAGGCAAGGGCGGCCACGTTGCTTGGTCCCTGGCGACGCAGACGGAAACGGTCCAGCTGAGCCTCATAGCCTGTCATGAAGTTGGCCAGATCAAGAGCTGCGCCGGCATTCCGGGAGTAGGGATTCACCCCCACCAGCTTGAACCCGGAGAAGGACGCCATCTGCACATCCCGCTCTCCTACGCGGAAGGTGGGGAGCTTGGCGGCAGCGTAATCCTCGCCCCAGACCTGGGCGGCTACAGCGGCATTCCATGTACCGCTGACCCCGGCGATGATGCTTCCGTCTTTGATGCCGGCTACAAAGGCGTCGCTGTCCGCAGAGACAAAGCCGGGATGTCTGGCAATGTCCAGCAGCGCGGACAGCACCTCAGCGCCGGAAATGGGTGCATCGGTGGCATTCCAGGTGCACAGGTTGGTCACGCCGTCATCGCTAAGGCGCATCTCAAGCCCGGCTCCCCGGAAGAAGGAATACAGATACCAGCCGTTAGCCATGGGGAATGCGATCCGGCGGCCGTTCTGGGCTGCGCGCGCCAAAAGACCCTCGAAGGAGCCGGCGTCCTCCGGGGTGATAAGGGATCGGTTGTAGAATAGAAAGTAGCCGTTATCGGCGGTGGCGGGGTAGGCGTAAAGCTGTCCGTCCGGCCCGGAAGCGGCAGAAACGGACTCCGGTGTGTTGCGGTTCAGGACGTCGGCAGCGTCCTCCTGCAGAGGCATCAGCGCTCCGCCCAGCAGCAGATCGGGCAGCTGGTCGTCCGCAAAGGTAAAAACATCGGCGGCACTTTCCACGTCTGCAAGGATAACCCGTGCGGCATCGCCTTCGTTCTGTACTCCGATCTGAATCTCATACGCCTGGTTGGGATTGGCGGCCCTGAAGTCCCTTACGACTTGCTCCATCCAGGCCACATCGGCATTATCGCCCACCCATACCCGAAGATGGGGCACGGTGTTTCCCTCCGTGGTACGGGGAGTACAGCCTGTCAAGAGCACCAGGAGAAGGCCCGACAGAAGGATCTTTTTCATGAAAAAACCTCCCAGATGATTCTGGGAGGAAGTATGGTTGACACCGGAGGAAAATATGCAAGTTGTCAGTTGGCGGGGCCGACGGATTCACGCAGGATCAGTTCGGCATCAACTGTGATATGGCGGGGCGGTTCATTCTGGTCCAGCATGCCCATGAGCATTGTGACGCTTTCACGGGCGATCTCGTCGATCGGCTGTGCAACAGTAGTCAGGCGGGGGATGAAATACTTGCTCATCTCGATGCCGTCGTAGCCAACGACGCTCACATCCTCGGGGACGCGGCGGCCGATGTCCTGCAGTGCGCGGATAACGCCCATGGCCACGGTGTCGGACATCGCAAAGACGGCAGTGGTGTCGGGCTTCATCGCGAAGAAGCCGCGGGCGGTATCATACGCGCCCTTGAGGGAAAAACGGGTGTCCACATAGCGCTCTTCATCGAAGGCAACGCCGGCCGCCTGCATGGCGTCCATTGCCCCCTTGAAGCGCTGGCCGAAGCCGTCGTCGCCCTGTCGGTCGCCGCCGAAGACTGCGATGCGGGTATGGCCGGCGTCCAGCAGGGTCTGCATGGCCTTGCGGCCCATGGTACGGTTATCGATATACACGGAGCCTGCGCGGGGCAGTTCAGCCTGGCCGGCGCTGATGGTGGCGAAAACCATGGGCATGTCGATATGCTGAAGCACATGGGCGCGCTCGTCAATGCGGCCGCCCAGGAAGATGCATCCGGAAACGCGTTTTTCATGGGAGAGGCGCACAGCAGTCTGGAATTCGTCAGCCTTCTCATCCACGTATTCCACAAGGAAGGAGGCGTCTAGCCCGTTGGCATAGCGCAGCACGGCCTCTGCAAGGGCGTTGAGGAAGGGATTCTCCCTGCCGCGAAGGATGACTGCGACAATGGTGCCGTCCGCCTGCTTGAGGCCGCGGGCGTTGGCATTGCCGGTGAAATGACACTCTGCCATCACCTTCTCCACCTTTTCACGGGTGGCCTGGTTGACGTCCGGACGCTTGTTCAGCACGCGGGATACAGTGGTGACGCTCACGCCGGCCTTGCGGGCTATATCCTTGATGGTGTAAATCTTCACGCTGGGATGCTCCTCTCAGAGACTGAAAACAGTTCCGGTAACGGTTGCAGTTACCCCTGTGCTCATGGTAGCATAAATGCAGACCGATGTCAAGGAAGGATGGGAAAAGTGCGGCGAAAATTTCACATATTTCACATCCCGGAGGGCGAAAAAGTAAAAGTTGGATTAGAAATCCGTCGTTTCTTTGCGTAAGAGGACAAACTGTGCTATAATAAGCTCAGTGCAGGTGTGTCCTGCGGACAGGAGGGATAACTTATGACAATACAAACCGACGAAAGGACGCAGAAGCCCTC
>JAFXFR010000151.1 GCA_017513475.1 Clostridia bacterium
CTTTTTCAATTCATCCTCATCGTCAATTTCTTCAATATCTAGGAATTCGGCCTCTTCTGTATGGATCATCAGGACGCATTCCTTGACTCTCACCAGCTGGAGAAGCAGCGCGGCATCACCATCTTTTCCGGCCTGGCTCATTTTGAGATGAACGGCGACACCTACTACTGGCTGGACACCCCCGGGCATGTGGACTTCTCCACCGAGATGGAGCGCGCTGTGTCCATGATGGACTATGCCGTGCTGATCATCTCCTGCGCCGAGGGCGTGCAGAGCCATACCGAAACCGTCTGGCAGCTGCTGAAGGAATACAACGTGCCGGTCTTCATATTCCTGAACAAGCTGGATCGCCTGGGCGCTGATCCGGAGCGAGTCCTGGCACAAATGAGGAACCGACTTTCACCGGATATGCTTGATTTACGTTCATTTCAGACCGAGTGTCTGTTTTCGGAAGAAGAGATCGAGGCCATTGCTGAACGGGACGAAGACCTGCTGGAGCGTCTCTTTGACGGCGGCTTCGATGAAGGGCTTTGGATTGACTCTCTGCGTGAACAGGTACGGCAGCGGCAATGCTTCCCAGTCATGGCCGGCGTTGCCCTCGAAGGCCGCGGAATTGCTGAATTCCTAAAGGTCTTGGCGCTTCTCAGCACCACCGAATACACAGTGGAAGCCTCCTTTTCAGCCCGTTGCTATCAGGTGCGCCATGATGCCCAGGGACAGCGGATATGCTTCCTCAAGCTGCTGTCCGGCAGCCTGCGCGTGAAGGATGAGCTTCCCGATGGCCAGAAGGTCAACGAGCTCCGTCAGTACCACGGCGACAAATTCCACCCCCTGGAGAGCGCACAGGCCGGCGACATTGTGGGCATCCCCGGACTGGAGGGTATCCGCCCTGGCGATACCCTTGGCACCGACTGTAAGTCCGTTTTTCACACTGAGCCGATGATGGCTGCAGACGTCCTCTGGGACGAGAAAGCCATCCCCGCCTTCCGCATGATGCAGGCCCTTCGCATCCTGGAGGACGAAGAGCCCACCCTGACCGTCACCGAGCAGCGCGGGCATATCTCTGTGCACGTCATGGGCCGTATTCAGCTGGAGGTGCTCAAGGAACAGATCGCCAGCCGATTTGGCTACAGCGTGGATTTCGGCCCCACCCATGTGCTCTACAAAGAGACCATCGCTG
Source organism: Clostridia bacterium (assembly GCA_017513475.1). Taxonomy (GTDB): domain Bacteria; phylum Bacillota; class Clostridia; order Christensenellales; family Aristaeellaceae; genus UBA11524. Next base: position 1,181 of record JAFXFR010000151.1, read on the forward strand.
CACCGTCCATCGGCGTGGGCCACTACGAGCCACTGCGACATTATGCCGAATGCCATGTCCGCCTGGTTCCCACAGCTCCCGGTACCGGCATCAGCTTCCGCAGCTGCTGCCATGTGGACACCCTCGCTCTCAACTGGCAGCGACTGATCGCAGGCCATGTCAGCGAAAAGCAGCATAAGGGCGTCCTGACCGGCGCTCCGCTGACCGACGTGTGCGTAGAGCTGCTTACCGGCCGCGCCCACCTCAAGCACACTGAAGGCGGCGATTTCCGCCAGGCCACGTACCGTGCCATCCGCAACGCACTGATGTACGCCGACTCCGTGCTGCTGGAGCCCATCGCCGGCTTCTCCCTGCGCGCACCGGCGGACATGTACGGCAGCCTCGCCGGTGCGCTGAACCGCATGCAGGCCGAGGTTGACCTGCCCGAATACGAGGACGACACGGTCATACTGCGCGGCGAGGCTCCTTACGCCATCTTTGCGCCCTGGCAGGAGGAATTCCTCTCGCTGACGCACGGTCGCGGCGCTCTTCGCGTATGGATGAGCCGCTATGCACCTGCGCGCGATCAAGCCGCCATTGTCGAGGCTGCCGCTTACAATCCCCTGGCGGACGATACGCCGGACTCCGTCTTCTGCAGCCACGGCGCGGGCTTTACGGTGCCGTGGAATGAGGTGCGGAACTACATGCATATGAGCCATGAGGAGTTCCTTGAGAAAAATACGTGAAAAATGAAATACTATGACACTCCTGTTAGTCTTATTTGTGAGATGTTCCTGATATTTCTCAACATACAGGAGGTATTTGTATGAAGAAAGTATTCAAAACGCTGCTGATTGCGCTGGGTATCATTATTGTTCTCCATCTCCTGCTCTTCGGCGTTGTGATCTACTCAGCCTTCGACCCGATCAGCAAGACCGACACAAACTGGAACAACTACGATATGTACCGCACCGAACTCCACTACGCAGAAGAGTTCCTGCCCAGCCAGAATGAATTCTCCAATACAAAGGCGGTGCACTTTTCCTATCAGAAGAATTTCATGCTGATGTTCATTTCAAAGACTGTCGCTGTGACCGTCCAATACACGCCTGAGGAATACCTGGGCGCAAAGGAAAGCCTCACCCAGCGTTATGAATTCCTGGATGCTCCAATGCTTCAAAGTGGTGATAACAATTATATACTGGACAACGCCTTTACATATAAGGGATATGATTTCCGCGTAGTTTCCTACGGTTACGGTGGCTGCAAATACTTCGGCATGGTCGGTACAAACGATGATACTTGCAGCATCGCTTACCTGTATTACAGCGATACTGATCTGGACTATATTGCCCAAGCAGACGAAGATCTTGATCAGAAAATGCGCGCATTGATTGACGATGAATTCTGTTGGGAGCCCTTCACGGAATAAACAACCCGAGCCTGCCGGACACAGCATCCGACAGGCTCGGTTCTTTTTGATTACAGCAGCAGCTTCCGCAGCTCTGCGCCATCCTTCGGGGACAGCCAGGCCGGGGGCACATCGAAGATGGTCTTGCAGCCATGCATCCCCGCCTTGTCCATGCGGACAACCGCACGGGCGCAAGCCACCAGCACGCTGGAGGTGAACTCCGGGTTGGAGCCCAGCGTCAAGCGGTACTCGATCAGCTGGCGCGTCTCGCCGTGCAGACCGGTGACACCGCTGCGCAGAACGAATCCACCGTGGGGAATACCCGCATGGTCGCGATCCAGCTCCTCCTGTGTGATGAAGTGCACCGTGGTATCATAGGGCTCGAAGTAGGCGGGCATGGTTTTGATTTCGCGCTCAATACGGGCAAGATCAGCACCCTCCTCTGCCACCACAAAGCACTCGCGCAGATGCTTTTCACGGGCAGTCAGCTCAGGATTCTCGCCATTGCGGACGCGCTGCAGCGCCTCCTCGATCGGGATGGTATACTGCTTGGCGTCCTTCACGCCAGCAATACGGCGGATGGCGTCGCTGTGGCCCTGGCTGACGCCCTTGCCCCAGAAGGTGTAGTCATTGCCGTTCGGGAGAACGCAATTACCCAGCAGGCGCTGCAGGCTGAACATGCCGGGATCCCAGCCGGCGGAGATCAAGGCCGTCTTGCCGCCGGCAGAAGCAGAGGCGTCCGCCGCTGCAAAGTGCTCCGGAATATTGGAGTGGTTGTCAAAGCTGTCCACGATGTTGAAGTGGCGGGCCCATTCCGGACTCTGCACGGGCAGATCAGTCGCGCTGCCGCCGCAGAGGATCAGCACATCGATGGCATCCTTCATCGCAAGCAGGTCGTCCACATGATAAACCGGCACGTCGGTCAGCGTTTTGACCTTTTCCGGCGGACGGCGGGTGAATACGCCCACCAGCGTCATATCGGGATTGTAAGGCATAGCGGCCTCCACGCCGCGGCCCAGGTTGCCATAGCCAAGGATGCCCACACGGATCTTGCTGGTCATCAGGAATCAGTCCTTCCGTTTCGATTACCCGATTATTTTACCGCAAAACCGGTTTGATTACAACGGGCATACAAAGAAAATACAAAGTTAGCCACGTTTAACCCAGCAGCACATCCGAAATCAACATCACGCAGAACCCCACCAGCAGCGCCCATGTAGCGCCGCGCTCGGAGCCATGGGCGTGGGTCTCAGGGATCATCTCGTCGCTGATGACGTAGAGCATCGTGCCGCCCGCAAACGCCAGCGCGAAGGGCAAGATCGCCGCAGAAATGCTGACTGCAAAGTAGCCGATCAGCGTGCCGATAACCTCCACCACGCCAGTGATGCTGGCCGCGATCATCGTGCGCTTGGGTGATACTCCGGAAGCCAGCATCGGCCCAATGATCACCATGCCCTCAGGAATATTCTGCAGCGCAATACCGCCGGCGATCAGCAGTGCCTGGGAATTATCCCCCGACCCGAAGCCCACGCCTGCCGCGATGCCTTCCGGCAGGTTGTGGATCGCGATCGCCATCACGAACAGCAGCACTTTATTGAGGCTGTTGTTATGGTGGCTCTCAATGTCGGGGCCGACCAGCTTATGCAGATGAGGCGTGAGCTTATCGATCACACCCAGGCACAGCGCACCAACAAAGATACCGGGAATGGTGTAGAGCAGCCCCCACTCTCCGCCGTACTCGATGGAAGGGAGGATGAGGCCCAGCACCGCTGCCGCGAGCATCACGCCTGCAGCAAAGGACAGGACGATGTCGGAGAACTTGTGGGAAATGTCGCGGAAGATAAAACCGAGAAGCGAACCGATCAGGGTAGCTCCTCCTACGCCAAGGGCAGTGAGAAGAACAAGTTGCATGGTATTCTCCTTTGGTATTTAGTCATTTGCATGATACCTGAACAGGCATCGTTTGAAACCATTATTGCTTCTTTCGTGATTGTAGATACTGTAAAAAAAGGTGATGTCTTCTCATCGACTCGGCGTCACTCAGCAGCTTTACATAGCGCAAACGTGCATTAGTGGTAACATGTCCGCGCAGATACGGGTGTATCTTCATATACTCTTCCTGAGCAGTTTGCCAGGCCTGCTGAAAGCAACGGTATCCATATTCTCGCACCAGATACTGCATACCATATTCAGACATAATATCCGTGTAATCGATATAGTCATGCCCATTTTTGAGAGACCGCTCAAACTTCTCGCACATCACTGCCGTTTCCTGCTCAGATGCATACATGGCATAACCTCGCATGAAATACATCCTCATGCACAGACGCCTTGACCGTTTGAATCTCTCTTCATAAAAGGATTTCAAATCAAATTGAACTGCTGTTGGATTCAATAGCAGCGGACGCAGATGTTCGAAGTGAATCTCCCAGAAATGCTTCTTGGATACAATCATGCTGCACAAATAATCCACCAGTTCTTGCGTCAGCGGGCATTCATCCAGCGCATCCAGCATAGCACGATATTCCTTCGTAAGTATGCCGTCTGAGCAGCGTTTTACCTCCGTTTCGAGCTGTTCAACCTTAATATTCATCATCTGCTGCACCTGCTTCTTAAGATCGCAACGCCACCGCATCCCCAAAAGACACGGTGGCGTTGTCAAGGTAAGTGGAGCTGAGGAGAGTCGAACTCCTGTCCGAAGGCTCGCAAGCAAGACCTTCTCCGAGCGCAGTCTGTGGTTCAAATTTCCCCCGCGCCGACGCCCACAGACAAGAGTCGGCGCGGAGTAGCTTCATGTTACGGACGCATGGCAAAGCTTAGATGCGCTCGTTCCCCGCGTAAATGACGCTGGTTACCGGCCACGCGGGCAGACCGGGCCAACGTCACTGCCTATTAGGCAGCGAAAGCAAAATTGCTATTGTCAGTTACTTTTTTTGCCCGTTTTTACGTGGTTCAGGCCCCACGGCTCGCTTATCCTGCCCCCGACAACCCCCGTCGAAACCGGATCAGCCCCATATCATCTGACAATGCCTTGCATTCATTTTCTATTTTACTTGTTGTTCTCGCGGATAGCGCGGCGGATGTCCCGTTCAGCGTCCCGCTTGGCAATGGAATCCCGCTTGTCGTGCTCGGCTTTACCCTTGCACAGACCCAGTTGAAGCTTCATCCGCCCATCCTTGAGGTACACCTCCAGCGGGATGAGCGTGTAACCCTGCCGGGCCACCAGGCCATCCAGCTTGCGGATCTCATTCTTGTGCATGAGCAGCTTCTTGGGCCGCATGGGATCCCGGTTGAAGATGTTGCCCTGCTCATAGGGGCTGATGTGCATGCCCTCCACCCAGATCTCGCCGTCCTTGATGCGGGCCCAGGATTCCTTGAGGTTCACGCGCCCCTGACGCATGGACTTGACCTCCGTGCCGAAAAGCGCCAGACCGCACTCGTAGCGTTCCTCCACGAAATAGTCATGGAAGGCCTTGCGATTCTGCGCCACAGATTTGGTTCCACGCTGATGCGGCATCAAAATCACTCCTTCCAGCCTGCACTTTTGCGGTATTTGATTATAGCATAATTGTTTTGCGATTGCAAGACCCCAGCTTTCATGCTATAATGTATGTTGAGATTATATGCACGAGAGGTGATCACGATGAAGGATCTCCACCAGATGGCGTCTGCGAGCCGCGAAGCTGCGCTGATTCTTGCCGCCGCTGATCTTTCCCAGCGCAATGCCGCCCTGCTGGCCATGGCGAAGGCGCTGAATGCCCACAAGGACGAGATTTTCACCGCGAATGACACGGATGTTGCCCAGGCCACCGTTGATGGCCTGGCCGCGCCGCTTTTGAAGCGCCTGGCTTTCCGCGAGGAGAAGCTGGCCGCCGTTACCGAGGGCCTTGAAGCCCTGGCTGCTCTTCCCGATCCCATCGGCCAGACGACCTATGCTCGTGAGCTGACGGAAGGCCTTAAGCTGTACCGCGTGGCATGCCCCATCGGCGTAATTGGCGTGATCTTCGAGAGCCGCCCCGACGCGCTGGTGCAGATCGCCTCCCTGGCCCTCAAGAGCGGCAACGCCGTCCTGCTCAAGGGCGGACGCGAGGCCCTGCGCACCAATCAGGCGCTGTGCGACTGCCTGCGCGAGGCCGCTGAAGAAGTCGGCCTGCCCGCTGATTTCGCCCAGCTGCTGACCACCCGCGACGACGTGGCCGCCATGCTCAAGGAGGACGAGCTGATCGACCTGATCATCCCCCGCGGCAGCAACGAATTCGTCCGCTATATCATGGACAACAGCCGCATCCCCGTGCTGGGCCACTCTGACGGCATCTGCCATGTGTATGTGGACAAGGCTGCGGATGTGGATATGGCAGTGGCTGTCTCTGTGGACAGCAAGGCGCAGAATGTGTCGGTGTGCAATGCTATGGAGACCCTGCTCGTCCACCGCGATATCGCTGAGAATTTCCTACCCAATCTGCTGCCCGCCATGCAGGCGAAGAACGTCCGTCTGCTGGGCGACGAGGCTGTGCGAGCCATCATCCCTGTGGAACCTGCCACCGAGGAAGACTGGGCCACCGAATACCTGGACTACACCCTGTCCATCCGCGTGGTGGATGATCTGTCCACCGCCATTGAGCACATCAATCACTACGGCAGCGGCCACACCGATTGCATCGTCACCGAGAATATCGCTGCCGCCCAGGCCTTCATGACCCGCGTGGACAGCGCCGGCGTGTACCATAACGTATCCACCCGCTTTGCTGATGGCTTCGTCTACGGCTTTGGCGCGGAGGTGGGCATCGCCACCGGCAAGATCCACGCCCGCGGCCCCATGGGCCTGGAGGGCCTGACCACCTACAAGTACAAGCTCCTGGGCTCCGGCCAGCTGATGGCCGAAATGAAGTCCGGCGCGCGCAAGTACACCCACACCCTGCTGAACGAGGAGTGTCCGCTGTAATGACCCCCACCGCATTTGCCTTTTTCGACTTTGACGATACCCTTGCCAAGGGCGATTCGATCTTCCCCTTCCTTCTGTACTGTATCAAGCGCGGCTATGCGCCGAAAATCCAGCTGTTCAAGGCTGCGGCGGGCTTCCTGCGCTGGAAGATCCAGCCTTCCTCCGGCCGTGCGGTAAAGGAGTGGACGCTGTCCTTCATCAAGGGCCGCACGGTGGAGGAAATGGACGAGTTGTCCCGCGATTTCTTTCGCGACGTGCAGCAGAAGGCCTTCTTTGAGGACGCTGCGCCGGAGCTCTTCCGCCTGCGGGAGCTGGGCGCGAAGATCGTCATCGTCAGCGCATCCAGCGATCTGTACATGAAGGTTCTGCCGGAATTCCTTCCCATTGACGTGGTCATCAGCACCACCTGCGCAGTTGCCGACGGCAAGTACACCGGCAAGATCGGCAAGAACTGCAAGGGCGAAGAGAAGGTCCGCCGCATCAACGCGTGGCTTAAGGAACGCGGGCTCACCATCGATAAGGAGCATTCCGCCGGCTATGGCGACTCCCCTTCCGATGCGCCCATGCTGCTGCTGACTGCCAGCCCCAACCTCGTCAACCCCAAGCGCAAGCTGGTCAAGGCCATCCCTGACGGCCGCGTCCTCCGCTGGCGCTGATACCAAAGAACAGGAGGGATCCCATGCTGATCGTCCGCCGCATCAAGCCGGAGACCCTGCATCAGGTGCAGGAGCTGGCCGATTCCCAGCTTGTCACGGAGGAGGCCATCCTCCGCATTGGCCGCATGGGCATGCAGCTCGACTACGGCGCGCTGCCCAAGCCCGAATGGCGACAGTTTCCTCCGGTGAGCTACGCCGATCCGAGCTTCCTTGTGCATGATGAAAGCAGCGCATTCTATGCCGCCTTCGAGGGCGAAAAGTACATCGGCTGCGCGGCAGTGACCATGAATCCCAACGGCTGGGCGGACGTGCTGGACATCCGGGTGGACGCCTCCTATCGCCGTCAGGGTGCAGGACGGATGCTGATGGACAAGTGCGCGTCCTTCGCCCAGAAGCGGGAGCTCTACGGACTGCGCGTTTCCTGCACGGACACCAACCCCAGCATGTGTCAGTTCCTGGAGCACGAAGGCTTCGCCCTCCACGGCTTTGACCAGATGGTGCTCACGCAGGCCCCCAACGAACGCATCAAGCCCAAATCCCGCCGGGCATCCCTCCTCTATTTCTACCGACTGAATCAGAAAGGCTGAACCATATATGATGAGACTGCAAAAGTATCTCGCGCTGTCCGGCGTGGCCTCCCGCCGCAATGCGGAAAAGATGATCGCTGATGGCCGCGTGGCCGTCAACGGCACGGTAATCACCGAGATGGGCGTGCAGGTGGATGAACTCCACGACAAGGTGACCGTGGACGGCAACCTCTGCCGCCTGGAAGAAGAAAAGCACTACCTGGCCTACAACAAGCCCATCGGCGAGGTGACGACCGTCACCGATCCCGAGGGCCGCGCCACGGTGATGGACAAGTTCCGCGACTACCCGGTGCGCCTATATCCCGTGGGCCGTCTGGACTACGACAGCGAGGGCCTCATCCTCCTGACCAACGACGGCGACCTGATGAACAACCTGCTCCATCCCTCCCGCGAGGTGGACAAGGAGTACCTGGTGAAGGTCTCCAACCGGGTGACGGACGAGGAGATCCGCCGCCTGCGCGCTGGCGTTCAGCTGGACGACGGCCGCATGACCTCCCCCGCGGACGTGCATTTGGTGCGATACGAGGCTTTCTCCTCCGTGCTGCTGGTGAGCATCCACGAAGGCCGCAACCGTCAGGTACGCCGCATGTTCTCCGCCATCGGCCATGAGGTTGTCAGCCTCAAGCGCGTGGGCTTCGCCACCATCAAGCTGCACGACCTGCCCCGAGGCCAGTGGCGCCGCCTGACGGACGTGGAAGTGAAGAAGCTGAAGGAGCTGTAAATCATGGCATACGAACTCAGGAGCGCCCGCTGGATCGCCTCGGATGTGCTGCATCAGGTGATCGAGGAGGGCGACACCGTCATCGACGCGACCCTCGGCAACGGGCATGACACGGTAATGCTGGCAGA
>JAFXFR010000013.1 GCA_017513475.1 Clostridia bacterium
ACAACGACTGACACAGTTAGGAGATAAAGAACATGGCATTCTACAATGATGCACCGGGCCGCAAGCCCCAGAAGAAGAACCACTCCGGCGGCTCCTGGGCCGACGAGGGCAGCCAGTACACCGGCGCCCGCCGCTTTGGCCCCAAGCGTGACGACGAGCGCGGCGACCGTCCCTCCGGCAAGCGCGACGATCGTCCCTACGGCGAGCGCAAGTCCTATGGCCGCGATGACCGCCGTCCGCTGCGCAACGACAACCGTGACCGCGACAACAACCGCTTCGAGCGTCGTGATGACCGCCGCAATTTCCACCGCGATGACCGCAAGGATAATCGCCGTGATGATCGCCGCGACTTCAAGCCTACAGAGCCCAAGCCCACGCCCAGCTACCGCGACAGCGAATATCGTCCCGCTGCCCCCGCGCCCACTGCGCTGGAAGTGATGGAGACCATGCAGCAGGAAAACCTCCTTGCTGGCCGCAACCCCATCCGCGAGGCGCTGAAGGCCGGCCGCGACATCGAGAAGCTGCTGGTGCTCAAGGGGGAGCTCTCCGGCTCTGCCCGTGAGATCGTGCAGATGGCCCGAGAGGCCCACATTGTTGTGCAGGAGGTCGAGAAGATCCGCCTGGACGAGCTGGCCCATAATCATCAGGGCCTGGTGGCCTTCGCCTCTGCTTACCAGTACTCCACTGTGGAGGCCATGCTGGAGGCTGCTGCCGAGAAGAACGAGGATCCCTTCCTGATTCTGCTGGACGGCGTGACCGATCCCCACAACCTGGGCGCGATCATCCGCTCCGCCGAGTGCGTGGGCGCCCATGGCGTGATCGTCCCCGAGCGCCGCAGCGTCGGCTTGACTCCCGCTGCTGTGAAGGCTTCTGCCGGTGCGGTGGAGCACATGAAAGTTGCCCGCGTGGTGAACCTCAGCCGCACCATTGAGGAGCTGAAGGAGCGCAACATCTGGACCTACGCCCTGGACATGGACGGCGAGGACTATGAGCGCGTCAACTTCAAGGGCGGCGTGGCCCTGGTGGTCGGCAGCGAAGGCGAAGGTGTGAGCCGTCTGGTGGCGGACCGCTGCGACCAGAAGGTCAGCCTGCCCATGGCCGGCCACATTGATAGCCTGAACGCCTCCGTGGCCGCGGGCATCATGATGTACCGCGTGCTGTCCTCCCGCAAGGCATGAAAGCGCTGCTGATCGTCGATGGCTACAATGTCATCGGCGCGTGGAAGGAAGTCGAAAAGCACGGCTGGACGATGGATGAGAGCCGGGATCGCCTGCAGCATCTGCTGATGGATTACAGCGGCTACACGGGCGAGGAGGTCGTGCTGGTGTTTGACGGCTATCAGTCGGACAAGCGCCTCACCACCGAGGAAAAGCACGGCGACCTCACACTGGTGTTCACCAAGCACGGCGAAACGGCGGATTCCTATATTGAACGGCTCGTGGCGCAGAAGCCCAAGTACCGCGTGGCCCGCGTTGCCACCAACGACGGCGCGGAACAGGCCATGGTGCTGGGCTCCGGCGCGACCCGCATGACGGCGCGGGAGCTGCTTCGCGAGCTCAAACAGATGCGCAAGGCGTCTTTTGACGAGCACGCCAGCCCACGAACCATGAACCGTTCCTCCCTTGCCTCGCGTCTGCCGAAGGACGTGCAGGAGGCCCTTGAGCGCCTCCGCAGGGGACAATAATACACAAAGCAGGATGATAACATGGACGACCGTATGGACTTTGAAGGCCTGATCCCGGAAGCGGCGGAGGAGATCGCCTCCGCTCCCGTTGACGTGCCTGAAACGCCGGCCTCCTATCAGGACATGGCGGACGAGGACGTCGTCGCGCTGTGCCGCACGGGCGATGCGGTGGCGGTGGAATATCTGCTGAACAAGTACAAGAACTTTGTGCGCTCCAAGGCTCGCAGCTACTTCCTCATCGGCGCAGACCATGAGGACATCGTGCAGGAGGGCATGATCGGCCTGTACAAGGCGATCCGCGACTTCCGCCCGGAGAAGCTGAGTTCCTTCCGCGCCTTTGCGGAGTTGTGCATCACGCGGCAGATCATCACCGCCATCAAAACGGCTACCCGCCAGAAGCATATTCCGCTGAACAGCTATGTGTCGCTGAATAAGCCCCTCTATGACGAAGAAAGCGACCGTACGCTGCTGGACGTGTGCGCCGAGGGGCACAGCGCCAATCCTGAGGAGCTGCTGATCTCCCAGGAGGATCTGCGGGGCATCCATCAGAAGATCGACGAGGTGCTTTCCAGCCTGGAGCAGGAGGTGCTGGCGGCGTATCTGGACGGCAAATCCTATCAGGAGATCGCCGATATGCTGGGTCGCCACGTCAAGTCCATTGACAACGCGCTCCAGCGCGTCAAGCGCAAGCTGGAGAAGTACCTGGAAGACACCAAGGAAGAATGATACAGCGGAAGTACAATCTTCCGCTTGAAAAATCCTGCCGAAAGGTGTATGATGATTGCATCAACCACAGGAGGACGCGCATAATGCTGACCCGCATGAACGGCAAGTATTATTATTACGCACTGTACCGAATTTGCAGGGCGTGATTTTCGCGCGAGGATTCCTTGATCGCCCTGCATAGCCGAAATGGCTGGCAGGGCGTTTTTCTATTATGACGATGATTTGACGGAGGTGCGACCCATGATTGTTATTCTCAAGCATCAGGCGAAGCAGGAGCAGATCGACAAGCTGAAGCAATTCCTGACGAATCTGGGGCTGCGCATTGACGAGTCCAAGGGCGATCATTCCACGATTCTGGGGCTTGTGGGCGATACCACCCGCGTGGATGCGGATCTGATCGCGTCCCTGGATGCGGTGGAGGCTGTCCGGCGCGTGCAGGAGCCCTATAAGAAGGCAAATCGCAAGTTCCACCCGGAGGATTCCGTCATTGATTGCGGCGGCGTGAAGGTCGGCGGCGGGCTGTTCCAGATTATTGCCGGCCCCTGCAGCGTGGAGACGGAGGAGCAGATTGTCACCGTGGCCAAGGCTGTCAAGGAGGCCGGTGCGACCCTGCTGCGTGGCGGCGCCTTCAAGCCGCGCACGTCCCCCTATGCCTTCCAGGGTCTGCACGGCGACGGCCTGCGGCTGCTGAAGCTGGCCAAGCAGGAGACGGGACTGCCGATTGTCACGGAAATCATGGATGCGGCGCATCTGGATCTGTTTGAGGATGTGGATGTGATCCAGGTCGGCGCGCGCAACATGCAAAATTTCGAACTGCTGAAAGTGCTGGGCCGCACGAATAAGGCCATCCTCCTCAAGCGCGGCCTGGCGAATACCATCCAGGAGTGGCTGATGTCTGCCGAGTACATCATGGCGGGCGGCAATGACCAGGTGATCCTGTGCGAGCGCGGCATCCGTACCTATGAGACGGCCACCCGCAATACGCTGGATCTGTCCAGCGTGCCGGTACTGAAGGAAAAGACGCATTTGCCGGTGCTGATCGATCCCAGCCATGCCACCGGCGTCGCCAAGCTGGTGAAGCCCATGGCCATGGCGGCCACTGCCTGCGGAGCGGACGGTTTGATGATCGAGGTGCACAACGATCCCAAGCATGCGCTGTGTGACGGCGCCCAGTCCCTGACGCCGGAGCAGTTTGCCGACGTCGTGCGCAGGGTGCGGGTCATCCGCGACGTGGTACAGAACTGACACGCGAAAATAGCCACATGGAAAGGAGCCACCTATGAGCGACATCATCCTCGTCCGCCCGGACGAAACGATGCTGGACGAAATCGCTGCATACCGTGAAGCCATGCTGGCAGCAGAGGACTCCTTCGATGGCTGCGGCGGCTTGGAGGATTATGAATCTCCGGCTGCGTGGCTCCAGCATGTCCGTGATATGGAAAACCCGGAAACCTGTCCGCCGCATCTGGTCACGGCAACGATCTATGCCGCTGTTTGTAAAACCGACTATGGTATGGTTGGCATGATCGACCTGCGGCACAGGCTGAATGATTTCCTTGCGGAGTATGGCGGACATATCGGCTATTCCGTCCGTCCTGATGAGCGAAGGAAAGGATATGCCAAGCAGATGCTGGCTCTTGCGCTGGATGAAGCCAAGAAACGCGGCATCAATCGTGTGCTTGTTACTTGCGACGAGAAAAATGCGGCAAGCGCCCGTACCATCCTGGCCAATGGCGGCGTATTTGAACGAAATGCCTGGCTGGAAGATGAAAAACAGACCGTGAGACGGTATTGGATAAACGTGTAAGTGCATATGAAAAGCCTCCGGCATTGCCGGAGGCTTTTGTGCTGCGGAAATCAGTACAGGTCGGGCAGTTCATCAAGGGTGATGACGTGCTCGCTGCGATAGGTGTAGGAGAGAATGTGCGCTTCGGTGTACTCTTCGGAATAGACGCCGTTCTTCTGCACGAAATCGCCGCACCAGGTATTGAACCATGCCCAGCGGGCGTTGGTTGCCACAACGTTGTCGATGTCAAAGAGGACGCCGTTTTCCGTCAGCGCAATGATCTTGTTCGTGCCGGAATAGCCCAGCGCTTCGACGAACTTGGAGTTTTGCGCGCCGTAGGAATGGTTGGCAGCGTAGATGTCTTCACCGATGATGTCCACATATTCATCGCCGGGATACCAGTCCTTTGACTGACCGTTCCAGACCCAGATCAGATTGTTGCAGCCATATACATTGGTCAGCTGATCGTAGAGGTAGATCCAGAGCTGCTTACAGGCCTCGGGCCCCTTGGCTCCCCACCAGAACCAGCCGCCGGAGGCCTCGTGCAGGGGGCGCCAAAGCACCGGAACGCCGGCATCCTGAAGGATCAGAAGCTGTTTGGCAATGCCTTCGATATCCTTGTCCAGACAGGCCTTTCCGTAGGGGTCGGAGCCATTCAGGACGGCCTCAATATCAAAGGTGACATTTTCGGTGTAGAAGGCGCCCCACCAGCGGGGATTGCCATTGGAGTCCTTGCCGTCCAGAATGTACTTCTTATCGGCGCACCAGTGCCAGCAGAAGGTGACGATGCCGCCCTCCTTGTGGAACTTAATGGCCTGATCCACGGCGGTTCCGCGAGCGCCCATCGCTACGCGGGAAGGGGTGTGATCCATCATGTCGAAGCCGATGATCGCCGGATACTTGCCGGTGATGGCGTAGATCGCCTTCACCTCAGGGCCGTTCAGGCCGTGATCGCAAACCTGACCGGAGAGGGTGTACTTGCCGTAGATGCTGCACAGATAGGCGTAAAGCGCCTTGGCATTGTCCGTAGCGTTGGGGTTGACCAGGGTGGGGGAAACCTCATAAACGCTCGCATCGATCGCGGATGCTGCGACAATGGTCAGAGAATCTACATATATATATCCCCAGGATACTGTGATGGAGACGCTGTGATCGCCTGCTGTCATCAGCACACCGGGAATCGTTGTTTCCCCGTAAACCAGGTTGGGGGAGTTGAACTGTGCAACCTGCTGACCGTCAACGAGCAGGTTATTGGTCTTTTCGCCGCCAATACCCTTGGTCTTCAGGATCAGATCGTACATACCGTCCTGAGGTACGGATACGACGAAGGTCAGCGCGTCGCCTTGGTCGGCGAAGGTGCCAACGGTTTTCCAGCCGGAGCAGGCCGCATCTGTGGTGACCATCAGAGATCCGGTTAAGGTTGCCTTCTCAGCCTCATATACTGTAGCGGAGGACTCTGCCAGGGCCTGACAAGTGGGCAGGGAAAGGATAAGGGCGGACAAAAACGCGAGAAGTTTTCTCATTCTTTTACCTCCGGTGATGAAATTTTGATTATACACTTAAATTGCAGTGAAAAAAGTATGAAGAAAATGTTTCAAAATATTCTTCAATGCATATATTATACCATAAATCCCTTGTTCCTTCAAGCAAAATGCCAACGGAAAAACGGCAAAACACATGGAAGTAAGCGCTTACATGGAAGTGGCTGGGGGAAAATACGTTGAAAGTGTGACGAAACCTTTAGCTTTTGTTCAATGCGTATAAAATACAAGCCGAGTCCTTGACAACTTTGCCATGAATCCCTATAATTAGATAAAACAGCAACCATGCTTTGGCATGACCTGTCCTTCGCTTAGGGGCAGGTCATGTTGCGGTTGAGTTTTTGTGGTACAAAAGGGCGACCCATCAATGCAACAGGAGTGGTAAGTTTATGCGAAAAAAGTGGCGTATTCTTGTCGGCGTTCTGATTGTGGTGGCATTGGTCGTAGCCATTGTTCTGCTCAATGGCGGCGTTCAGGACTACCATCACAAGTATGACGGCGTTGACCTGAGTGTTGACGTGACCGGTATCGGCCGTGACGATACCTATGATGCCTATATCGGGCGTCATGAGGGCGTTCCTGCCGGTCAGGAGGTTATCGAGGTGGACGTCTCTGCCTTTGAGGGCGATGGCGAGCTGCAGACCGATGCCTCCGGCAATCCGCAGGTTTATACTGCGGACGGTCATTACACCAGCTGGACTGTCAACGTGCCTGCCGATGGCATGTATACCGTGCAGATCGAGTATCTGACGGTCGACTCCCGCGGCGTTGATGTTGAGCGCGAGATCTATATCAACGACGAGCTGCCCTTTGCCGGCGCCGATACGCTGCGTTTCTCCCGTTTGTGGATCAATGGGGGAGAGGTGCGCAAGGACAACCAGGGCAATGAGATCCGTCCTTCCCAGATTGAGAAGTTCGAATATCAGGTGGCCTTCTGCCGCGATGATATGGGCTACGAAACCGAGCCCTATCAGTTCTACTTTGCGCAGGGCGATAACAAGCTCTCCTTTAAGGCTGCCAATGAACCGATGATCATCCGCAGCATCAAGCTTGTGCCCGTGCAGGAGCGTCAGACCTACGAGGAGTACGCTGCTGCTCAGCCCGTGGTGGAAATGTCTGAGGAAGGTCAGAACTATTCCGTCACCATCCAGGGTGAGAGTGCGGTGACCCGCTCTTCTCCCTCCCTGTACGCCCGCTACGACCATGCGTCCCCTTACACCGAGCCCTACGATGTGTATCACACCATCCTGAACTACATCGGTGGCGACGCCTGGAATACCGCCGGCCAGTGGATCGAGTGGGAATTCGAAGTGCCGGAGGATGGCTACTACAACATCACCATCAAGGCCCGCCAGACCTACCAGCGCGGCGGCCTGTCCTGCCGTACGGTGTATATCGACGGTGAGGTTCCCTTCAAGGAGATGGCCTCCGTGGCCTTCGCCTACGATACCAACTGGAACATGCGCACCCTGGCTGATGAGAACGGCACGCCCTACCGCTTCTACCTCACCGCAGGCAAGCATACCGTCCGCCTGGAAGTCACCCTGGGTGATATGGGTGCCATCCTGAAGGAAATGGATGCCAGCATCTACCGCCTGAACCAGATTTACCGCAAGGTGCTGGTGCTGACCGGCGTCAGCCCCGACCGCTTCCGTGATTACAATCTGGGTAAGGTTTATCCTGAGGTCATCGAAGCGATGCATCTGGAGAGCATGCGCCTCTACAAGCTGGTCGATGACACCGTTGCCATGACCGGCCAGAAGAATGACCGTGTGGCTGTTGCCCAGACCTTGGCTGTTCAGCTGGAACAGTTTGTGGAACGCAACGAGCGCATCACCCAGTCCTTCTCCAACTTTAAGGATAACATCACCTCCCTGGGCACTGCCATGCAGAGCATGTCCGAGTCTAAGCTGGATATCGACCTGATCATGGTTACCGGCGAGAAGGTCGATATCAAGCCTGTGCCCAACAATTTCTTCGTGGGAATTATCCACGAGGTCCGCGCCTGCATCGCTTCCTACTTTGTTGATTACAACTCCCTGGGCGATGTTTACGACGAGGACGCCGATGACGTGATCGAGGTCTGGCTGGTGACCGGCCGTGACCAGTCCACCGTGCTGAAGACCATGATCGACGAAACCTTCACGCCCACGTACGGCATCAAGGTCAACGTGCAGCTGGTCGGTGCGGACGCGATCCTGAGCGCGGTTATGGCAGGTATCGGCCCGGACGTCATCCTGAGCGTTGACGGCTGGTTCGCGGTCAACTACGCCATGCGTAACGCCGTGGAGGATCTGACCCAGTTCCCGGACTACAACGATGTTATCAAGCCCTTCTATCCCAGCGCGATCGAGCCCCTGACCTATGATGACGGCACCCACAAGGGCGTCTACGGTCTGCCTGAGACGCAGGTCTTCTCCGTGCTGTTCTACCGTAAGGACGTGCTGGAGGATCTGGGCCTGGAGGTTCCCCAGACCTGGGATGACATCATTGCCATGCTGCCCACCATCCAGGGCAACAACATGTCCGTGGGTATTCCTTTCCCGGATATCTCCAATGTTGACATGTCCGGCTTCAATGCTTTGATTTACCAGAACGGCGGCGCCATCTACAACGATGGCAAGACCCGCACCGTGATCGACTCCGAAGAGGGCGTGAAGGCCTTTGAGTTCTACACCAGCCTCTACAACGATTACGGCCTGCCCACTGTGTTTGACTTCGTCAGCCGCTTCCGTTCCGGTGAGATGCCCATCGGCGTCGGCCAGTACAGCCTGTACAACACCCTGACGGTGTCTGCGCCCGAAATCCGCGGCCTGTGGGACTTCACCCTCTATCCCGGCACCATCCAGCCTGACGGTACCATCGACCGCAGCGTGCATGCCAACGGCCTGTGCTGCATGATGGTCGCCACCGACAATGAGACTGTGAAGCAGAACGCCTGGCAGTTCATGAAGTGGTGGGTGTCTGCGGATACTCAGGCCCGCTTCGGCCGTGAAATGGAGAGCGTCCTGGGTTCCTCCGCCCGTTATGCGACCGCCAATACCGAGGCCCTGGAAATGCTGGCCTGGGACAGCGATCAGCTGGCCGTGCTGAAGGAGCAGCAGTCCTGGAGCCGCGGCTTCCCCGAGATCGCCGGCGGTTACTCCACCACCCGTCACATGACCAACGCGATTCGTAAGGTCATCAATGACAAGGACGATCCCCGCGAGACCCTGCTGACCTACGTCCATACCATCAATGAAGAAATCACGATCAAGCGCAAGGAGTTCGGCCTGCCGCTTGACAATGGAGAGGAGGCAACCAAATGAGCAAAAACCAGACGGGTTTTGCCGGCCGCTATTTCGGAATGAAGGCGGATCAGTTCCGCTATGGCTGGCAAAAGGCAAAGAACAATAAGGTTTGCTACCTGTTCCTGGCACCGTATGCAATCCTGTTCTTCACCTTCTTCATTCTTCCGATTGGCACCTCTATCTTCTACGGCTTTACCTACTACAACATTCTGGAGCCTGCCCGTTTCATCGGTGTTGACAACTACGTCAACCTGGTCCTGCAGGACGACGTGTTCCTTACCTCTGTAAAGAACACCTTCGTCATCGCGGTCATTACCGGCCCTGTGGGCTACATCCTCTCGTTCATGTTCGCCTGGTTCATCAACGAGCTGCCCAAGTGGCTGCGCGCTATCGCGGTCGTGATCTTCTACGCACCTTCGATCGCCGGCAACGCCTACAGCATCTTCTCCATCATCTTCCGCGGCGATGCTTACGGCTACCTGAACGCAATCCTGCTGAACCTTGGCTTCATCGACGCGCCCATGCTGTGGCTGACCAACCCCGCTTACATCATGCCCGTTCTGATCTTCGTCATCCTGTGGATGAGCATGGGCACCGGCTTCCTGTCCTTCGTCGCTGGCTTCCAGGGCATCGACAAGAGCATGTACGAGGCCGGTTATGTGGACGGCGTGCGCAACCGCTGGCAGGAACTGTATCACATTACCCTGCCGAGCATGAAGCCCATGCTGCTCTTCGGCGCGGTTATGTCTATCACCTCTGCTTTCAACGTTTGTGACGTGCCGCGTGCGCTGGCTGGCTTCCCCTCTACGGACTATGCCGCCCGCACCGTCGTTACGCATCTGTTCGACTACGGCTTCAGCCGCTTCGAGATGGGCTACGCTTCCGCCATCGCTACGCTGCTGTTCCTGGTCATGATTCTGTGCAAGAAGTTCATTTCTGCAGCACTGGAAAAGGTGGGTACCTGATATGAGTAATAAGAATAATTACAAATCCAGCGGTACCCTGCTGCTTGGCGGGAAGAAGCTCCGCGGCGAACTGATCGCGGAAGAGCGCAAGGCATGTTTCGTCTCCAAGAAGCAGACCATTGAGCTGCCCTATCCTGAGATCGCTGTGCTCAAGAACGTCCGCAACGGCGGTATGGCCAGCACGATCACCATCAAGATGCAGGACCAGACCGAATACGTCTTCTCCCTGCCCAATGGCCTGAAGGTCTACCACTACATGGATCAGCAGTGGGATAACCGTCCCCGCTCCATGAGCCGCGCGGATGAGCTTCACCGCCTGGCCGAAATGCGCGGTGAGCGCATTGTCAAGCCCCGCAAGCACCTGTTCAAGCGCCGCCGTCCCAACCGTTCCCTGGGCGGCGACCTGGGCATCTACATCATGCTGGCCCTGGTTGCCTGCCTGATGGCGTTCCCGCTGGTGTTTGCCGTCAGCTCCGCCCTGAAGCCTCTGGACGAGCTGTTCCGTTTCCCGCCCACGATTTTCCCGCAGCATCCCACCATTGACAACTTCTCTGACCTGATCGTTACCATGGGCCAGAGCTGGGTGCCCTTCAGCCGCTACATCCTGAACACTGTGTTCATCACGGCTGTCGGTACCTTCGGTCACCTGGTGATTGCCTCCATGGCGGCTTTCGTGCTGGCGAAGTACGATTTCCCCGGCGGCCGGTTCTTCTTCGGCGTGGTCACCACCGCTCTGATGTTCTCCGGTTACGTCACCGGCATCCCGAACTACGTCATCATGTCCAAGCTGAACATGATCGATACCTACTGGGCGCTGCTGCTGCCCGCCTTCGCTGCTCCCATCGGTCTGTTCATGATGAAGCAGTTCATGGAGGGTCTGCCCACCGCGCTGATCGAAGCTGCAAAGATCGACGGCGCCAAGGAGTTCCGCATCTTCTGGAGCATCGTGATGCCCAACGTCAAGCCTGCCTGGCTGACCGTCATTATCTTCAGCGTGCAGAGCCTGTGGAACACCAGTGCCTCCACGGTTATCTACTCCGAAGCCAAGAAGACCCTCGTGTTCGCCCTGCAGCAGATTCAGGCCGGCGGTATTGCCCGTACCGGTCAGGCTGCGGCGGTTACGGTTGTCGTTATGGCTGTCCCGATCATCATCTTTGTTCTGAGCCAGAGCCAAATCCTGGAAACCATGGCCAGCTCCGGTATCAAGGACTAATTTGCTGGGTACCCAAGATTGGCTGATCAAAATCATTCAGAACAGGAGGGGAATGACCGTGAAGGTGATGTACCGGCTTTTAGCGCTGATCATGACCGTTTTCATGTTTGCTTCAATGAACACTGCCTACGCCGTCGATGACGCATACCCCAGTACTTATACGTACAACTATGACTACTGGAGCGACATCCGTGAATCGCCCGACGCTTATCGCGTTGCCGACGTGATTTACGCAAGCGAGCTGCAGCTTCCCGTTGCGATGAAGAAGCCCCAGAGCCTCTACGTACGCAACAACGACATCTACGTTGCCGATACCGGTAACAACCGCATCGTGCACATCCGCAAAGAGGGGAGTACCTATACCCTCGTCCGGGTCATTGACAGCATCAAGGGCTGTGAGGTGACCAAGCTCAACGCTCCTTCCGATGTGTTTGTTGATGTGAACGACAACATCTACATAGCGGATACCAACAATGGCCGCGTCGTGATGGTGGACAAGGATCTGAACTTCATCAAGGAGTTCACCAAGCCCGGCGACGCTACCTTCGATCAGAGCCTGAGCTTCCTGCCCAGCAAGATCGTTGTTGACGTGTCCGGCCGTGTGTTCGTGCTGGCCACCAACGTCAACAAGGGCTTGATCAAGTTTGAATCCGATGGCCGCTTCACCGGCTACATCGGCGCAAACAAGGTCAGCTACAACTTCGTGGAATATGTCTGGAAGACCTACTTCATGACCAAGGCACAGCGTGAGCAGCAGGCGGCCTTCGTTCCCACGGAGTACCATAACATCTACATTGATGAAGAGTCCTTCATCTATGCAACGAATACCGTATTCAGCGAGTATGACCTGCTGTGGGACGTCGCCCAGCCCGTCCGCCGTCTGAATGGTATCGGCAACGACATTCTGATCAAGAATGACCATTATCCGCCCATTGGTGATTTGTACTGGGTTGAGCAGAGCATTCCGCTGGGCCCCTCCAAGCTGTACGACATCACCGTGCTGGAGAACGACATCTACGTCGTGGTGGACCATACCCGCGGCCGCATCTTTGGCTATGACAGCCAGGGCGTGATGCTGTGGGCCTTCGGTACCACCGGTACGTACGAGGGTTCCTTCAGCTCTGCCGTGTCCATTGAGCATATGGGCCGTGACCTGCTGGTGCTGGACGAAAACGGCGGCAGCATCACCGTCTTTACGCCCACTGAGTATGGCAACCTGATCTACGACGCCATTGCTTCCTATCTCAAGGGCGACTACGATGGTTCTGCGGCGCTGTGGGAGGATGTGCTCAAGCACAATGCCAACTACAACATGGCGTTCATCGGTATCGGCCGCTCCCTGATGCGCAAGGAAGAATACCCCGAGGCCATGAAGTACTTCAAGATGGCCAACGATCGCGAGAACTACGGCCGTGCCTTCAAGTTCTACCGCAAGGTGTGGGTGGAGGAAAACATCGGCTGGCTGATCCTCGTGCTTGCGGCTGTTCTGATCATCCCGCTGGTGCTCCGCTTTACCAAGAAGATGAGAATGGAGGTGGAAATGTATGAGCGCGACCAAGTCCATAAGTAAGAAGAATGTGCAGAATGCCAAGTGGACGAATTACGTTGAGTCCATGAAGTACGCCAAGTACTTGCTGTTCCACCCCTTTGACGGATTCTGGGATCTCACGCATGAAAAGCGCGGCTCGTTCGCGGCGGCAACCACCTATCTGGTGCTGTTCCTGATCACCCGCGTGGTGCAGCTGCTGTTCACCAATTTCCAGTTCATCAATGCCCCGCTGCAGTACATCAACATCTTTGAGCAGGCTACTTCGCTGCTGCTGCCTTTCCTGATCCTGTGCGTGGCCAACTGGTCCATGACCACCCTGTTTGATGGTAAGGGCCGCCTGGGGGATATCTACATTGCCATGTGCTATGCCCTGGTGCCCTACACGCTTATTCAGCTGCCCCTGGTGTTCGTCAGCAACATCATCACCTTTGATGAGGCTGCCTTCTACACCGTGCTGATGAGCTTCTCTATCGCCTGGTGTATCTTCCAGGTTTTCGTCGGCCTGATGCAGGTGCATGACTACAGCCCCAGCAAGACGCTGATCTTCATCATCGTGACGGTTGTCGGCGCGCTGATCATCATCTTCCTGCTGCTGGTCTTCTTCAGCCTGCTGGGCGATGCAGCCAGCTACTTCATCTCCCTGTACCGTGAGATCGCATTCCGTTTGTATTAATGAGGAGGCAAGACGATGAAAAAATTCACAAATGCATTGCTTACCTTCTTTGCTGATCACTGGAAGGGCGCGCTCAAGGCTCTGCTGAGCATTGTGATTTGTCTGGTTCTGCTGGCTGTGATGACGGGTATGTTCATCGTACCCTTCATCCCCGATGAAACGGATGCTCACACCCGCACCCCCCAGATCATGTACTACGAAGGCGATACGAAACCCGTTGTGATGGAGAACGATCAGCTGCGCTTCGAGCTGGATCCGAAGACCACCTACTTCAAGGTGATCGACAAGCAGACCGGCAACGAGTGGCTGTCCAACCCCGTTGACGCGAGCAAGGATCCCATTGCAGGCTCTGCCAACAAGGAAGTCCTGCAGTCTACGGTGATCGTTACCTACACCACTTCCTCCGGTGTTATTGACCTGAATAACTACAAGTACTCCATTGAGAACGGCAACTACAGCATCACGGTGCAGGAAGATGGTTCGATCCGCGTGGATTACGCCATCGGTAAGATCGAGAAGATCTATCTGATTCCCTCCGCCATCACGCAGGAACGTTTTGACGCTTTCTACGCCGCGATGGGCAAGTCCACGCAGAAGAAG
>JAFXFR010000152.1 GCA_017513475.1 Clostridia bacterium
GAGCCAGCGTCATGCAGATGGCGGCGGTCAGAGTGGTCTTGCCGTGGTCAACGTGACCGATGGTACCGATGTTAACATGGGGCTTTTTGCGCTCGTAACGTTCCTTAGCCATAGGTATCTCCTCCTTATTATTTCCAGTACACCTGAGTTTTGGTGTACCCTCGTAAAACTGCGGAGTCGCCAGAAAGATCGGAGTTTCCCCCTTCTCCCCCGGTTTCCGCTGCTTTCCGGTTGGTTGATGCGGTGCTGGAGCGGGCGATGGGAATCGAACCCACAAGGCCAGCTTGGGAAGCTGGAGTTTTACCACTAAACTACGCCCGCACGTCCCGCATCAAGCCTGACCAGACTTGTAGACCTTATTATTATAGCCAAATCCATTCATTCCGTCAAGGGGTTGTTCTTTTTTTGTATGGGAAATCAGTGGTTTTTTCCGCAAAGCGGCGCCACATTCCCACCCTCAGCATATGCGTGATGCCGGCGATATATTCCTGAGCAAAAAAAGGACTGCCGGCTGCTGTGCCGACAGTCTTGCTGATGCGGTTATTCAGGCTGTTCGCCGCGGATGCAGGCGGCGATGTATCGCTCAATGTGGGTTTCCTGTTCCTTGAGGGGGACGTCTGGATCTGCCTGGATGCTCTTCCCCACCCGGAAGAGCCGGGCATCCTCATCAATATACACTGGGATCATCCGGATATCCTTGCCGGTGGCACGCTTGTACATGGCCGTCAGGTTCAGCCAGCCCATCTGCAGGTACTCGGCATGGGAGTCATGACCATCGGGCAATTCGGGGAAGATGACGATGTGCTTCCCTTCCCTGAGCGCCTTCATCGACTTGCGCATGGTGGTCATAATGCGGGCATCGCGGCAAACGGCAATGGTCGGTGCGCTGCGCAGCACCTTGGGCACAATGGCCTTGGCGATATAGGGGATCGTCGCGCTGTAGAAGGACGCCAGCTTGCTCTCCGGACGCCACCACCAGTCGTGACGCACATACTCCACGATCAGCTTCTCATCCATCATGCCCTCGTTGCACCAGATGGCCACGTTATCCCTGAGCGGAAAGGTGACGGACATGTACATCGGGCCCACTGCCCCCAAGTGGTTGGCCAGAAAAATGACCGGTTCCTCTCCTACCGGCTCGGCAAATTCAGCCTTCTTCACCGGCAGAAAAGGATACGCCACCCGGCTGAGGAAATTGAACAGCTCACCCATGCATGTTGCTCCTTTGTATCCATGTCAGGAGTGTATTTTACCATATTTCGCCGCCGCGTTCAAGGCTTTGGAAGAAGGTTCAACAACGGTTGAATATCCACCGTCCTGCATGCATACACATGCACCAGCAACACAAGGAGGATACCTGCATGAAGCACCGCTGGAAACGAACTGTAATGGCGCTGATCTGCACAGGCGGGATCATTGGCGCGGCGTGGCTGCTGCCGCAGCTGCACGACCAGTCACGGCTCCCCGGACTGAAAATGAAAGATCGTACCCTGCTGCGCATTTGGGTCATCGGCAGTCCCGGCGGCGGACAAGCCTGGCTGAAGGGCCGGCTGCAGCAGTTTGAGAAGCAGCACCCGCAGGTCTCCACCTATCTGCGAACAGTTCCGGCTGAGGAGCTGTCCGCGCCCGAAGCCGTCATACCGGACGTGGTTCTGTACCTGCCGGGAGATCTCCAGGATCCCGCCTCCCGCTTCCTGCCGCTGACAGGAGACGTCTCATCGCTATTACGGGAAGAACTTCTGCGCTGCGGACGCTGGCAGAACCAGCAATACGGCCTGCCGCTGTGCTGGAGCGCGTGGGCGCTGGCCATCGACAGCGCCCTGGAGCCCGGAACCGCCCTGACTCCTGCACCCACAACGCTCCTGGGCAGGCCCGCAGCCACCGCGGCAGCCTCCACGCCGGAGCCCGCTTATCCCCTGGAGGCCGCCCGGCAGGCAGATTGCGCGCTGCAGTCTCCCGGCGGCGCAGCGTTGTTCACCCTGATGCTGCTGGACGTCCGTCCGCCGCTGCCGGATGACTTCGGCACGCTTTCATCCGCAGATGTATACGCGGCCTTTCAGCGCCGGCAGTGCGCCACCGCGGTGCTCACCACCGGGCAGCTTGCCGCCTTCTCCGGGACGGTCAGCGGCGGCAGCGGCTTTCCCTTTCGGGTGATGACGGCGGATGAGGTCATCACCGACCAGGTATGGCTGGCCTCCATCACGCCGGATGCCCCTGCGGAGGCTACGCTGCTTTTGAGCCATCTCGTTTCCGCCGATGCACAGAAGGCTCTCGTCTCACAGTCGCTGCACACCGTCCGCAGAGATCTGGCGCTGTATGCCGCCGGCACATCCGCGAGGGTGGAATCCGCTGCACGCACCTCGCTTTCCGCCGTCAATGCGTATATCCCTGCAGCAGAGGTACACAGCGCAGCATGGCGGTGTTTTCAGGGACAGCTCACGCTCGCCGAGGCGCTGCTCCCACTGATGTGACATGCATAATGCATACATCCGCCGGATACATTAAGGGCAAATCGACCCCATAAAGGAGCAATGACGATGACACAGCCCACCTTGAAGCCCCGTCATGCAGGCAAACCCGGCTGGAAAGAAGCCGAAACTGCCCGTCTTTTCACCGCCGTGAAGGAAGCGAACGCCGCCGGCGCACCCCTGCGCAGCGTGTTCGAGTCCCTCTCCGGCGACCTGGGCCGCAAGCCCAACAGCATCCGCAACTACTATTATGCCTGCCTGCGCCAGCAGCCGGATGCAGCCCAGCGCGCCCCCGCCTTCCGCCCCTTCACCCCGGAGGAGACTCACGAGCTGCTGCGGCAGGTGCTCATCGCCCGGGGAAAGGGCGTGTCCGTCCGCGCCTGCGTGATGTCCCTGGCCCAGGGCAGTCACAGCCAGATGCTCCGCTACCAGAACAAGTACCGCACCATCCTCAAGACCCGTCCGGAACTGATCGCTCAGGTTTGCGAGGAGCTGAAGCAGGAGGGCCTCCCCTGCCCGGATGTGGCCCCCGTACCCGCCGTTCGCATCGACCACGCCGACGCTGCCTTCTGCGACCCGGAGGACGCCGCGGCCGCCCGCCTCATGGCGGAACCCTGCGTGCATCACATGCTGGAGGGCCTCAAGGAGCTGCTGCGCCGGGCCGCCCGGGCGGAGGCCTCCCCAGAGGAAGCGCTGCAGCAGCGTTACCGCGAGCTGCTCAGCACAGTGGATCGGCAGCAGGTGCAGCATGATCTGCAGCGCATCGCCTGGGAAAAGGACTTCGACGACTGCGCCGCGCATCTGCAGGCAGTGATCACCGCCCTGCGAGAGTACGTCGCACAGGACGTCGAGAGCGATGCACTCTCCGGCGCCGTGGTTGCCCTGCAGGAAGCAGAGGGCTTCCTGGAGCGGCAGAAACAGATGGTCCAATAAGCGCCGCAAGGCCCTCCGGTACCGGAGGGCCTTTTGTTTTGTCCTCTTCCCAAATCCGCCGAAATGCGCTATACTAATGAAAACGACACGACACAGGAGGACTGCCCTATGAATATCGGCATCCGACTCCATGATACCGCCGGCACGAATCTCGCCGAGCACCTTGCCGCCGCAAAGGCCCAGGGCTTTACCTGCGTGCACATCGCCATGAGCAAGGTCATCCCCGGCTTCAAGATGAGCGATGCGCCCGCGCTCCTCACCGACGAGCTGGCCGCCCAGGTCAAGGCTGAGCTGGACAAGAACGGCCAGACCTGCGTGCTGCTGGGCTGCTACTTGAACCTGTGCTCCCCCGACCTGGAGAGCCACGAAAAGACGGTGGAGATCTACAAGGCCCACCTGCGCTTTGCCAAGAAGATCGGTGTGCTGCTGGTCGGCACGGAAACCGGCGCACCCAACACCGGCTACAAGACCTGCCCCGAGTGCTACACGGAAGAAGCCCTGCAGCTCTTCATTGATCGCGTGATCCCCGTGGTACGTTACGCCGAGGAGGTCGGGCAGTTGTTTGCCATCGAGCCCGTCATCCGCCACATCGTCTCCACACCCGAACGCTGCGAGCGGGTGCTGAAGGCAGTGGTTTCCCCCAATTTGAAGGTCATCCTCGACGCGGTGAACCTGCTCTCCGAGGACAACGTGGCGGACGCGAAGGCCATCATCGCCGACGGCGTCGCCCGTCTGGGCAAGAATACGGCGCTGCTGCACATCAAGGATTTCATCCCCTACGCCGAGGAGCGCGGTCAGCAGCTCAAGGCCAGCGTCCCCAACACGGATGTGTTCTCGAACGTGGTGTCCTGCGCCGCCGGTCTGGGCGACATGGACTACGCCCCCCTGTGCGCCCTGGCCAAGGAGCGCAACGTCCCCATGACGCTGGAGAACACCAATCCCGGCAACGCCGTGGCGGCCCGGGAGCACCTGGAAAAGATCGGAGCGAGCCTGTAATGTCCATGGATCTGCAAAGGCTGACGAGCCTGCTCCGCCAGTGCATCCAGCGGTATGACATGATCGCGCCGGGGGACAAAATCGCCGTGGGGCTTTCCGGCGGCAAGGACAGCCTGTGCCTTTTGGCGGGTCTGGCGGCGCTGCGGCGGTTCTACCCCGTGCCCTTCGAGCTGCACGCCATCCATGTAGACGTGGGCGCAGGCATGTCGGCGGAGAACATCCGGCGCATGGCGGATTTCTGCGATCAGCACGGCGTGGCTTTCCACCATGTGCAGACGCAAATCTACCAGATCGTCTTCGAGGAGCGCAAGGAAAAGAACCCCTGTGCCCTGTGCGCGAAGATGCGCAAGGGCGCGCTGAACCAGACCGCCCTTGACCTTGGCTGCACGACAATTGCCTATGCCCACCACAAGGACGACTTCATCGAAACCAGCGTGATGAACCTGTTCCTGGAGGGCCGGTACGACTGCTTCCCGCCGGTGACGCAGCTGGACAAAACCGGGTTGCAGGTGCTGCGTCCGATGCTCTACGTGGATGAGCGGGACGTGATCGGCTTTACCCGCAAGTACGAGCTGCCGGTAGTCAAGAATCCCTGCCCGGCGGATGGAAAGACAAGGCGCGAGGACGTGAAGCAGTTCATCCGCGAGAGCCGCAAGCAGTTCCCGAACATCCGGGAGAGCCTGTTCAGCGCGGTGGAAAGGCTGTTTGAGGAGGATCGCCATGGCTGATCTGACCCTCCGCCCCATGTCCGCCTCCGAGCTGCACGCGCTGACGGCCCTGTTCGACTACAACGACGTGCCCGCCATGATCGCCGAGAATACCCGGCTGATCGAATCCGGCGCGTTCAGCATCTACCTGCTTTTTGAGGGTGATGAGCTCATCGGCGAGCTGCACGTCACCTGGCGCAGCGACGATCCCCTGGCTGCCATCGACGGGCAGCGCGCCTACCTGTCCGCCTACCGCATTCTGGAGGAACGGCAGGGGCTGGGCTATGGACAAGTCCTGCTGCGCGGTGTGATCGACGCCATCGAGTCCCGCGGCTACCGGGAGATCACCATCGGCGTGGAGGACGACAATCTCCGCGCGAAACACCTGTACCGCAAGTTTGGCTTCACCGAATTCGTCGCCCGCAGGAGCGAATCCTACCAGGGCGACAGCTATGAATACGACCTGCTTCTGCGCAGGATGCCCGCCAAGGAGGCCCACCCATGATCTACCCCATTGATCTGCACCAGGTCCCCTATTCCTGCCGGGGCTCCTACCTGGCGCTGTCGCACCTGAACGAGAATCATCAGGGCCACGGCAATGCGGCCGGCCTGCATCTGCGCACCATCCGTAACTGCACCATCACGCCGCTGATCGCCCGCCTGACCCCCGTTTTTCCCAGCGGCACGGACTACACCGCGCTGCTGGAGGATACTGCCCTGCGCTTCACCGGCGATGGCGGCGAGATCGAGTGCTGCTTTGCCGATGACCGGACGCTGCTCTTCCGCGGCGGCCCCGGCTGCAGCCTCACCCTGGATTTCCTCACCGAAAACGGCCCCTACGACTACATCTATCCCCTGCTGCACGAGGGCCGCACCCTCTACATGGCCAACTGCTACAAGAACAACTGCCAGTACCTGATCGTCCCCCAGGGCGGCACGTGCGAGCTGGATCAGCAGTGGGAGGAGAGCTCCTCCCTGTGGTCGCGGTTGTCCTTTTCAGGCGATGCGGGCTTCCGCTTTGCGATCCTCGAGGTCGAGACCGAGTGGGACCAAGTTCTTCCCATGGATGACTTCGACGCGGCCCGCGATAACATGAACGCGGCCTTCCGCGCCTTCCGCGACGCCTTCCCTGTGCTGCCCGAGGCCTACCGCACCATGGGCGAACTGGCGATCTTCATCGACTGGAGCTTCCTGGTGCGCCCCGGCGGCTTCCTGCGCCGCGAGGGCATGCTGATGTCAAAAAACTGGATGAACAACGTGTGGAGCTGGGATCACTGCTTCAACGCTCTCGCGCTGGCCGGCAGCCATCCGGAGACCGCCTGGGACGCCTACATCATCATGGCGGATCATCAGGACGTCACCGGCCGTCTGCCTGACAGCATCAGCGACCAGCACGTCATCTGGAATTACTGCAAGCCGCCCATCCACGGCTGGACGCTCCGCCGCCTGATGGAAACCATGACGCTCTCCCCCGCGCAGATGGAGGAGGCGTACGACTTTCTCTCCCGCTGGACGCTGTGGTGGATGAACTACCGCCGCCGCGACGGGCTGTACTACTACAACCACGGCAATGACTCCGGCTGGGACAACTCCACCGCGTTCTCGCTTTTGCCGCCGGTCGCCACGCCGGAGCTGCAGGCCTTCATGATCATCCAGATGGAGATACTCAGCGACCTTGCCCGCCGTCTGCACCGCGAGGACGACGCCCAGCGCTGGCAGGAGGATGCGGACGATCATCTGGCCTTCTTCCTGGAGCGCTGCTTCCGGGATGACCTGCCCGTCGCCATTCAGCTCTCCACCGGCAAGATCATCGAGAACGAGAGCCTGCTGCCCTACGAGATTCTGGTGCTGGGCAAGCGGCTGCCGGAGAGCGTGCGCCGGAAGGTGATCGACCTCGTCAGCAGCGACAAGTACTTCACCGCCCACGGCTTTGCCACCGAGAGCCCCGCCAGCCCCTTCTACCGCGACGACGGCTATTGGCGCGGGCCCATCTGGGCGCCCAGCACCATGCTGATGATCGACGGCCTGGAGAAATGCGGCGAGGCTGCGCTGGCCCGTGAGGCTGCCCGCCGCTTTGTGGACATGACGGCTGCCAGCGGCTTTGCGGAGAACTTCGACGCCCTGACCGGCAAGGGCTTGCGCGATCTGGCCTATACCTGGACGGCCAGCGTGGCGCTGGTGCTGGCACGGGATTATCTGGCATAATGAAATCCCCGGCGGAGGTTGTGTGCCTCCTGCCGGGGATTCTGTGTTTTGGGGGAAGGTCTGTTTTCTTTGGGCTGGGTGAGCTGTTTCGGCGAATCCGTTGGATTCGCGAAAGGCGCACGGGGCAGAAAAAGAGGCGAAGCCTCCGCTGCGGCGTGGGTGCCTCCGGCGGCAAGGGACGCTGTCCCTTGACCCTGCGAAGGGCCATCGGCCCTCTCGACACCCTTTTTTTGTCCCCGGCTGGGCTTAGCCGTCTTGTCTGATCTCACCGCACAGGTCGGACGTCAGCAGCTCGTCTGTGTTGTCCTGGGCAAGGGCCCACATCATCTTCGTTACGGCGGCCTCTGTGGTCAGGTCCATACCGCTGATCACATCCGTCTTCAGCAGCTGATTGCCCACCTCGTAAATCGACAGATCCGCCTTCTCATACATGCACTGCGTCAGCACCAGGATGCGCACGCCCTTTTCCCGCAGCATCCGCAGCTTTTCCACCAGATTCCGGCGGATATAGTGCAGTCCGCCAAGGCCAAAGGCCTCGATCACCAGGCCGCGATATCCGGCCTGCGCCACGAAATCCAGCACATCCGGCTGGGTACCCGGCACCAGCTTGAGCAGGAACACCCGGCTGTCCACGCTGGGGCGGAACTGATAAGGCCCGGTGATCTTCTGCGGCCGCATGAACCGCACGCCTTCCGAATCCACGATGCCCGCCAGCGAGCGGTTCACACTGGAGAACGCATCGAAGGACATCGTGTGCGTCTTGACCGCGCGGGTCCCGTGGATCAGCTTGCGCGCAAAGCACACATACGTCCCGGGAACGCCCTTGCAGGCTGCCTCGATGGCGCAGCTCAGGTTGGTCTCCGCGTCGGACAGGGGCGCGCCCAGGGGCAGCTGGGAGCCGGTGATGATGACCGGCTTCGTCTGTCCGTGCAGCATATAGGACAGCGCCGCGGCGGTGTAGCCCATGGTATCCGTGCCGTGGGTGATGACCACGCCGTCCGCTTCCTCCATGGCGCGATCCACCGCGCTGGCCAGAATGGACCACTCCTCCGGCTGGATGTTGGACGAATCCATCGAGAACACGTCCCGCGGGATGATCTCCACATCCGTGCGGAAGGGCACGCTGTGCAGCATCTGGCTGGCGCGCAGGGCGGGCGTCAGGCCGTCGGACGTCTGCCGGCAGGCAATGGTGCCGCCGGTGGCAAGCAGAACAATGCGCTTCATACAAGCACCTCGAAGTACAAATTATCCATCGCACATTATACCACGGCGCCAGCGCCTGCGCAAGCAGGAACAGTGCGGTCTTCCTCTCAACTATTTTCCTGCAAGTGCCGCGAAATCGTTGACATTCCCCGGTTTTGCAGCTATAATATATCGGTGATACTGGACAAGTATGCGCCTGCAGAAATGCAGGTGCTTTGTACCGCCAGGGGCAAGCATCCCCGGCGATTGAAAGGAGCTGTTACTCATGGCTGAAGAAAAGCGCAATGTAATGACGGAGGAAGGTCTCCGGAAACTTCAGGAGCAGTATGATTACCTGATCAACGTCAAGCGTAAGGAAATCATCAACGCCATCGAAGTCGCCCGCGGCTTCGGCGACCTTTCCGAAAACGCTGAATACACCGAGGCCCGCAACGATCAGGCCAAGAACGAGGCGGAGATCACCCGCCTGAAGTCCATCATCGACAACGCCGTGGTTGTCTCCGAGAGTGAGATCAACACCGACAGCGTGTCCGTGGGCACCACCGTCAAGTACCTGAACGTGAATACCGGCAAGGAGTCCGAGTACGGCATCGTGGGCGCTGACGAAGCGGATCCCCTCAAGGGCCTGATCTCCAACGAGAGCCCCATCGGCATGGCGCTGCTGGGCCACAAGGTCGGCGACACCGTCGAAGCTGAGATCCCCAAGGGCTTCCTGACCCTGCGTATTCTGGACATCCACCGGTGACTTCGTCACATTTCGCGCGATTGGGTCGACTGTTTCTTCATAGACCTGCCGCGTGGAACACGGGGCTCTACCCGGAGTGTGCGTCCGCGCGCTCATCGCGCGGGCTGCATGGCTGTACTTAATCATTGATTACAGGAGTTGTACATACAATGGCTGATTATCCCGTAACCCCCCTGACTCCGCCGCTGTCGGAGCAGGAGATCATCCGTCGTCAGAAGCTGCAGGGCCTCATCGACGCCGGTCAGAATCCCTATGAAATCACCCGTTATGACGTGACCCACCATTCCCAGGAGATCATCGACAATTTCGTGGATGATGCGGAACCTGTGGAAGTCGCCATCGCCGGCCGTATGATGGCTCGCCGCGTGATGGGTAAGGCGTCCTTCGCTTCCATCCTGGACGGCCAGGGCAGCATCCAGATCTACGTCACCCGCGACGATCTGGGTGAGGAGGCCTACGCCGCCTTCAAGAAGAGCGACATCGGCGATATCTTCGGCGTGAAGGGCATCCCCTTCCGCACCAAGACCGGCATGATCTCCGTGCACGTCAAGTCCATGACGCTGCTGACGAAGTCCCTGAAGGTGCTGCCGGAGAAGTTCCATGGCCTGGTAGATACCGACCTGCGCTACCGTCAGCGTTACGTGGACACCATCGTGAACCCCGAGGTTCGCGACACCTTCCGCAAGCGCTCCAAGATCATCGCCGCCGTGCGTGAATTCCTGGATGGCCGCGGCTACCTCGAGGTGGACACCCCCGTGCTCCACACCCTCGAGATCGGCGCTTCCGCCCGTCCCTTCCGCACCCATCACAACGCCCTGAACCTGCCCATGTTCCTGCGCATCGAGACCGAGCTGGCTCTGAAGCGCCTGATCGTCGGCGGCTTCGAGCGCGTATATGAGGTGGGCCGCATCTTCCGCAACGAGGGCATGGACGCCACCCACAACCCCGAATTCACCTCCGTGGAGACCTACCAGGCTTACGCGGATTACAACGAGATCATGGAAATGGTCGAGCAGCTCTACGAGTTCGTGGCGCTGAAGGTGCTCGGCACCACCGACGTGCCCTATCAGGGCCAGACCATC
>JAFXFR010000153.1 GCA_017513475.1 Clostridia bacterium
GGTGGCCTGGCGCTGGATATCGTTGAAGTACGCCGGCACGGTGATCACCGCATCGGTGACCTTCTCGCCCAGGTAGGCCTCGGCGTCCTCGCGGAGCTTGCGCAGGATCATCGCGCTGATCTCCTGGGGATTGTACATTTTACCGCCCAGTTCCTGCTTCCAGTCGGTGCCCATGTGACGCTTGATGGAAGCCACGGTCCGGCGGGTATTCACCGCCGCCTGGCGCTTTGCCGCAGTACCGACAAGGCGCTCACCGGAATCGGTGAAGGCCACGACGGAGGGCGTGGTACGCTCGCCCTTGTCATTGGGGATGATGGTCGCCACGCCACCCTCCACCACGGCAACGCAGCTGTTGGTGGTGCCAAGATCGATGCCGATCACTTTGCTCATAATGATCATATCCTTTCTGCATGCAGCGACGTGAACCCCTCCGACTTCCCCTGCAAAAGGGAGGCTCATTTACTCCGGCGCCCCTTCACAGGAGAGCTGGCCGCACAAGCGGACTGAGGAGTTCCTCCTGCTCATCTTAACAACAGATGATTCCCGGCCCGTAGGGGCAGCACATCTGCATCAGGCAGCACAAATAGCACAGCCGGCTGGGATCAAAGAAGGTCGTGCGATAGCTGCCGGCATTCTGCTGATAGGTCTGCCCCGATTGCCGGTACTGGCGCAACAGCGTCTGGTACACGCCGTTGCCGGGGTCCATCTGGCAGGCGCGGGTCATGTGTTCCATCGCCTGTACGGTGTTGCCTGCACCGTGATTGGCCACGCCGGAAAGATAGTACCACCGGGCGTTACGCTGTGTGCTGACGACATTGCTCAGGTGCAGGATGGCTGAGTTGTACGCACGCATCTGAATATCGCGGATGGCCTGGCGCACCAGTTCAGGATCACCGGGCTGTTCGGTGGGCGGCGGCGCCTGGGTCTGGAATCCGCCGAAGCCGAAGATATCCTCAAACCCGAAGCCGCCATAGCTCTGCCAGCCGCCCTGGCCGCCATAGGACTGCCCGTACTGCTGGCCCTGCTGTCCGTAGGGATTGCTCTGCCGGCTGTTCTGGCTGTACCCGCCGTAGCTTTGCCCGCCGTAGGACTGCCCGTACGGATTGCCGTAGGGATTCTGCTGCTGACGCTGCTTGTACTTGTCCGGATTCATCAGCATGTCATAGGCCTCGTTGAGCTCGTTCATCTTTCGTGCCGCGTCGGGATCATTGGGGTGCAGGTCAGGGTGGCACTCTTTGGCCTTGCGTCGGTAGGCGCGTTTGATCTCCTCCTGCGTTGCGTTCTCAGATACGCCCAGCAGTTGATGAGGATTCGTCACCATGGCCTTCCACCTCGCTTTCTTTCCGCTTGTTTTTCTTGTGGAGATATTCGTTGTAGCCCTGCCACACGCCGGAGTAAAGGATGTTCCGCAGGATCTCCTCATCCTGGATAAGCGGCAGCTTCTCGAATGCGGCGGAAGCGTCGCCCAGGATGATCTCGAGGGTATCGCGCATGTCCTCAGGCTTCCTGTCCATCAGGAGGACAGGGTTGTAGCTGCCTTTTTTCGCGTCCTTGTCCGCGTCGCAGGCAGCGTCCAGCAGATAAATAAACCGTCCCAGGGCGTATCCGAAGGCGCGCAGGGCGTTTGCCCAGTAGTCCTCCTGCATCACGAAAAGCTCCGCCATCAGCTCTCCGAAGCATCGCGCCGCCGCATCCGGGGACGGGTCGCGCCGTTTCTCGACCTCGCTCAAGTCACGCAGCGCCGATTCGATCGCGCCGCACTGCCGGGGCCAGTCAGCCTTCACCCTGGCATAGGCCTTCTTCAGCAGAGATGACGCAGCCTTCGCAGGGAGACTGTGGTCATCCTGCCAGTCATCCAGGAGTTTGTGCCAGGTCAGCGCGATGGTCATGTCCGCCGCGTAATCGGTAACGCAGGAACGCACCCAGACATGCCGCTTCACCGGATGGGGAATGCATTTACCCTCGCCGGACGCCTCCTCCGGCTCATACAGCGAGCCCAGGAAAACTGTCAGGTACGCCAGATCGAAGGTCAGCGCCATGCGGGCAGCTTGTCCGTGCCGCGCGCCGATGGCGTGGCACAGCCCGCAGTAATGGGCACGGTACCGACTTTGCGCCTCCGGTGACATATCCGTCAGATTGGGTCTTACATAGCCGAACATTTTCTCACGCCTTCTGGTCGAACTGGTGCTTGCACACGGGGCAGGTGATGTGCTTCTCTCCGCAGCCGCGGCGCAGGCGCAGGCGGTTCTTGCAGGAGGGGCAGCGGAAGTACTTGTACTCCCTCTTGCCCTTGAGCCGGAGGAAAAACTGCTTCACTTCCTTTTTCCAGTTGGACAGGAAGCTCACATAGCGCTCGTTTTCCACGCGGCGCTTTTCCACATTCCGGCTGAGCATCCGGAATAACGCATAGAAATACAGCGCGTTGCCCAGCAGGTTGATCGCCATACGAACCGCCGGGTTGCCGACCAAGCCGCCGAAAACCATATTGATCAGCGCCAGCGCAAGCCCTGCCCACAGGGCATGGTAGCCCAGGTTATCCACACCGTTTCTGCCTTGCATAAAGCGCGCAAAGCCCATTTTGATTCGCGTCCACATCGTCAGGTCCATCCTTTCACGGGCAAACCGCATACATCCATGATACATTATAAATCATAATTGAGATTTTTCAACCGAATATGAACAAGTATGTAAAGTTGATTGAAAAAACTTCCGCTTCGCCGTATAATAGGGTATACGATTTGTCCATTGGACATGCTGTATGTACGTTCCGGCGCAGCGCTTGCCCGCTGCCGCACCAATCAGCACACGAGGTATGAATGATGCAGAAGATCGATCTTTCCGGCCTGTGGCAGGTTTATCTGGACACTGCGAAGTCCCCTGCCCTGCCCGCCGTTTATCCTGATGAAATGATGCTTCCTGGCACGACCTCCGCTGCCGGACTCGGCCATCAAAATCCCGCCCGGGAGACCTACTTCCTCACCGACGCCCGCAAATTCGAGGGCTATGCGTGGTTCATGCGCACATTTGAAGCCGGCGACTGGCAGGACATGCAGGTGCAGCTCACCCTGGAGCGCACCCGCAAAACCACCGTGTACCTGGACGGCAAAATGATCGGCCGTCAGGACAGCCTGTGCGCGCCCCACCGCTATCTGTTGACGGGGCTGACGGCAGGCGTCCACACCCTCGTCGTGCGCGTGGACAACACCGATTACCCCACCCGCGGCGGCCACCTGACCAGCCAGGACACCCAGTCCAACTGGAACGGAATCACCGGCGAGATCAGCCTGACGGTGGCGAAGACCCTCGTCAGTATGGTGCAGGTGTTCCCGGACATCGCGGGCGGCAGCATCCGCATCCGGGCGGACGTGCTCGGTGAGCACAGCGGCTTTGCCTCCGTCGCGCTGCCCGGTCAGATGGAGCAGCTCATCCCCATCAACGGCCGCACGCTGGAGGGCGTCCTCCCCCTGACGGGCAATGAAGCCCTCTGGGACGAGTTCTCCCCCAACCTGCACACCCTCTCCATCGACGTGGACGGCGACGTGTATGAGACCACCTTTGGTCTTCGCAAATTCGAGGGCAAGGGCCGGAGCCTTACGTGCAACGGGCGTGAGGTGTTCCTGCGCGGCAAGCACGACGGCCTCATCTTCCCCCGCACCGGCTACGCCCCCACCGACGTGGACAGCTGGCGCAAGGTGCTGCAAACCGCGAAGGATTACGGCGTCAACCACTACCGCTTCCACACCTGCTGCCCGCCGGATGCGGCATTCACCGCCGCTGACGAGCTGGGCATCGTCATGTCCCCGGAGCTGCCCTTCTGGGGGACGATCACCGAGGAGGGCGAGGAAGGCTACAACGCTGCCGAGCGGCAGTTCCTGTTTGGCGAGGGCCTGCGCATGCTGGGCGAATACGGGCATCATCCCAGCTTCGTGTTCCTGTCCATGGGCAACGAGCTGTGGGGCAGCAAAAAGGCCCTGAACGCCATGCTGGCCGAATACCGCAAATTCGACCCGGACAAGCTCTACATTTCCGGCGCGAACAACTTCCAGTGGGTGCCGGAGGTGCTGGATGAGGAGGACGTCTTCGTTGGCGTGCGCCTGTCGGGTGATCGGCTCATCCGCGGCAGCTACGCCATGTGCGACGCGCCCCAGGGCATCGTGCAGACGACCGAACCGGAGTCCGTCAGCAATTATGACAAGATGATCGCGCCGGAGGTGGTGGCTGACAACACTGGCAAAGCCGGCAAGGTGCTCATCCAGTACGGCACCGGCGTGAAGGAGGTCGATGCGGAAAGCGCGCAGGCCTTCCTCCCCGAGGTGCCCGTCATCAGCCATGAGGTCGGGCAGTATGAGTTCTACCCGGACTTCGACGAAATTGACAAATACACCGGCCCCCTCAAGGCCCGCAACTTCGAGGTGTTCCGCGAGCGGCTGCAAGCTGCCGGGCTGTGGGAAGACCACGAGCGTTTCTTCCGCAGCGCGGGCAAGCTGGCCATCGACTGCTACCGGCGGGAGATCGAGACCTTCCTGCGCACGTCGGAACTCAGCGGCTTCCAGCTGCTTGACCTGCAGGACTTCACCGGCCAGGGCACCGCGCTGGTGGGCGTGCTGAACGCCTTCATGGAGTCGAAGGGCCTGATTTCCGCCGAGGAGTGGCGGGAATTCTGCGCCTCCACGGTAGTGCTGGGCGAGTTCGAGCGCTTCGTCCTCACCTGCGGGGATGAGGTGCGCTTCTGCGTCCGCGTCAGCGAGTGCGACCCGCGCAAGGTGCATACCTCCGTCCTATGCGAGCTGCTGGACGGCGATACCGTCCTCGCTGAGCAGACCGTCCCCGTGGAAAACACGGGCAAGCGGCTGTCCACGCCGGTCGGCGTCTGCCTGGGCCAGGTGCACACGCAGCCCTTCCAGACCCGCCGCCTCACCGTCCGTCTGACGCTGGAGGACGGCACGGTCAACCACTATCCCATCTGGGTGTTCCCCGAGTACCCCATCGAGATCACCCGCGAGGGCATCACGCTGGGCGACAAGCGCGTGGCGTTCGTGAAGTCTACCGAGGAGGCAAAGGCTTCCGCCGTGCCTGCCATTGTTATTCCGGACAGCATTGAGGTCGGGCCTCGCCCGACTAACGAGAGCGATTGCAAGCAATCGCCGAGTGTAGCCAGCGCCGGGCTTGCCCCGGTGATGGCCGATAAGGGCAAGCTGCCCGCCACTTACGCCAGCGATTTCTGGTGCTACCCCATGTTCCGCTCCATCAGCGAAAGCATGGGCAAGCCGGTGCCCATCGGCACGCTGGGCCTGTGCATCGACGCGCAGCACCCCTGGCTCAAGGCCTTCGCCCAGGAGGACTACACCACCCCCGCTTGGTATCAGGTCATCCAGACGGCGCACTGCGAGCATGTGGATGTGTCCGAACCGATTGTCCAGATGATCGACAACACCGAGCGCTGTCAGCGGCTGTGTCTGCTGTGGGAACAGGACGGCATCCCCCACCTGACCGCCCGCCTGTGGGAGAAAGCGGAGGACGTCACCGTTCGTGCCTTTGCGGCGTCGCTTGCGGAGGCGCTGGCATGAAAATCGTTGCGCCCAACTACTACCCGGCCTTCCGCTGCATCGCGGACAGATGCCGGCACTCCTGCTGCATCGGCTGGGAGATCGACATTGACCCGGACGCCCGCGAGGCCTACCGCCGCATCCCCGGCGAATTCGGCGCACGGCTTAACGCCTCCATTGATGATGGCGAAGTGTCATCCTTCCGCCTTGGCGAGGGCGAGCGCTGCCCGATGCTGAACCAAAGCGGCCTGTGCGACCTGATCACCGCACTGGGCGAGGATACGCTGTGCCAGATCTGCGCGGATCATCCCCGGTTCCGGAATTATTTCGCTGATCGCACGGAAATCGGTTTGGGCCTGTGCTGCGAGGAAGCAGCGCGGCTGATCCTCTCGCAGGAAGAGCCGATGCAGCTGATCTTCCTGGAGGATGACGGTGCTGATGATGAACCCAACGAGGAGGAAGCCAACCTGCTGGCCCTGCGCACAGCGCTGATCTGCATCATGCAGAACGAAACCCAGCCCCTTGCCGCACGGCTGGACAGGCTGCTGGCTGCGGTGAATTTCACCATCCCTGAGCGCGACTGGGCGGAGGTTTATCGCAATTTGGAGCGGCTTGACTCCACATGGGATCACTGTCTGGACCTGCTTGTTCCCAGGGGGCTTTCCGATCGCCCCCTGGACCCCTTCGGGGGCACCTCCAAAGAGGCGAAATCCATGCAAAGAGCATGGAGCAACTTCACCGTATACCTGCTGTACCGGCATCTGCCGGGTGCTCTTAACGACGACGACATTCCCGGTCGGGTGGCGTTCTGCGTGCTGTCCACGTGGATTCTGGCTGCACTGTGTGCCGCAAAGTCCGGCTGTACCCTCGCCGACTGCATCGATCTGGCTCGCATGTACTCCGCCGAGATTGAATACTCCGAAGACAATATCGCCGCGCTGCTGGACGCGCTCTGGAAGGAAATATAATGGAAACCTTGCACGAATTTCACGCCCGGGTGGATGGATTCCAGCGGGACAGCCTGCCCCATGAGGGCTCACTCATCACCAAACCTCTGCTGGTGGAAAAAGTCGCGGCTGACGGGCCGCTTCTTCCCTTTTTCGGGAACACCATGATTTTCGATCTTCCCGCCAGGACGCAGCTTCAAATCGCCCGGCTGCAGCTGATCCTCCATCACCGCTGCGGCTGGATGCTGGCCGCACCCCTTGCGCCTGCTACGCTGCACATGACGCTCCACGACCTGCTCAACGGCGTGGATGAAGCCGCCCTGCGCGAACCCGTCCACCAAACGGGCAAGCAGGCCAGGGCCATTCTGGCCGGACAGCGCGCGGAGGATCAGCCTCCCATCCGCCTGACCTCCACCCTGGCCTTCAACATGACAAACGGCAGCGTCTGCCTGGGCTTCGCGCCGGACACAGAGGAGGACTGCGCCCGCCTGATGTCCATGCATGCGGCGTATCAGGATGTGGTAGCACTGAATTATCCCCTCACGCCCCATGTGACGCTGGCCTATTTCAGGCCCGGCAGCTACGGCCCCGATGAGGTTGCACAGCTGGCTGCCGCACTGGCGGAGATCAACGCACTGCCGAAGATCCGCATCGAGATGGATGCGCACTGTCTGCATTATTACACCTTCCAGGACATGAACACCTACATCAGGGGGTGACATCCATGGCTGCCGCCTGTCGGACTGCATCCGATATATTGCTCTATCGTCTGCACAATCAGCACCTGCTGTCCCCGGGGATCGACCCGGCGGCGGATCTTTGCGGCTTCCAGGCTCAGTTCCTGCGCAACGCGGTGCATGCCCTGCGCATCCGCTCCCACGAGGTTTATGTGGATGACCTGGTCAAAACCTGGACACTGCGCGGAACGCTGCACCTGGTGCCGGAGCGGGATCTGCCGCTGTATCTCCGATGCTGCGGAAGCGCCGGGGACGTATGCCGGTCGGACTGGTATGCGTGGACGTCGTCGCGGGGACATGCCAATCCGCCGGCAAGAGAGACCGAGCTCGCCCGCCTTGCCCTGGACGCCATCGCATCCGGCGTGGAGGAAAGAGAAGCCCTGCGGCTCCACCTGCGCGCCTGCGGCATGACCGAAGCAGAGGAAGCGCGGGTTTTCAGCCCCTGGGGCGGCTTGATCGCCGAGCTGGCGAACATCGGCGCCATCGCCTTCCGCGTGGATATGGCGGACGAATGCTATCCGCTGGAAGCCAAACGCTACCGGCCTTTGGTTCCTTTTACGCCGGCGGGGGAATTTCCTGCCCGCCTTGAGCTTGCCCGAAGGTACTTCACCCATTATGGCCCGGCCACCCTGCGGGATGCAGCATACTTCTTCCGCTGGACGCAGGCAGAGCTGAAGGCACTGCTGTCTCATCTGCCGGTGCAGACGTTGGTCGTGGACGGCCGGGAGTATTTCTTCATCCCCAACGGCGACCCGGAATGCGATCTGCCGCCGGTCCGATTGCTGGCAGGCTTTGATCCCCTGATGCTGGGCTACCGCAAGGAGGATAATCCCTTCCTGCCGCCGGTCCACCTGCGGAGTATTTTCAACCTGGCGGGCATTGTCCATCCGGCGATCCTGTTGCACGGGCGTGTCGTCGGCAAATGGAAGGAAAAGGACGGCAAGGTGACGCTGACGGCCTTCGAGCCGCTCCCTGACGCGGACAGGATGGCCATCGTGGAAGAAGTCATCCGCCTGTTCGTACCCCGGAAGATCACCTGGCAATGAGCCGCAAAAGCCGCTGAGGTTCGGCGTTGCAGAACCTTCAGCGGCTTTTGGTATTCGGATGGTCAGTTCTTCTTCTCCGGGCGCAGCTTGCGGCAGTACTGCGTGCACAGCTTGTCCGTGCAGGACGCGCAGGTCAGCGCTGCGTTGGCGCCCTCCCAGAAGCGCTCCGGATGCAGGAAAATGAAGATCTCCCACACCAGCAGCGCGCACACGGACAGCCCCAGCAGGCTCCAGCAGTAGACGCTGGGCACAAAGATCAGCGGTGAAAACATCATCAGGTGATCCCAGTTGAAAATGCGGCAGGTCGTGCAGCAGCGGTTGCGCATGATCAGCCGGAACGGGCACCAGATCAGCACACAGATCAGATCGCAGACATAGAAGACGATGGTCGTCATGAACAGCGCGACGTCGGTCATCACACCGCATAGCGCAGCACGCCGATCAGCGCGATCAGCGCGATCCACAGCAGCAGTACCTTGAAGGCAGCGCGGGTGGTGCTGACGATATGCTTCTTCATCGCCTCTACGCTGAATTTCTCCTTCAGCGGGGCAAAGCGCATCTTCCACAGCTTCTGCGATCCCAGGGAAATCTGCGTGCGCAGCGGAAACAGCTGAGCCGCCATATCAATCACCCAGATGACCCACAAAAGGTGCAGCCAGGTCGGCCGTGCGAAGAAATTCGCGCCACGGATCACCTCAAACTGCGCCGGATCATAAACGCAGAACATCACGCCAATCAGCAGGACGATCACGCGGCCCATCAGGCGCAGGGCATACCGCGTGCGCATGTCCGACATATTGGAAAACAAGGATTTCAGGTTCATGCAAATACTCCCATAGGATAAACATAACAATTGATTCTATCACACAGGCGACGACCTCGTCAAATGGGAAACAAACAATCCGCAGGATTTCCTGCCGTTCAGCAGGATTTTACCACGCATGTGACGAATCTTCAAGAAGAACATTCCACAGGAGGAACCCCCATGAGCAACCAGAAGAACTTCCGCAGCGAAGAATCCCGCAGGAATTATCAAAAAGCTGAGCGCCAGCGTGCCCGTGACCGCAAGGCCAAGGAGCGTTACGTCCAGCGGCGTGCACAGCGCGAGAAGCTTGCCGCCTGGCTGAAGCAGCATTCCAAAAAGCTGATCATCGCGGCAGCCGTCATTGCTGTCCTTATCCTGCTGTGGCAGGTGGTGCCG
Organism: Clostridia bacterium; assembly: GCA_017513475.1. Taxonomy (GTDB): domain Bacteria; phylum Bacillota; class Clostridia; order Christensenellales; family Aristaeellaceae; genus UBA11524. Next base: position 9,478 of record JAFXFR010000153.1, read on the forward strand.
ATCATCACCGGCGTGGCAGGCTCCATCCCGAACTACTTCGGCACACTGCACGGCACCGAGGAAAACTGGCTGATCATCAACACCGCGCCTGACAAGGATGATCCCCGCTATTATCACCTGGCGGACTTTGACATCCCCGCCGGCTACACCCGCGATGACTACTCCGTCTTCAAGGACGGCGTGCAGCAGGACTTCTTCTGCATCGCCGACAGCGCGGACGTCACCGTGCAGGATGTGTACGTCACCGCCGCCCGGGACATTGTGGCTGCGGAATACCCCTACAAAATCCTCTCCTACAACCTGCACTGGCAGGCCGGCGAGCCCCATGCGGTGACCGTCAACGGCATGGAGGGTTACTGCATCTTCCTCATCAGCAATGAGATCGAAGGCTCGGGCGAAGGCATGGGCATCTCCTACCTGAGCTACTACTTCGATACCGACAAGGGCGCCTGTGTAATCGCCACCTTCCGCAGCGCCACCATGCCCTACGGGGAACTGCCCGATGAAGCCACGATGATCGCGGCAGCCGAGCCCATCCTCTCCGGACTGACCCTGGTCAAGTAAAAACATCCGCGGCTCCGATCATACCGGAGCCGCGGTTTTTTATTCAGCTGATTGCGCCGCCTCCGCAGGTGCATGGGCCGCATTGATCTCCTCAATGTCTGCCGTGCGCAGGGGCGGATTGCAATAGGTGCATACCTTCAGTCCGCGGTAGGCGCCCGTCTCCAGCTCGCCGTAGGTGAAGGCGGTCATGGGCTCATACTTGTCCAAAACGCCATAGCAGGTGGGGCTGTCATGGTAGTCCTTGCCGCCCTTGGGATTGTAATACAGGGGCGTCTGAGCATCGGGGATGGCGATCTGCCGGCCCTGCCAGTCTTCCCAGATCACCAGGCGGGTACTCATCTTATCCCTCATGTTGTTCCAGATCCAGCGCATGTTGATGCCCTTTTCGGTGCGCTTACGCTGCACGCGGATACAGCCATGGCTGGCGCGCTGGCCCAGGAGGGGCTCGGTGCGGCCGTAGTAATCGCCGCTTTCCCTCTTAAGGTGGGGGATCTCATGGATCAGGTCGCCATCATTGTAGCGAATACCATAGTTGCACTGGAAATCGCCGGAGGGAAATCTGCCGGTAGGGCTGTACAGCAGGTATTCGCCGGAACGGGTCTCGTTTTCCGGAGCTCCCTTGGCGGGCAGGCCCGTGGAAACCAGCAGCACATCCAGGAGCTTGCCGTCCTGGTAGATGTACAGCCGCTGAGTGAGCTTATCCACCACCAATGCGAACTCCGTGCGCACCTCCACCTCGACCAGCAGCTCCGTCTGGATATAGCCGGTGGTGAGGACGTTGTAGGCCTTCGTGGGACTGCCGGAGAAGGAGCTGGAATAACATTCAATCTTCGTCCAGCCGTTGTCCAGGTGCTGCAGCACATGCACACCCTGGGTGGAACGGGTGACGTCGGCGATGACCTTGCTGTCCGTACTGGGCTCGGCATAGACCTCCGCCTGGGCGCGGAAATTTCCGGAAACCACCGTCATCGGCGCAGTCAGCATGGCCCACATGGTTTCCTCGTCCCGGTAATCCATGGGCGTCTCCCAGAAGCAGTTGGGCTTGCCGCACGTCTCGCGGCCGGGGGTATTCACAGGGTTGGCGGGAGCCGCCTCCTCCGCGCCGGCGGGAAGCACCATCAGCACGCACAGGAGCGCGGTCAGCACACATTTGAGCATCAAAACAAATCCTCCTTATGTGGGGGTCATCAATATATTAACGATGCAGGGCTGGAAATCCTTCCCTCCGGCAGAAAAACACCAAATTCCCCACAAAAAAGGGAGCCTCCATCTGGAGACTCCCTGAATATAGCATACTTACACCAGCTTGATGCCGTTCTGCACCTGCTCCTGCTCGTAGCGCTCCTTCAGGGCCGCAATGCGGTCGGAGGGAGAGAGCAGCTTGGACAGGGAACGGTCATGGTTCAGGGTGGCGATGATGTAGGAAATGTACTTGGACATATCCGCCTCGATGAACCAGGGCGCAGCCTGCAGCTCGGGAGTGCGGTAGGTCAGGTTGGTGGAGATCACGCCGTCGATCAGACCTTCCTCGTACGCCTTGTTGTACAGCTCCAGGCCGTTGGTGAACAGGGGGAAGGTGACCGCCGCAAAGATGCGGTTGGCGTTGCGCTTCTTGAGGTTGCGGGCCACGTCGATGATACTTTCGCCGGAGGACAGGATATCGTCAGCGACGAACACGTCCTTACCGTCCAGATCGTTGCCCATGTACTCGTGGGCAACGATGGGGTTGCGGCCATTGACGATGCGGGTGTAGTCACGGCGCTTGTAGAACATGCCCATGTCCACGCCCAGGACGGACGCATAGAAGATATTGCGGTCCAGCGCGCCCTCGTCAGGGGAGACGATCATCAGATGCTCCTTGTCCAGCTGCAGGGTCTTTTCCTTGCGCAGCAGGGCCTTGAAGATCTGGTAGGAGGGCATGACAGACTCGAAGCCGCCCTCGGGAACGGCGTTCTGCACGCGGGGATCATGAGCATCAAAGGTGATGAGGTTGTTCACGCCCATGCGCTCCAGCTCCTGCAGCATCAGCGCGCAGTCCAGGGACTCGCGGCTGGTGCGGCGGTGCTGACGGCCGCCGTAGAGCATCGGCATGATGACCGTGATGCGCTTGGCCTTGCCGCCCACGGCAGCGATGGTGCGCTTCAGGTCCATGTAGTGATCATCGGGAGACATGGGAACCTTCTGGCCGTACATGTCGTAGGTGCAGTTGTAGGCACCCACATCGCAGAGGATGTACAGGTCCAGACCGCGGACGGAGTCCTTGATCAGGCCCTTGCCTTCGCCGTTGCCAAATCGCGGGCAGCTGGTGTGGACCAGGAAGTCCTCACGGCCCATGCCGGGAGCGGTGGTCATATCACCGGGCACGGTGGTTGCCTCCGTATGCTTGCGCCACTTCAGCAGCCACTGGTTCACCTTACCGGCGAGCTCCTCAGTGCCGCGCATTGCGATCAGGCCCAGCGGGCCCACGGGGGTGGTCAGAAAAGATTCCTCATTCCAGGTGCTCACGAAATCAGTCACGCCGAATTACCTCATTTCGCATGGTTGCTTATCGAAAAACAGATGAGATAGAAACATTCCACCGTGTATTATACATGATTTTAGCCGTTATGAAAAGGGGTAAAATTAGAAATGACGAACCTTTTTTGCCACCCATGCAAAACGGTTGACTTTTCCCCGTTTTGACACATGACAATAGATGACATTCTCTGGAGAGCATTGGAAAAAACACGAACATTCCGCACGGCTTCCCCGTGAAAGCGATCATCGTCCTCCCGATTCGTCATCTTCTGCCCTTCCAGGCCCTTGCGCCAATGCATACTGCAGACATCACACCTGCCAGCGTCACACCGGCGATCAGGGCTAGTCCGCCAATGGCATGGGACAGGCCGTCCAGGCTGACCCGACTGCAATACAGCGTGTTGGACAGCCAATGGGCGATACCGGTTGCGGCAATCAGGTTCGCGCACAGGAACGCCAGCGTCCAGCGGCTGCCGGACGCCTTGTCATTCAGCCAGATCGTACCCACCTGGATCAACAGATACAAGCCCCATACGGGCCCGCCGCCCCGGTAAGTCAGCAATGCAAAGGGCACCAGCGCCCAGTTGGCCAGCAGGGTCAGCCACCACTGCCATCGCCGCAGATCACCGGCCATACGCGGTCACTCCTCCCACACACCCGGCAGCGCATCAATGAACGCCGCCAGCTCGCGGGCCATGACGGCGGCCTCGCTCCCGCGGATGTGCCCCGGGGTGCCGCAGCCGTTCTTCGAGTACAGGAAATGATGGATGCGCTCGTCCCCCGACGCATTGACGCACTCGTCAATGGCACGGTCCCAGGCGGGATCATGGCCAAGAATGGTCGTCGTGCAGACGATATGGGCGCAGGGGTACTGCTCCCGCAGCAGGCCCAGGAAGCGGCCGTATTCCGCGCGCCAGTGGGCAGAGGCAGCGCTGTCATAGTTCTCCGCCATGATGTTGACGGGGTTGTGGTCGTTCTGGCCGATGGCGACGACGACCACATGGGGCGTCCAGCGGGTGAAGTCCCAGGGGGTGGACTCGCCGAAGGGCGGATAGTAATTCACCTTGTCCCAGGCGGATTCCAGGCCGATATAGTCCGGGCCGAAGAAGTAACCGGTTTTGTCCAGCAGCGCCATGCCGCCGGTGGCGATGTCATGAAGCTCAGCATTCAGCAGACGCGCTGCCTGCCAGGAGTAGCTGAGCCAGCTGTTGGAGTACAGGCCGTTATGTCCCTGGGGATCGGGCTGGGCACAGGCAAACTCCGCCTCGGAGACCTCACCTGCGGACACGCTGTCCCCATAGACCTCCATGCGGCGGACGGGCCGGGACGGCAGCGGCAGCAGCTCACCCGCCACCACAAAGCCCCGGAGTGTATAAGCATGGCAGCAGTCCTGCCGCTTGAAGAGAAGTACTTCGTTCACATCCGCCGTCAGCAGATGGCTGAGGTCGATGATCTGCTCGCCCTTTTCCAGCAGGATTGCTGTCTGCTCGCCGTTCACGATCACGCCCAGACGGTTCTCAAAATAGGAGTGCTGATTCTCCAGCGCCACCCGAAGCGTCCGCCCGGCAACCTTCATTTCCACCGAGGAGCAGGGGAAGATAAAGAAGGGCGCATCCGCCGTACCGCCGATGCGGCCGGTGTAGCGCAGCCCGGGATCAGCCGGGGAAAGCAGACGTTCGCCGTCCTTCACACAGATGTTCATGCTCACGCCTCCTTCTCCGGCGCCTCGGGCAGGGACATGCGGTCAGCGGAGGCAGCGTCCTCCGGAGCCTTCATGTTCTCAAACCGGCTGGACAGATAAATGATGTGTGTCACCGCAATAATGGTGGAGCGCAGCATGGTTTTTGTCTCGGACTTATCCTCCGGCGTACCCACCGCATCCACATGATCCTTCAGGCCAAAGATGTACTGGAGCATGTTCTCCAGTTCTTCGCAGAAGAAATTATAGGCGATCTCGGCGGTGTACATCTTTTTCTGCATCTCAAACAGACGGGCGATATTGTCCATGGACAGCACCGACTTCGCCACGCTGATGAAGAACAGGTACGCGATCTGATCCGCGTCATACTGCTTCTTCACAGGATTGGAGATATACCCCTTCTTGACATAGTTGGACACCATGGAGGAGGTAATCTCCATGCAGCCCAGGGGCGCCAGATAGCGGTTGACATACTTCACCGTCTGATCAAGATAGAGACCCACATCGGGGATTTCACGATATCGGGGCAGACGAAACTGCTCAACGCATGCAGACATTGCTAATTCCTCCTTTTGTTTCATTATATCGGGTTCGTCCGCCTGCGTCAAGACGCTCCACAGCATTGGCAACAGTTTCCCGCAAACCGCAGGTGCTGCATAATTTGCTGGAAATTTCAAGAAATTTACCTTTTGTATTGCTGTCACCGCCAAATTCCTGTATAATGGATGCGTATTCAACGCATGAGGAGGGATGCATATGCGCCGTCTGCTGATCCTGCTTGCATTGGTTGCACTGCTTCCCCACCTGATTCTGGCAGAGGAAGCCGCAGAAGCCACCGCACCGCCCACACTTCGCACCGCCACTACCCAGGAGGAGGTCATGGCCTTTCTCCTGCTGCCGCCCCGGTTCTCGATGAACAACGTCAAGCCGGGCTATATCCGCTATATCGGCCAGAACGCGGATCGCGACGAAGCCTTCCGCAAAAAGTACTGGCTGGGCGGCGAGGAGGGCTCCGTGCTGGATCTGACGATCAAGGAGCGTCACGGCGTTAAGTTTGACTTCCACGCCGGTGTGATGTGCTCCCGCGCGGCCTACTCCATGGCACTGAGCTACCTGGGCATCGACCTGACTCCGGGCGATATGTCCGCCATGATGAACTCCCGTAACCTGGATGAGCCCTACGACATGATTTCCCTGAAAATCGGGCTGGAGCGGGTGACCGTCAAGGGCAATGTGTTCAACACCATGATGGACAACTACCTCAACGATCCCAGCTATTCGCCGGTATATCTGTACTTCCGCCGGCCCAACGGCTCCTGCCATTCCGTACTGGTGGTCGCCAAGAATCCCGATACCGGCCGTTTCTGGGTGATCGACTCCAACCCCATCCAGTCCGGCGGCAAGCTGCACCGGGTATACTTCATCTCCCTGGACAAGAGCCGCACAAAGATCATCAACAGCAGCTTCAACCGGGAACTCAAGGGCAGCGAGATCCTGCAGGTGCACCAGTGGCATCGGGTTGATCCCGAACCATCCGGAACGCCCGACAGCCAGCCGACCCCCTGACAAGGCATAACAAAACGAGCATCCGGCGATTTGCCCGATGCTCGTTTTCTTTGATTTGTCCGACAAACTGACTGAATGCCATGCATTTCGCCCACCACCATCATCACGCAAAAGCAGCAAGCCGGAACAGGCTTGCTGCTTTTGCGGGCAGGATCAGTACTTACCCACATTGGTCAGGCCGGAAGAAATCCAGCCATAGCTGCCGTCCACGAAGATCATGAACCAGGTCACTCCGTTGGACGCCACATCCGTATCATAAACAGTATAGCACTCGCCGTAGTTGACATAGCCTACCCGGCTGTATTCTGCACCGGGGCCGGAGCGGGCATTGCCGCTGCTGGTTGTGATGATCACGATCTTGCCAATAGGATTCCGGTCACCGGTCTGCGCATAGTTGCCGCCGTAATACCCGTCATCGTAGTAACCGCCATCATCATAGCCGCCGTTGTTGGCGTTGATCTCATCCATGGAGGTATACCAGCCCTCGTAGTGCGGACGACCGTACTCCGGGAAGGTATCCACGTCGCCGTAGTCCTTGCGGCAATTGGTCTTGTCCAGCTCGATCCACACGCGCCACATCTGACCACGGGACGCATTCCAGTACTCAAACAGGCCGTAGCCGTTCTCCGCCTCATAGAGGGTGCCCGTGGTTCCGGCACGGACGGTGTCGTTCCACATCACATAGTTCCAGCCGGGGCCCGCGAATGCGTCCGCATCCTCCCAGACCTCGCAGCTGCGCAGCGCCTTCTCCTCCGGCACAGCGTACAGATCCACATTCATGCGCCAGGAACCGGTGTAGGCGCGGTAACGGGATCTGCCTGCGGAGAACTCCACCTGCACCCACCAGATCTCATTCCTGTCATCCCAGACCTTGGAGTGCACGGTCACCACGTCACCGCCGGAAAGGAAGCTTCCGGGCTCGGAGTAATTCGTGCCGGGGCCAGTGCGGGTCGAGATGCGCTGGTTCAGCCGGGCATAGGCATAGTCCGCACGGGCGGCGCCGGTCAACGCGAGCGTCAGGCACAGCGCCAGGACAAGGGCAGTCAACTTCTTCATGGGGGGCCTCCTCTATCGTTCCCGCTTGACGCGGGCAATTTACCTGTTCCGGTTGTTGAAGTCCGTCTCCACGGCGCACTTCCAGTCAGCCGTCATGGGAGCGGCATTGCGTACGCGATGCACCGCCTCATTGACAGAAGCGAAGGAAGCGTCCGCCCCTGCGCCGTCCGGGACGAAGTTTGCCGCCCTGTCCGCCCGGATGCCGATGCGCGTTGCCGCATCCACAGCGTCCATGTTGGCGCCCAGGAAGATGAACTCCCATCCATACTTCTCCTGCTGGCGCCGGATCATGGCTTTGACCTTGTCCGCACCGTAGCGATGGGAGGCATTCTCCAGACCGTCGGTGGTGATGACGAAGATCGTATGCTCCGGCACATCCTCGGGGCGGGCATACTTATGCACGTTGCCGATGTGGTGGATCGCTCCGCCGACGGCATCCAGCAGAGCCGTACAGCCCCCGACGCGGTATTCGCTGCGGGTCATGGGCTGAATCCGCCCGATCTCCACCCGGTCATGGATGACCTCGCTGTCAGTGCTGAACAGCACGGTAGATACATACGCCTGACCGCTTTCGGCCTGCTGCCGGGCGATCATGGCATTGAAGCCGCCGATGGTATCCTCCACCAGGTTGGCCATAGAGCCGCTGCGGTCCAGGATGAACACGATTTCCGTCAGATTCTTCTTCATTACAGATACCCTCCGTGATTGGCCTCTTGGCCGGATTTGAAAGGCATCTCTGCCTTACATAACGAAGGATACCAGGTTTTTCTTCCCAAAAGGTCGCCGGAAAAGCGACATTTTTCATTTATCCCACATTGCTGCCCAGGATTGGCTGATCATACGCAAACAGCGCCTGGTTGATCACGTCCACATCATATACGCCCTTGCCGATGTAATACTCCACGATCACGTCAAACATATTCGAGCGCGACAGGGCATAGCCAGCCCGGGCAAGCAGCTCGCGGGCGGCGCGCATATCCAGCTGCAGCGCCACGCAGAAGGCTGCCGCCGTGGATTTCTTCGGGGTGTAGCCGGGAGTATTCTTGATTTTGTTGAAAAGCTTGCGGTCCACATTGGCCTTGCGGTAGCAATCGGAGTCCTTCATGCCGCGCTCGTCGATCAGGCGCAGCAGCATCTGGCCGAAGCCCTCGTCCAGCTGGCTCAGCCGTTCCTCCAGGGAGGCCGGGCATGCCATGGGCCCAGCGTTTCGCAGCACCGGAGCCGGCTGGGGCGGCAGCATGCCATGGGCCCAATCCTGCTCGCAGACGTTGCGGGCCACATGGTGCTCGTCTACATAATGCTGGTCGATGTACTGCTTTACGCCGTCAAACATACCGCTGCTGACGCGGAAGGCTTCCCGGTCGTACACCACCAGGTACACATCCAGGTCATGGGTGCACAGAAATGCACGGATCTCGCTGATGGCTGCCTGCATGGCCTCCGCCTTCGGATAGCCGTACTTGCCGGTGGAAATCAGCGGGAAGGCAATGGACTCAAGGCGCTGTTTCACGGCCAGCAGCAGAGCCTCCCGGTAGCAGGCACGCAGGAGTGTCTCCTCGCCGTAGGCGCCGCCGCGCCAGACCGGTCCCGCCGTGTGGATGACGTATTTGCAGGGCAGGTCATAGCCCGGGGTGATGGTGGCTGCGGCCGTTTTGATGCCGCCCAGTCTCCTCAGCGCATCGATCAGCCGACTGCCCGCCTTCTTGTGGATGCTGCCGTTCACGCCGCCGGTGGGTGTGGGCGTACCGGGTGCAGCGCTGCCCGCCGCCACTACAGCGTCCACCGCCATGCGGGTTATGTCCTCCCGGATAATATGCAGGGGCATACGCTCGCCTCCTTTTTTTCTTTTTTTGCCATTATATCATACCCCCGGCAAAAAGAAAAGAGCGCCGCAGCTGCAGCGCTCCATGGTATATGATCAGGCGAAGAACAGCTTGTTCAGCGTCATGGGATCGACGTATTCGCCGTCCTTGTACACGCGCATGTTGCCGGAGGCGATTTCGTCGATCAGCATCACCTTGCCGTCCGCGTCGTAGCCGAACTCAAACTTGATGTCGTACATCTCCAGGCCCTTTTCCTTCAGGTCGTCAGCAACGATCTTGGTGCAGGCCTGGGTCATGGCCTTCAGGTCGTCATACTGCTGGGCGGTCATGACGCCCAGATCCACCAGACCATCCTTGGTAACGAGGGGATCGCCCTTCTCGTCGTTCTTGAAGGTGGTCTCCACGTAAGCAGGCAGATCCTGGCCCAGGGTGCAGTAATCGGAATAACGGCGATAGAAGGAACCCACGGCCTTGTAGCGGCAGATGACCTCCAGACCCTTGCCGAAGGCCTTGGCCTTCTTCACTTCCATGGTGGTGTCATCCAGGTTGGCGGACACGTAATGGGTGTAGATGCCGGCGGCATTGATCTTCTCGAAGAAGTAGATAGACATGCGCAGGTTGACGTCACCCACGCCCTCGATGGTCAGGCCAACGCTGTTCTCGCCGGGATCAAAGACGCCGTCCTTGCCGGTGCAGTCATCCTTGAACTTCAGCAGGCAGTTGCCGTTATCCAGCGCATACACATTCTTGGTCTTGCCGGTGTAAAGAAGCTTGAGATTTTCCATTTGCTACCTCTCCGTTTCTGTATGTCGAATTGGATTGTTGATTGGAACGTTGATAGTATAACGCCGAAATCGCCGATTGGCAAGACTTTTTTCAGCGATTTCCGAATATTTTTGCAGTATCCGGAATCATCATTCGGTCATCGGAAGATTTCCCACCAGATTTTGCAGTCTCAGCCGACCATTGGCGATTTCTTCCGGGTTTCTCATATCTTTCTAATGGAACATTCAGCCGTCTCTCAAGACAAAGGGCCGCCCGCATGCTATGATATGACCGTAACAAACACAAACCACATTTTGAAGGAGGAACATCCCAATGTCCAGCGAAAAGTCCAACAGCATCTTCAACAAGCTCTACGCCACCCGCATCATCGTCAAGCGCGTCAACACCACCATCGTCAACCTGAGCCTGCTTTTCAGCCTCATCGCCCTGCTGACTGCCCCGTGGCTGGTGATCGGCGGTTCCATCGCCGCGCTGGCGCTGGGCTACGATTTCAGCATCGCCCGCAACGCCGCCGCCTTCAAGAGCGACTTCCGCACCGTTGTGCAGGAAGCCAAGGACAACATCAACAGCATGGTGGATTCCGTCACTGAGAAGGACACCGCCCAGCAGGACGCCACCCAGGCCTGACCTCAATAAACGCCGGAACGCATCAACAGCGCTCCGGCGTGATTTATTTGCGGACAACCCGCAGCGTGCGGATCTCAAAGGGCTTCAGCGTCAGGGAGACTTCCCTGCCCTCACCCAGCAGTTCACCGGTTTCCGTCTCGTCCATGGAGGCCTCGTACACCTTCGCGTCAAAGGGCAGATGGAGAACGCCTTTCGCATAGGTGCGCAGGCTCTCGTACAGGCGGAGGATGACGTCGTCGCTCCGGTCATCAGCGGGCTTGATGGTCTCGAGGATAATGGCGCCGCTGTCCATATGGAAGCCAGCGTCCATCCGGCCCGGCTCGGCAAAGTCCATGCCCGCCTTGACCACACCCGCATCCTTGAATCCCGTCGCAAAGGGCATGATGGCATAGCTGAAGTGCTGCATGCCGCGATCAGCGGTATCATCGGGCACCAGCGGTGCACGCAGCAGACTCAGGGCAATCTCGCCCCGGTCCGTACTCACGCCGCGGATACCATGCTTCAGGATGGCGAAGCCGCGATTTTCCTCGCACAGGGCCGTCCAGCGGTTGGAGCAGCTCTCGTAGCGGTCCGCCGCAAAGGGATGGCTGGCATGGCAGGGGCGCTTCACATGGCCGAACTGGATCTCATGCAGCGCGTCGTCGCACAGCACGTTGGATTCAAAGTGAACCTTCAGCAGCTTGCGGCGCTCGTGCCAGTCCACGTCACCTTCAATCTCAATGTGATCGCCCACAAGGGAAATGAGCATCCCCGCTCCGCTTTCACCAAAAGTGCTGTTCACCAGTAGACGCTGTACTCCATCTCCCAGCCGGTTGATGGTACAGCATGCACTGACGGCCTCATCCACTCGGCGCTTGCGCCAGTCGCGGCTCATCTCCCAGCCATCGTAGACGACCTCGACATTCTCATACAGCCGCCAATCGTTCATCTTCTGACCGGGGTTCATCAGAGGCAATCCGTTGCGCTTGTCAATGATTTGTGTGATGGCTCCCTGCCTGTCCACCGTGACGTGCAGGATACTGTTTTCCATCAGGAAACCGTCCGCCGTTTCGGTAACGGCAGCCGCCTCCGCAGCGGGCAAGGGCGCTGCTTCTGCCTTGGGCAGATGCGCAATAAGCGATCCCAGCGCCTTCACCTGCGCATACAGCTTCGCCTCCGCCTCCTCATGCACCCGTTTGATGCCCACGCCGCCAGCCACATCGTGGAACTGGCAGAACATCAGGGCATCCCATGCAGCATTGATGACGGGCATGTGCACCGCGCGCTCCTTGCCGGACAGCAGGGCCAGCAAAGCCTCCGCATTGTGAAGCAGCCTTTCTACGTGGGTCATGAGTATCTTGGTCATGCGCTGCGTCGTGTAGCTGCCCCGGTGCCACGCCAGGTACAGCTCACCCACCCAGCGGTTGCCCTCCGCCTGACGGGCGGTTTCCTCGAAGAACTCCCGCAATCCGCCGTAGCGGGAGCGGGGCAGGCCCTCCAGATCGCCCATGCGGCGCACGGCCTCCAGCATATCGCGGGTCGCGCCGCCGCCGCCGTCGCCAAAGCCGAAGGGGTACAGCAGGGTGTCGATGTTCTCCTGCTGGGCGCGGTTGTCATTCCACCGCTGCACGAACTGGCTGGGCGTGACCTGCGCGTTGTTCTTGAAGAAGGACAGCGCCTGCACCGTGGAGCCGTCGATGCCCTCCCAGATGAAATTCTGATAAGGGAAGCGCTCGCATTCCGGGTCGGCGCGCAGGAGCTTCTGCGTGGCGAAGTACGGGATGTTCAGCTTACTCAAAATCTGCGGCAGCGCACCGGTGTAACCGAAGGTATCCGGCTGGAATGCCACCTGCGAATCCACCCCGAAATGCTCCCGGAACCACCGCTTACCGCGGATCAGCTGCCGGATGAGGCTTTCGCCGGAGGGGATGTTCGTATCGCACTCAACATAGAATGCGCCCTCCGGATCGATCTGCCCGCGGGCATAGGCGTCCTTCACCCGCTGCCAGAGCTCCGGGTGCTGGGTACGCAGCATATCCAGGAGTCTGGGCTCGCACAGCAGGAATTTGTACTCGGGATACTCCTCCATCAACGCCAGCTGGTTGGAATAGGTGCGGGCCACCTTGTGCCAGGTTTCTTCCTCCGGCCAGAGCCATGCCAGGTCGATATGGGACTGTCCCAGCATCCACATGGTCGGTGCGGTGGAGCCGTTTCGGCATTCCAGCGCCGGACGCAGCACCTCACGGGCCTTGCGGAAGGATTCGTGACGCGCCTCCATGGGCAGCTCGAAATCCGCCGTGTAGGTGAATTCCATCAGGGCTTTGGCCACACGCTGGTAGCGAAGGGACTTGTCGTCCAGCTGGCTCAGCAGATCGCAGAGCACCTCCACGTCCAGCCAAAGCTGGTAGGCGTCCTCATTCCAGACCGCGATGGTGCTCGGCTTCACGCTGCACTGCGCTTCCGGCACAGGGGGAATCGCCGGCCTTTCCGGCGGGCAGGGGGGCATTTCCTCCAGACGGGCGCCGTGACCGGCGTAACTCTCGATCAGCACCGAGACCGTCTCCCCGGCCTTAGCATCCCTGCGAAGAGTGACGTAATCGCGCCCCTTGTCGTTGGAGCCGCGGGCCTCGCCGTCCACATAGATCAGCTGCTCGCCGCCCAGCCCGGGTAAAAGCACCGCGCGGCAGCCGCCACAGCCCTCCGGCAGGTTGAAGTCCGCCTTAAACCAGGCGTATTCCCAGCACCCGCCCCACTTTGTCCCCACGGGAAAAGGCCGCATCGGCATGGATGCGGCTTGTTCCGGGGTGAGACGATCGAAGGTTGTGAAACCGTCAAACTCCACCGTGCCCACAGGCGTGTACAGGTGGTTTTTCATTTCCTGACGCCAGGCCTGCAGGCGCTGACGATTCTGTCGGGGAAGACGATTCATATCGGCCACTCCTGATCTGTTGTGTTACTCGAACGTAGCGGTCAGCGTAAACACACGGCTGAAGGTGACCGTGGTGGTCAGGGCCGTGGGATCCTCCACCACCGCGCTGTCATGGGAAACCTCCCAGCCCGTGAAGGTTGCGCCCTCCGCCGGGACGGCGGTCACCGTCAGTCCGCACTCGGGGAACAGATCCAGCCGGGCGTTGTTGGGCACGGGCACATTGCGGTTGTTGATGTAGACCTCGCCCTCGCCGCGGATGCGGATGTTCACGCCCAGCACATTGCCCAGGTCCAGCGACGTCTTCACCGTGCCGGAGAAGGCGGAGCTGCGGCGCTGGAAGAAACGTCCCAGGCCGTCCAGCTTGGAGGCATAATGTCCCTCCGGATGCCAGGTAATCCACTGGGGACCAAAGCGGCGGAAGCTGTCCGGCACGTAGGGTTCATACTCGGCGCGCATCTTCTTGAGCATCGCGTCCGCGCGGCCGGAGCTGAAATATACATTGCGCACATCGCAGCAGGCGCGGATGAACTCCAGGCGGAATTCCTCGTTGAGCATCAGGTTCTGGAACATGAGGGCAGGATTGTACTCCTCATACTCATCGCTGTACAGCACAAGGCTGATCGTATCCTGATCTGCGCCGTCACCGTCGGAGTACACGCCGGAGGAATAATCCGTATCATAGAGCATCATGCGCCAGCGGCCGTCCGCGTAGGGATGGGTGCCGGGTTCCGGCACACGCACGCGCCACATCTGCCAGTTGTTGTTCTTGTCGGGGCCGTCCTCGTTGGCAACGTAGAACTGGATGGCCCAGTAATCCGCAAAGGAGCCCATGTCCAGCATCTGACAGGCCTGCGCATAGACGTCGGGATCCTCCATATCCTCCCAGGCGATGAAGTCATACATGGCCAGGAACAGGTCGTAATCGCTTTCCTCGCCCTCCTCCAGCTCGCCCACCTTGATCATGATGACATTGTTGTCATCAATGCCGTAGTGGTACTGGATGTACTTGTCGGTGTACTCCTCATTGAGGGTGTACACGCCCCAGTATTCGCCGTTGATGAAGGCGATCACGGGCATGTTGGCAGCAGTCTCCACGCGCATGCCCTCTGCCAGGTTGGTGATGTAAGGATCACGGATCTTGGCAAACTGCATGTCGTTTGCGCCAGAACGCAGAGTGAAGGACTTGTACTTGCTGACGATGCCGCCATCCGCCTCGCGCACGTTCTGCGGGAACACAGGGAAGTTGACATTCTTGTCGCCGTATTCCTCGCGTGCGATCAGGCGGATGGACTTCTGGTTGAAGCCACGGGACGCGCCGCCCTTGATGCGCATGCCCATGTCCTGGGTATGGCTGGTTCCGTCGGAGGCAAGGATCGTCACGGAAACAGGCCGCTCCCATTCCTTGCCGCGCTGGCTGAAGTTGCCCTGGGCCTGCCAGTCCTCAAAGGGCTCGGTCTGCTGGGGCGCCCACTGGTCAAACACCTTGCCCAGCACATAGATGCCCGTTTCGTAATCAAAGAGGTGATCCGGATCCGTCACCAGGCAGACGATGGCGGTGTCGCCGTAGAGTTCCTTGCGGTCATAGCCCACGAAGTAGGTAGCGCTGGCAATCACGCTGCGCTCCCCGTTGGGGGCGATGGCCACCGCACGCACCACGCGGCCTGTGGGGAAATCCGTATCGGTGATGTAATTCTCCGCGGAGTTGGTGCCGGTGATCTTGGTGAGCACATCCACCCGCGTGCTGGAATCAACCAGGGACAACGGGCCTTCGTACACGAAGCTGCTTTCATCCGGCTCCGATCCGTCAAGGGTGTAGTAGATCTTCGCCCGGGGATTGTCGCAGGTGATCCGCAGCGTCACGGTATCCGCATAGAAGCCGCTGTCATGGCTGAGCTCCACCTCCAGCGCAGACGCCGCCACGGACATCAGCAGCAGGCACAGAACGAATGTAAGAATGATACTGATCTTTTTCACGATATGCCACCCCTGTCAAACGATATTCAATCATTGTCATTATCCCATGAATATCGGCATCTGTCAATGCAAAATGCGGCCTCCTCCGGGAAGCCGCATCAATTATCTGTACCCCTCGATGCGCCGCAGCATCTCCCGGGCGAAGGTTTCCGGGAGATGCTCCGAACAAAAGGGCGCGCCTTCATACGCCGCCAGCGCCGCCCGCAGGAGCGGATGATGTTCCTCCGGCAGATGCGCCAGACCCCATTCGCCGCCCTCCTGCTTGGAAAGCACCGCGCCCTCCGTCAGGTACGCCAGCACCCGGCACAGGTTCAGCGTGACGTAGACCGGGTTATCCGCGATGTCCTGCACCGCATCGCCCACATCGCCGAGGATGCTGTCCGCATAGGCCGCCCGCGGCACCTCGCCGAATACCGCCTTGATCGGATCGCCGAAGAGCGTTTCGCCCCGGTGACGGATGACGGTACAGTGCGCCGCCAGATCCGGATCCACGCCGTGCATGTCCCGGCAATAGGCGGACAGATCCGCCCTCGCGCGGGCCCTGTGGGCATTGGAGAAGTGCAATTCATATGGTGTGGGGTACTGGAAGGGTTTGCACGCATCCCGAAGCACCACGCTCATCTCGAAGCCCTTGGGCGGAGCGTCGGCATCCAGATCCAGCAGCACCCGGATGAGGGCTTCCTTCTCCGGCTGGGTCAGGGGCGCATCCACCGCGACGAGGAAGTCGATATCCCCCGTCGCCCAGGTGAAGCACCCGAAGGCGATCGACCCGTGGACGTAGACCCCCACCAGTTTTTCCCCGAGGATGCGCCGGTAGGCGTCACACACCCGCTGCAGAAGGTCGCGTTCATTCATTGGCTTCGCCCCCCGCCTGATCCTTCGTCACCAGCACCGTGGCGACGATCATCACCGCCAGCGCCGCAAAGAACAGCCACCCCGGCCAGTCGCGGAAGATCACCAGCGACAGCAGCACCCCGATGAAGGGCGCGATGGCGTAGTAAGCGCTCGTGCGGGCCGCGCCCAGAGACCGCTGGGCGTACACATAGAAGTAGATGCTCAGCCCGTAGGCCACGAAGCCCAGCAGCAGCGCAAAGGGCACATACCCCCAGGCCGGGAAGCTCTCCCCGGACAGGAAGGCCACGATCAGCGCGCCCGCGCCGCTGCCGATGCCCTTGACGATCACAATCTCCTGCGGGTCGGAGGCGGACAACATGCGGGTGCAGTTGTTCTCCAGGCCCCAGCAGCAGCTGGCCAGCAGCACGAACACCGAGCCCATTGAAAACTGCAGCGAGGTGGCGTCCTCCGCCGTCAGCAGCGCGCTGGAGAGCACGATCAGCCCGATGGCCATCCAGAGCCTTCGGCTGATTTTTTCTTTGAATACGAGCAGGGCGATCAGCGACGTCGCCACGATCTCGAAATTATTCAGCAGCGACGCATTGGCCGCCGTAGTGCGGCTGATGCCGATCATCAGGAAGATGGGCGCGAGGATGTCCAGCACGATCATGCCGATGATGTAGGGCAGATCCCTGCGGGTGAGGTGCTGCTCGGTGGAAGGCTTCCCTGCGGCCCTGCGGACGAGGCCCATCGCCAGCATGCCCAGGCCCGCCCCCAGGTACAGCAGCGCCGCCATCATCGACGGCGGAACGCTCGCCAGCAGGAGCTTTGACGCAGGCGCGTTCAGCGCGTACAGCACCGCTGCAAGAATCGCAGACAGGATGGCGGTTCTCGCTTTCATTTGCCGTACCGTTCCACAAACCGGTCCGTGCCGGTGATGATCTCCTCCGCACTCAGCCTGCCGGACAGCTCCAGCACCTTGATGGGGGAATTGACGATATACTCCCGGTAAGGGGCCAGCACGTCATCTGGCAGCGTGCAGGGCGCGTAGTGATCCAGCGCGTCCACCGCGTCGTGGATGTGCATGCCTACGATCATGTCCGCCACCTTCTTGCTGAGCGGCAGCTGCTGCAGGCCCATCTCCTCCATCATGATGGCGTGGCCCGTGTCCAGCCAGATGCCCACCGGGCCGCCGGCGAAGCGATCCGCGATCATGTCAAACTCGGAGTAGATCGGGCACTGGTGGCACATGGCGCGGTTCTCCATGCCCAGCTTGACAGGCAGGTTATTCTTCGCGACGTAGTTGGCCAGCTCGTCGATGGACTTCATCATCCGGTCGAGGTAGGGCTGGGACTGGCGCGCGGCGAGCATCTTCGCGTGGAGGGCGCGGTATTCCTCCGTGTCGGTCTGGTGCGCCTTGATGAGCGCCTTCAGCGGCACGTCGAATTCGTCGGGCGACATCGGCACTTCGGTGGGATGGAACACCACCGCGCCCGCGCCCAGCACACAAGCCCATTCGACGCTGCCCTTGGCCAGCTCGACGGCCTGCTGGCGGAGGGATTCATCCTCGTAGCCGAGCATCACGGAGTCGGTGTCGAACTTCTTGTCCAGCGTTTTGGGGAAAACATTGTGCACGCTGCTGACCTTGATCGCGCCCTCGTCAATGCGGCGGCGGATGCCGGAGATCCACTCGGTGCGCACCTGATAATTCAGCTCCACACGGCTGAAGCCCAGCGCAGTCAGCTGATCGATCAGCTCCTCGCCGGAATGGGCCTTGCGGAAGTTCCACATGGTGGAGATCGCCAGATCGGCTTTGGTGAAGGACATAAGCTTACCTCCTCAGATGATGTGCAGAATTTCTTTGAGCGCATACGCGATGCCGCCCTCGTCGTTGGGCAGCGTGACGTACTTCGCGGCGGCCTTGACGGCTTCCACGCCGTTGCCCATGGCGATGGACACCGGGTAGGCGGAGAGCATCTCCAGGTCGTTGAGGTCGTCGCCAAAGACGGCGATCTCCTCCTTTTCCATCCCCAGCGCGGCCCGGACGCGCTCGATGCCCGCCCGCTTGCTGCTTTCCCGGCTGACCACCTGGATCGTCGCGCCCTGATCAGTCAGATACATGGTGGCGCGATCGCCGCATGCCGCCTGCAGGCGCGGGAACAAGTCCTCCGGCAGCTTGCGGGTGGAGTTCACCAGCTCCTTATAGAAGACGAGCATCTTCGTGCAGTGGTTGATGGCCGCGTCGTCCAGCGGGTGGATGTTCTCCGGCGTGATGCCCCAGGGGCCCATCATGCTGTCCGGCGGGACGAAGTTGAAGGCATGCTCCGCGCCCTCGCCGTTGAGGGACACATGCACGCCCTCGTGGCGGCCAGCCTCGGCCAGCACGGCGCGCACGGCCTGCGGGTCGATGCACACATAGTGCACGTCGCCGTCCAGGTGGATGCAGGCGCCGTTGCAGTACACGCCGCCGTCAAAGAGGGTGATCTCCTGGTTCCAGCCCAGCATCCTGTCCACCCGCAGCGAGCGGCCGGTGCATACAAACACCTTCACGCCCTTGCTGCGAGCTGCCGTCAGCGCCTCCACCGCGGAGGCAGGGATCTTCTTGTCACTGTCCAGAAGCGTACCGTCCAGGTCGAAAAACAGTGCCTTCATGCCAGTCCTCCCAACATTTCATACGCTGAGATATTCCCGGCAGCGCATTGTTTTTCCTGCCTGTGGGGCGAAAAAAGGGAGCATCCCCGTTTGGGGACGCTCCCGGTGATACGGGGTTACTCCACCGTGGAGTAGTCAAAGCCGCGCAGGCTCAATTCCTCGGCGCGATGGCAGGCGACCATGCGGCCGTCCACCTCGCGCAGCTCGGGAACCTCGGTCTTGCAGCGTTCGGTGCAGTAGCTGCAGCGCTCGTGGAAGTAGCAGCCGCTGGGCGGGTTGGCGGGGTTCGGGATTTCGCCCTTGAGGGGGATGCGGTCCATCTCCACCTCCGGGTCGGCCACGGGCACGGCGGACAGCAGCGCCTCGGTGTAGGGGTGCTTCGGGTTGGCGAAGAGCTTCTCCGTCTCACCGAATTCGACCATCTTGCCCAGGTACATCACGCCCACCTTGTCGGAGATGTGCTCCACGACGGACAGGTCATGGCTGATGAAGATGTAGGTCAGCTCCATTTCGCGCTGCAAGTCCTTGAGCAGGTTGATGATCTGCGCCTGGATGGACACATCCAGCGCGGACACGGCCTCGTCGCAGACGATGACCTGGGGCTTCAGGATCAGCGCGCGGGCGATGCCGATGCGCTGGCGCTGGCCGCCGGAGAAGGCATGGGGGTAGCGCATGAGATAGGTGGTGTTCAATCCGACCTTGGCGGCGATGTCCTTGACCATGGCTTCGCGCTCCGCCTTGGGCATCTTGGGGTAATTCGCCTTGATGGGCTCACCGATGATGTCCAGCACCGTCATGCGGGGATCCAGGGAGGAATAGGGATCCTGGAAGATCATCTGGATCTCCTTGCGGACGGGCTTCATCTGCTTCTTGTCCAGCGTCAGGAAGTTGACTTCCTCGCCCGCGAGGGTCTTGTAGATGACCTCGCCGTTGCTGGCCTCGATCGCGCGGACGATGCAGCGGCCCAGGGTGGTCTTGCCGCAGCCGGATTCGCCCACGATGCCGATGGTCTCGCCCTTGTGCACGTCAAAGCTGACGTTGGTGACCGCCTTCACGTTGACGCCCTTGGAGGAGAACACCTTCGACACGTTGCGGACCTGGAGGATGAGTTCATGCTTCTGCTGATCGGTCATTTACTCCGCCTCCTTTTTGCAGCGATGGCAGGCAACGCAGTGGCTGCCGCCCAGGCAGACGTTTTCGGGATCGATCTTGTCGCAAACGCCCTCGATGCGCTCGGTGCAGCGCTCGTAGAAGCCGCAGCCGGGCTGCAAATTCAGCGCCAGCGGAACGGTGCCGTCGATGGAGAACAGCTTGTCCTGCTTGAGGGTGCCGATCTTGTGCACGGAGCCCATCAGGCCCTTGGTGTAGGGGTGCTGGGGATTCTTGTAGATCTCCTTGGCGGTGCCGGTCTCCACGATCTTGCCCAGGTACATGACGGCCACGCGGTCGCACATTTTCGCCACGGTGCCCAGGTCATGGGTGATGAAGAGGATGGCCATGCCCAGTTCCTTTTGCAGCTCCTGCATCAGTTCCAGGATCTGCGCCTGGATGGTCACGTCCAGGGCGGTGGTGGGCTCGTCAGCGATGAGCAGACGGGGCTTGCACACCAGGGCCATGGAGATCAGCGCACGCTGCAGCATGCCGCCGGAGAACTCATGGGGGTACTGATCGTAGCGCTTTTCCGCATTGGCGATGCCGACCATCTTCATCATATCCAGGGTGATCTGCTTGGAGGCCACCGGATCCTTGGTGATGTGCAGGAGCGTCGCCTCATTGATCTGATTGCCGATGGTGTACATGGGGCTGAAGGCGACCATGGGCTCCTGGAAGATCATCGAGATCTGCTTGCCGCGGATGGTGCGCAGACGGCGGATGGCGGTCTTTTTGTCCGCTTCGCCGGGCTTTGCCTTGCGGAAGCCGAGGAACTCACGGCGCTTGCTGGCCTTTTCCAGGGCGATGATGTCCACGATCTCGTCGTTTTCATCCCGGAAGAGGATTTCGCCGGTGGACTGGCACTTCTTGTCGTTGATGGCGAGGATGGCCTTGCTGGTGAGGGACTTGCCGCAGCCGCTTTCACCCACCAGGCCCAGGGTCTCGCCGGGGTAGATCTCGAAATCCACCCCGCGTACGGGGGTCAGGAGACCCTCGTCCATCTTGATGTTCACGCACAGGTTCTTCACCTGGATAATGGGCTTCATTTCGCTCATTTGTCAGGGCCTCCTTTCTTACTTGTAGGGGTCAGCGGCGTCGCGCAGGCCGTCGCCCAGGAAGTTGAAGGCCAGCACGGTGATGACCACGAAGATCAGCGGGATCATCTTCCAGGGACACTGGGCAACGGAGATGAGGTCCTCGGTCTCCTTGAGCAGTACGCCCCAGGAGGTCGCCGGCGCCTTCATGCCCAGGCCCAGGTAGCTCATGGAGGTCTCGCCCAGGATGGAGCCGGGGATGCCCAGGGTCAGGTTAACGATCAGGTAGCTCAGGAAGCCGGGCACCAGATGCTTGGTGATGATTTTGATGTCGCTCACGCCTGCCAGGCGGGCAGCGGTGACGTAGTCTTCCTTGCGCAGGGAGATGAACTTGCCGCGCACCACACGGGCCAGACCGGTCCATCCGATGAAGGACAGGATGATGGTGATGTACAGGTACATCGCCGACACGGGAATATCCGGCGGGATGGCGGCGGACAGGGCCATCCACAGCGGGATGGAGGGGATCGCGCTCAGCACCTCGATGATGCGTTGGATCACATTGTCCACAATGCCGCCGAAGTAGCCGGAGATACCGCCCAGCAGGATACCCAGCACAAAGGAGATCGCCGCGGATACGAAGGGGATCGTCAGCGAAACGCGGCCGCCGAAGAGGATGCGGGAGTAGATGCACGCGCCGGTGGAATCCGCACCAAAGATGTTGATGCGGGCCAGCGCTTTGCCGTTATGATCACGGGCAGGATTGCCCTCCTCGTCCACCAGGCCGTAGAGATGGATGTTGGTGGGGATCACGCCGAAGAGCTTGTACTCGATGCCCTCGGTAAAGAAGGAAATGTAGTACTTCTTGCTGGTATCCTCGGTGATCTTCACGGTGAAGGTCGCGCGGTCATTGACCTTCGTCAGGCCATACACATAGGGCCGAGTGAAGTTACCGTCCTCGTCCTTCCAGTAGATCTTGGTGGGGGCGGTATTCTTGTACAGGGCGGAGAACTCCTCCAGGCCGTAGGGCGCAAAGAAGTCCGCAAACAGGGCGCCGATGTAAAGGATGGCAAGGATGACCAGGGATACTTTTGCCAGCTGATGCTTCTGCAGCTTGCGCCACATCAGCGTCCACTGTGACGCCATGTAGTAGCTTTCGTCCTTCGTGGTCTTTTTCTTGAACAGCGCCATCTTCTTACCCCCTTTCTGCGAAACGGATCCGCGGATCGAGCCATGCCAGAGCAATATCGCTCAGCAGCGTGCCCACCAGCACCAGCACCGCCTGGATGAGCACCGTGGTACCCGCCAGATACATGTCCTGGGACTTCAGCGCCGCCAGCAGCACCGGGCCCTGAATGGCCAGGTTCATCACGATCGCAGACACGGTGGAGCCGGAGAAGATCGTGCGCAGGGAGCCCGCCAGACCGGAGACCACAGGGTTCAGCGCAGCGCGCAGGCAGTACTTGTAGGTGATCGTCGCCTCGGAGCAGCCCTTGGCGCGGGCGCACAGGGTATACTGACGCGCCTGCTCGTCCAGCATCTGGGCACGTACGGTACGGATGATGCCGCAGGTGCCGGAGGTACCGATGACGATCAGCGGGATGGCGCAGCGCCCCAGGAACTCAGGCACATACTCCCAGCGCATGCCGTTCTGCAGCATCTCCGTGGAGAACAGGCCCAGGTACACATTGCCGGTCGTCATATAGATATAGTACATGATAATAATGGCAAGCAAAAAGTTTGGCGTGGCGGTGCCGATGAAGCCGAAGAAGGACCAGATATAGTCTCCGGCGGAGTACTGGTGGTTGGCACAGTAAATGCCGATGGGCAGCGATACGCCATACTGGAAAAGCAAAATGATGAGGGAGACCGCCAAAGTCAGGTACAGGCGGTCCATGATGACGGACCAGACGTCGCGGCCGTACTCAAAGGAGTAGCCGAAGTCACCCTCCGTCACGATGTCCTTGACCCAGTTGAAGTACTGGACAAACCAGGGATCATCCAGACCGTACTCCACACGCAGATCCTCGATCTGCTCGACCGTGAAGATCTCGCCCTCGGCCGCCATGGCCGCCACATAGGAGGTCACGTAGTCGCCCGGGGGCAGCTGGATGATAAAGAACACGAGAAAGGAGATGATGATGATGGTCGGGATGAACATCAGCAAGCGCTTGCCGATGTACCTGAACATGTCATCGTACTGGGGGTGACGCAGGTGGAGATAAGCCACCGTCGCCCAGATGGCATAGATCACCACGCCCAGCGGGTAGCTCAGGATCCACTTGAACACAATTGCCGCGAGGATCTGCACGATGCTGGAGATGATATCATTGCCGGTGAAAACACCCTTAAGGAAATACAGCGCCAGGCAGATTGCTGCTGCCGGGAGCACGATCAGCAGAAGACGTTGACCCACCTTCTTGAGATCCAGCTTGCCCGCCTGCCGCGCCGCAGACACGAGCCGCACGGTCATCACCACAGCGTATGCGATGGGCAGCAGTATCCACGCCCAGTGGAGCACAGATCCCATTGCGGCGAAAATCCTTCCAAGAACCCCAGAAGTCATTGCGCTTCGCATCCTTTCTACATATCGTTCGTTACTCAAGAAAAGCGGGAGGCAACCCCTGTGAAGGGCGCTGCCTCCCGCATATGATGGGTTATAAGGTTACATTCATTTTGCGGGGAATGCCAGGATTACTCCTGGATGTACCAGCACTGGCAGTGAGCGATGCCGGCGTCGCGGTAGATGTCGGAGAAGACCAGCTGGTCGGGGAAGTTCTTGATGCGGGCGTTCACGGCGAAGTAGCACAGGTCAGCCTGCACATAGGCCAGGGTCCACTGGTTATCCTGATGCAGCTGCAGCATCTGCAGTTCGATCTCGGCGCGCCTTGCGGGATCGCCGGTGGTGGCCAGTTCGTCGTACAGCTCAATCAGCTTGAGCAGATCGCCGGTAGCGGTGGTCTTGTCCATGGTGCCGTACCAGGCAACGTTGGTGGCCTTGCCAGGGATCATGGAGTTGGGCTTCAGCGCGATGGAGATGTCGCCGATGCCGGTGACGGGGAACAGCATGACTTCCACAGCGTTGGCCATCAGGTCGTTATCGATGTTGGCACGGTCGGAATCCTTGAAGGTGCACTTGATGCCCGCAGCGCGGAAGTAGGGCTCCAGGATCTTGTAGGTATCAGCAGCGCCGGAATCAGCAACGGCGACGATGTTGATGACCAGATCGGTGCCGTCGGCGAAGTTGTAGAAGCCGTCGTCGCCCATGACCAGGCCGGCAGCCTCGAACAGTTCCTTGGCCTTGGCAACGTCGTACTCAGTCCACTGGGTAGCCCACTCCTCGGAGTAGCCCAGAGCGCCGGGCTGAGGAGCAGCCTGACCGGGAGAGCACCAGCCGCCGGAGTACAGGCCAGCGACTTCCTCGCGGTCCACACAGATGGACATGCCGTGACGGAAATCCTTGTTGTTGAACAGAGCGTTCAGGTGGGGATCAGCGATGTTCAGGTTGAAGTGCAGCTGAGTGCCGGTATCGCCCCAGCCGGTGGTGGCCCACTGGTAGATGTTGATAGCGGTCTGGGATTCCTTGATGGTGGGGATCGCTTCCATGGCGACGGTGTCGAAGTCCACGGTGCCGTCCAGCAGGAGCATCAGCTGCTGATCAGCGTTGGAAACGGTGACGCACACGATCTTGTCGATATAGGGCAGCTGCTGGCCGGCAGCGTCGACCTTCCAGTAGTAGGGATTGCGGACGTACTCGTAGTACTCGCCCTTAACGTTGTTCTTGCCGGGCTCGGTGGAGAGCACGTAGGGGTTCAGGGTGGGGATGCCGGCGTAGTTCCAGAAGTAGTACAGCATTTCCTTGCCAGCCTTACCGGCATCGGAGAAGTCAACGCCGCAGATGGCCTTGGCCTCGGCCAGGGCGGTCTCGGTATCGCCGTCGATGACAGCCTGCACGAACTTCTCGAAGATGTGCTTGGGCGCGTAGTGCCACTTCAGGTCAACGGTCAGGTCAACGGGGAAGGTGTACTTGGGGTTCTCGAAGGTCACGGTGAAGGTGTAGTCGTCAACCTTCTCAACCTTGGCAGGATTGCCGGTCACAGCGTCCTTGTGGCAGGCACGGATGCCCTTGGAGTCCACCTTGTTCATGCAGACGGCGTTGTAGAACCACACGCAGTCTTCCGCGGTGAAGGGAGCGCCGTCGGACCACTTCATGCCTTCGCGCAGGTAGATGGTCCACACGGTGTAGTCTTCGTTCACGCTGTAGCCCTTGGCCACGTTGGGTTCAACGGTGCCGTCGGTCTTGAAGCGGAACAGGCCTTCTTCGATGGGCTTGCCATTGTACCAGTTGCCGCTGTTGGCAGCACGGCGCAGCTCGCCGCCGTAGGTACCGATGGTCAGGTAGGGAGCATCCTCAACCATGGGCTCGAGGGGCAGACGCTCCGCCACGGGGGGCAGATCCATGCCGTCCAGCATAGGAGCCTGGGTGTAGGCAGCTTCGGCAGAGGCGGGAATCATGCTCAGAACCATGAGCAGCGCCAGCGCCAGGGAGATGAGTTTCTTCATGACAGGTTCCTCCTTGTTTTATATCATCCGCGATTGCCTACGCGGATTGATTCGTGGGGTCTTCGACCCTTTTGATGGGCCGTATGACGTCACAGGTGCCGATCCTTCCGCTTGGCTCGGATCTTGATCACCCGTTCCACCGGGGTGTAGCCGGTGAAGTACACGGTATAGTGCTTGTCGCTCAGGGGGTACGCGCCGCCCATGCGGTCAGTGAAGTCATGCTCGGAGAAGGCCGGGCCGATGGTGATGGTCTCGCCGCCCGGGCCGCAGGCTTCCACCGTGCCGCCGATGACGTTGATGCTTTCGCCGGGCTTTGCGCGCTGGAGGAAGTGCTCCGTGCGGACGTAGCCGCCGGGCAGGAAGGAGAACTCCATGCGCAGGGGCAGCTGATCGATGCCCTCGGTTTTGATGTGCAGGTCGATGCCGTCGGGGCGCTTGACGATGTCAAGGGTGGTGTCCAGGGGCAGGCCTTCCGTCTTGGGGCGGGTATGGGGATTGTCCATCGCCCACCAGTCGGAGGTGTCGGGGCGCTGATCCTCCGGGAAGGGCAGGTAATACCAGCCGGCGGCGTGAGCCTTCATCTGATAACCGGTAGCAGTGGGAACGAGGCTGTCCGCCAGGAAGTTGCGGCGGTCGCACAGGTTCGAATAGATGGTCATGTACATGGAAAACGACCCGTGCTGGAAGTACAGGCAGTTCGCCTTGCCCTTGAGGAGGGAGCAGCTCCACTTGCCGCTGCGGATGCGGGCGATGTCGCTGTCCGGGAAGAGGCGGTCGACCTGTTCAAAGGGCGCCATGAAGGGGGAATCCGCGCCGTAGCCGTCCATTTCCGGGAAGAGCAGCAGCCATTCCGCGCAGTGGGGATAGGCCCCGCGGCGGCGGCAGTCCTGCCAGATCCATTCGGCCATCGCACCCAGGTCAGGCCTGTGCAGGAAATATCCCACCATCAGGTACAGGATGTAGTAGGTATCCGCATACACCTTCCAGCCCAGATCCTGCCGGGTGGAGTTGTTTGTGAACACGGAATTGTCCGGATCGAAGTAGGCGTACATCATCTCGAGGTTTTTCGCGGCGGCCTCGAGGTAGATCTGATCGCCGGTGGCGATGTAGAGGCGGATCATCTGGTCATCGTTGACCTGATTGTAGTTGCCGGCGCTGCGTTCGGCGAACTCGCCGTCCTCGTTGATGTCCAGGCCCTCGGCCAGGAACTCCCGGGCGCGCTCACCCAGCTGCTTGTTGCCGGTGATCCTTTCGCAGCACAGCAGGCAGGATGCGATGGCCCAGCGGTGATTCGGGGTGTGGAAGCCGCCCGCCGCGATGCCGCGGGAGGTGGTATCGATCAGCCGGTACACCCGATCGCGC
The DNA here is from genome assembly GCA_017513475.1 of Clostridia bacterium. Lineage (GTDB taxonomy): Bacteria > Bacillota > Clostridia > Christensenellales > Aristaeellaceae > UBA11524. Next base: position 36,595 of record JAFXFR010000153.1, read on the forward strand.
ATGAAGTCGGCTTCCGGGGCGTCGCACTTTTCCAGCAGCCACCAACCGTTCAGCAGTGCGTTGACCATGAAGGCCGTATCCGGGGGCGACGCATAATTGCAGGGCGTCAGGTCGAAGCAGCCGTCGGGGCGCTGGTGATTCTCCATGTAGGTCAGCACTGCGCGGATGCCCTTTTCCAGCTTGCCGGAGAGATACCAGCGGCTGTCCTTCGTGCAGAAGGCCGCCATCATTTCACCCAGGAAGAAGCCGCTCTGCCGGGGCTCCACATGGAACATATCCGTCCAGAAGCCGCCATAGCGGGGATCCCCCTCCTGGGCGATCTGCCGCGCCAGGAGCGATTCTATATACCCGTCAAGCTGTACCAGCAGCTCGGCGCGATGATTCGTCATAAAACCACCTCACATGCCCATTGTCAGACACTGAGAAAACATATAAAACAATCGTTGTACAACCATTATAGCAAAACCCTGCCGGATATGCAAGCAGGAAAATGAATTTCCCTCGTAAAAACTGTAAAATTGATGATCAACTTACCCACAACCTACCCGTTACCATCGTCGAGTTTTGCTTATTTCCAGTCTTTGTCTGCACATTTTCTGCAAAACACGAAACTTTCAGGATGTTTTTCCATAATTTACTCATTTCCTCTTTACAAATGGTAAAATCCGGGTAAAATAGAAAGCAGATACTACCCGGGAGGAAATCCAATATGAAGGCCGACCGAATACTGGAAATGGAACGTTATATCCTTGACCGGGGCGCCTCCACAATGGAGGAGCTGCGGGATCATTTTGAGGTGTCCATGAACACCGTACGCCGCGATGTGGCGGAGCTGCTCAAGCGCGGCACGGTGGAGAAGGTCTATGGCGGCGTATGCGCCCGCAAGAACGAGCAGGCTCTGACGCCCTATGAGGTGCGCCGCCGGGGCAGCGAGGACGCCAAGGCTGCCATCGGCCGTCGTGCCGCCGAGCTGGTGCAGGACGGAGACATCATCTTCATCGATTCCGGCACCACCACCCTGCACATGATCGATCACCTGGCGGACAAGCGGGAGCTGACCATCATCACCAACAACCTGGAGGCCATCAACCGCGCGCTGCCCTATGAGAACATCAACATCATCGCCCTGCCCGGTCAGGTGCGCCGCAAAACCCGTTCCTTCACCGGGGACGATGCAGTGCGCTATCTGAAGCGTTTCAACGTGCGCACGGCTTTCATGGCCTCCACCGGCCTGTCTGCCCACGGCGTCACCAACTCCAGCCCCATGGAGTACGAGATCAAAAAATGCGCCGTGGAAAGCGCGGAGAAGACCGTGCTGCTCATCTCCCGGGCCAAATTCGGCGTGACAGGTCTGATGACCTTCGCCCAGCTGGAGGATTTCGACGTCCTCATCACCGACGCGCCCCCCTCTCCCGAGGAGCAGGCCCGGGTAAACAGCAGCGGCGCGCAGCTCATCATCGCACAGGACAAATAAAGCATCTTTGCTACAGGAGGTAACCGCCATGTACGACATGAAGCCCTACCTTGCAGAAATTGACCGCGTCATCGCCCAGGGCCCCTATACGGACACCTGGGAGTCCCTGGGGCAGTTTCAGCCCCCGAAGTGGTACCGCAACGCCAAGTTCGGCATCTTCA
>JAFXFR010000154.1 GCA_017513475.1 Clostridia bacterium
CTCACCCTTGGGGTGGATGGGGAAAAGTTGAAGCTTTTCCACCATGTCGGCGATCTTCTTCGGGTTGTCGATGACCACCTCATGGCACTTTTCCGGGCCGAGGTAGGCGAACTCCTCCAGCATTTCGTCGGTGGTCTTGAAGTACAGGGGCGCCTGATTGTCCGCATCCTCAAAGCCCATGCCGGCCTGGATGATGGCGCGGTTTTTCGCATGATGGGGGTCGAGGAAGTGCACGTCGCCGGTGGCGACGACGGGCTTGCCCAGCTCCTCGCCGAGCTTCACGATGATGCGGTTGAGGTCGCGCAGGCCCTCCTCGTCGGGGATCCGGCCCTCGCGCACCATGAAGTAGTTGTTGCCGATGGGCTGAATTTCCAGGTAGTCGTACCAGGAGGCGATCTCCTTCAGCTTCTCCCAGGGCTCGTTGGCGAGCACCGCCTGGAACAGCTCGCCCGCCTCGCAGGCGCTGCCGATGATCAGGCCGTCCCGCAGCTCCTGAATCTTCTGCTTGGGCATATGGGGCCTGCGGCGGAAGTACTCCAGGTGGCCGATGGTGACCAGTTTATTCAAGTTGACCAGGCCGTCCTGCGTCCTGACCAGAATAATGACGTGGTAGCTGTCGCCAATGGCGCCGCCTTTGAGGGTGTTGAGGTCAGCGAGGGTCGCGAGGCCCTTGTCCTCCTGCAGCTGCCGGATCATCTTGTTCAGGCACAGGGCGGTGGCCGTCGCGTCATGCACGGCGCGGTGGGCGTTCTTGAGGCTGACCTGCAGCTGCTTGCACACCGCGGAGAGCTTGAAGCTCTTCATGTCCGGGAACATCTTGCGGGCCAAAGTCAGCGTGTCGATGATGGGCGCATTGAAGGTGCGGCCTAGGCGCTTGAGCTCGGCTTTCAGCAGCGATGCGTCGAAGGCTGCGTTGTGGGCGGCGATGGGCGCATCCCCGATAAAGTCCATGAGCTTGGGAATGGCGGTCTCGGCGGTTTCCTTGTCCGCCAGCATCATGTCGGTGATGCCGGTCAGCTTGACGATCTTTTCCGCCAGCGGCTTTTTCGGGTTCACCAGCAGGGACAGCGAGTCCACCACCGTGCCGCCCACCACCTTCACCGCGCCGATCTCGATCACGCGGTCGGTGGCCGTGTTCAGGCCCGTGGACTCAAAGTCCAGCACGATGATGGGGTCGTCCAGCGAGCGGTCATCGGGGTTCACGACAACCGCCTTTTCGTCGATCATGTAGCCCTCGCAGCCGGGGATCAGCTTGATAGGCTGCTTCTTCGCCGCGTTGAAGGCTGCGGGGAAGGCCTGCACCACGCCGTGGTCGGTGATGGCAACGGCGGGATGCCCCCACTTGATGGCGCGCTTGATCAGGTCGCCGGCGGGGGTCATGGCGTCCATGGTGGACATGTTGGTGTGCATGTGCAGCTCGATGCGTTTTTCCTCTGCCTTGTCCTCGCGCTCGACGCGCTCCATGGGCACCATATCGCGCACGGAAATGGACAATTCGCGGGCGAAGTTATCATACATGCACTCGCCGCGCACCTTGACGTTCATGCCCACCTTGATCTGGTTGACCTTATCCATGACGAACTGGCGCTCTTCGGCGGTGATGGGCGGCAGGGGCTCGTCCTCGTTGCGCTTCTTGCCGAACTGTCCCCGGCGGAAGCGGAAGAAATTCTTGCACAGGATGGACGAGGTATAGTCCGTGATCGCGAAGGTGACCAGCAGCATTTCGCCGCCCTTGAGTTCCTTCGTTTCCAGCTTGAAGATGTCGCCCTGCACGACGACGAGGCCCGCGTCGCTGGTCAGCTCCTTCATTTCGATGGGCTTGTCGGCGATGGCGCGGCCCATGATGGGCTTGCCGATGGCGGTGTCGGTCATGGTGGGGGTGACGATATCGGCCTTCTTGGCCTCCTCTGCCGCGGCGATGGCGGCAGCCTTGGCGGCCTCCTCTGCGCGCTCGGCGTCGGATTTGGGCTCCTTGGGCTGACGGGGCTTGCGCTCCTTCTTCTCCACCTTGGGCGCGCTGCTTCCGACGCTGCCGCCATAACGCTCGACCAGCTCCTGCGCGGTGATGGCGACGTCCTGTTCCTTCTGCTTCTCCGCGCGCAGCTCCTCAAGGCGCTTCTCCTGATCGCCCGCGACGGTCAATTCCACCGGAATTTCCAGCGAGAAGATGTCCTTCACCGCCTGGGACAGACGGGCCGCCACGTTCTGCTTGGCCATGTAGGTCATCGAGAACGGATCGGGGAAGGTCAGCGTGATGCGGTCGTCCAGGCAGCGCCAGTCGATTTGATCCATCCAGCTGACGGACGCGGGATAATTGCGCTTCAAAAAGTCGGTCAGCACGGGCTTGTACGCGCTGATATTGTCCTGGAAGTCCTCCTTCAGTCCCGGCGACACGACGCGCAGGGCCAGGGGCTTTTGCGGGAAAATCCGCCGCAGCAGCCGTTCCATCCGCAGGAAGGAGGCCTCTTCCACCAGCACATTGGATTCAAAGGTGATGTACACCTTGCCCTGCGCCTTGACATACACGACCTTGGGCGCGTTCAGCTGGCCCTTGAGGTGCGGCAGCTCGGCATAAATCTGGGCAAGCAGATCTTCGTAGCTCATGAGGGACTCCTTTCACATATTCGGCCAATGTGTGGATTGGCTGCCACTTCAGATGATAAAGGGCAGCCCGACTGAGCCGCCCTGTGTGATTCGTATATTTCATTATACCCTAAAGGGGAGGATGGGTCAACGGGAACAACGGGATTCTTTGCAAAGGGGAGGTGTGATCCTCCTGTCGGACCGCAATCAGGCAAAAATCTTTCCGCATACAATGATGAACACAAAGATGGACATACCAATGGCTTCAAGAATACTGCCGACGCCTCCCGCCAGCATAAGCACAAGACATCCAACAGCGGCAATTCCTCCGATGGTCAGCGCAGCAAACAGTTCGCGACGGGCAATCTCAGGATGTCCTTCATAACGCTGCCGCTGCCTCTGGAGGGCCGTTGAAGTGCGCATGCGCTCCTCGTGCGCCCGGTAGGCTTTGTCCTGGGCCTCATAGGTTAGCCGGGCGTTTTCCTCACGGAGTTTATGGCCATACCAGCTGAGCCATTCATCATGTTTGGCGCGGTTCATCATCCGGCGGGATTCTTGCGGTGTGCGGGCTGACATCTGAGCACCTCCATTTGTTTTGTTCTACTATTTAGTACGTAAAGAAATTGCTTTTCCCTCCCCGGATAATAAAAAAGGCAGCGCGATGGCTGCCTGATTGTGTCAGGAAATCCCAGACTCTTTTCGGAGCAAATCGGCATGCTGCCGGTAGGCGGAAGTGAAGCGGTCATACCCAAGCCCGGGCGCAGAAGGATGCCAGGTATCCAGGATAATGGTCTCTCCCCAACGCCAGGCGGCGCGAAGACCGCTACGCTTCTTATACGTGCAGATGAGGCGAAGGTCATCCGGGAAGATGTGTGCTGCTTTACACAAATCAAACGTACCGCCGCACACGATGATATCCGGGGCAAGTAGCGCAAGCTCCTTTAGAAGATGCTCACGGTCATCCTTGGCATAGCCAATGATGTCCTTTTCTGTTGATGTGGACACGCCGTTGCTCTTCTTCAGATTGACCACAGCAATGTGCTGTACCGCATGGGAAGGGGAAATGCCAGCCTCTTCCGCACCGAGGATCTCGCCAGCCATATGTGCGACCGCGTTCCACATTTTGGCCCACGGCGCTTCTTCGTGCAAATTTTCCACCAGACTGTACGTGCAGTCGTCGTTTTCCTCATTGGGATCGCAGATATACTTGACCCAATGATGTCCCTGGGGATATCCCAGGGGATGGCGTCCTTTTCTGAGCCACGTCTTATGATCTTCGATGTCATTGCGATCCTTCTTATTGGCAGCTATGCTCACATAGCATTCCTTCAACAAAAAGCATACCTTGACCGGTGCGGCGACGTACTGCGCTGCATCTACGGCTCCGTCATAGATAAAGCGCTTATAGCCTTTTTCCTGATGTTTCGATTTCATAGCGCTCAGGCATGCGTTCAATGAATCCTTCAGTTGCTGGGCGGTCATGCTGGCAGCCTCCTTATACTCCGGGGCACAGGGTGACGCGGACTCAGCGGCTTGCCTTTTCCGCTGCGATTTTCCGTGCGACGCGGATCAACTCATCCGCCAGATTGTCCTCAACCTTGATGGGCTCCTGCCCCTTGATAAACAGCACGCCGCCCTTCTTGCCGCCGGCCATGCCCACATCCGCCTCACGGGCCTCACCAGGCCCATTCACCACACAGCCCATCACGGCTACCTTCAGCGGCACCTTGATGTCGGCGAGCTCCTCCTCCACGCGGGCGGCGATCCCGGCCACGTCGATGCAGGTCCGCCCGCAGGTGGGGCAGGAAACCAGCTGCACGCCCTGGGTGCGCAGATTCAGCGCGCGCAGGATATCCCAGGCGGCCTTGCCCTCGGGAATCGGCGAGCCGGTCAGGCTCACGCGGATCGTGTTGCCGATGCCCTGCGCCAGCAGCGCGCCAATGCCGATGGCGCTCTTGATGGTGCCCTGACCCGGCAGACCAGCCTCCGTCACGCCCACGTGCAACGGGTAATCGCACTTCGATGCCGCCAGCTGGTAGGTGTCGATGGTCAGCCGCACGTCGCTGGCCTTCATGCTCAGCACGATGTCCTCAAAGCCGACCTTCTCCAGCATGCGGGCGTGGGTGAGGGCGCTCTCGACGAGGCCCTCGGCGCAGGGACCGCCGTATTTGGCCAGGATGTCCTTCTCGATGGAGCCGGTGTTCACGCCGATGCGGATCGGGATGTGATGCGCCTTGGCGGCAGCGGCCAGCTCGCGGACATTGGCTTCACCGCCGATGTTGCCGGGGTTGATGCGCAGCTTATGGATGCCGTTTTCGGCGGCTGCGATGGCGAGGCGGTGGTTGAAGTGGATATCCGCGACGACGGGCACGGGAGAGCCGTCGACGATGGTGCGGACGGCCTTGGCGCAGGCTTCGTCGTAGACGGAGCAGCGGACGATATCGCAGCCTGCGTCGGCGAGAGCGCGGATCTGGGCGAGGGTGGCCTCGGCGTCACGGGTATCGGTGTTTGTCATGGATTGAACCCAGACGGGGTTATTGCCGCCGAGGACGAGGTTACCGAGTTTGACTTCGCGGGTGGTGTACATATGAAAACCTCCTTCAAGGGAATGGGTGAAAAAAGGGTGTCGAGAGGGCCTGTGGCCCTTCGCGGGGTCAAGGGGCAGGGCCCCTGCCGCCGGAGGCCTCCGCGCCGCAGCGCAAAAAGCCGGTGCGTCTTTCGAGAATCCCTCGGATTCGAGAAACAGCTCGCACAGCCGCAAAGGAACAGCTCGCCCTTGCTATGCCTGCTCCAGGGAAGCAGCCAAAGCCTCCCTCTCGAGGGAGGTGGATTCGTGAGGTCGCCCTCGACCGAGCGAAGCCGGAGGGAGTTCACCCGGTGGCTTAGTTGACTGCTCCTTTGTTGATTGACTGTTGTGTTACATGTACTTTCTCTCCCGCGAGAAAGTACCAAAGAGCGTCCGGGGTGGCAAAATTCAGCCTGGAGATTGCCACCCCGGACCCCCGTCGCTCCAATCTCACACTTGCCTGACGCAGTCCTCGCTCCAACCGCCTCGCGGGGGCGGGCCGTTTCTTGACTTTTCCTTTGTTGGTTGGTGCGCCGCTCCCCTGTACGGCGTCGCGGCGCGGGCGGAACTATGCGCTTCCTTGTGGCAGTATGGGGCGTTGGGGAATGTGATCATGCTTATTGTACCACAAGGTTCCCCGACATGTAAACAGCCCGCCAGCGAAATGCTGACGGGCCGGGATGGTCACTGGAAGAGGCGGATAACATCCTTGAAGGTGAAGAAGATCATCAGACCAAAGAGGAAGATCATGCCGATGAAGTGCACCAGCGCCTCGCGCTCCGGCTTGATGGGCTTGCCGCGCACCGCCTCGATCAGGTGGAACACGATGCGGCTGCCGTCCAGGCCGGGGATGGGCAGCAGGTTCATGATGCCAAGATTCACGCTGATTACCACCAGCAGGCTGAAGAAGGCGACGGCGCCGTCCTGCTTCACAGCCTCCGAAACGACCTGTACCGTGCCCACCGGGCCGGCCATCTGGTCGCGGATGGCGGGATCGGTGAAGATGCCCTTGAGGGCGGTGAATACCATGGTGCCTGCATCGATGCAGTAGTTCCAGCCCTCGGCGACGGCCTGGCCAAAGCTCAGACGGTAGCTGCCGACGACATTGCCGGTAAAGGTGATGCCGATGCGGTACTTCTGCTCGGCCTCGTCCCAGTAGGTGGACGCGACAGCCTCGAAGGTTTCCTCGCCGCGGCGGATGGTCAGGTGATGCTCCTGCACGCCCTCGATGTTGCCGATGGCTGCGGAGAGCGCCGTGGTCGTGCCGTCCAGCACATCCTTGCCGTCCACGGCGGTGATAACGTCACCGGGCTGGAGACCGGCCTGCGCGGCAGGGCTTTCCGCCACGATCTCGGTGATCACCGGCTCATAAACGGGCATCGCCATGAAGGTATACACCGCGATGGCCACCACCAGCGCCAGGACGAAGTTCATCATCGGGCCCATGGCGACGGTGAAGATGCGCTTCCACACATTCTGCTTGCCGTAGGCGCGGGGGTCGTCCTTGGATTTGCCCTCCACGTCGTCCTCGCCGTAGAAGGCGCAGAAGCCGCCCAGGGGGATGCAGCGCAGGGAGAATTTCGTGCCGGATTTGCCCGTCCAGCCGAAGATCTTCGGGCCCATGCCGATGGCGAACTCCATCACCTCGATGCCGCAGATGCGCGCCGCGATGAAGTGGCCGAACTCGTGCACCGCGATCAGGATGCCGAGCAGGAGGATGCCGATCAATACATACATAAGTGGTTGTGCTCCTTGTTATTTGCGAATTGCGGGCAGCAGCTCCGCGACGACGCGGCGGGCTTCCTGATCCGCATGGAAGATGTCGTCCAGATTGTTTGCGGGCATCGGGCCGAGCTTCGCCAGCGCGCCTTCGACCAGCCGGGTGATGCCGCCAAAGGGGATCTCGTCCGCGAGGAAGGCCGCGACAGCCGCCTCGTTCGCGCCGTTGAGGATGGTGCAGGCCGCGCCGCCGGCGTTCAGGCACTCCTTCACGATGCGCAGCGCCGGGAAGCGCTCTTCATCGCCGCGCTCGAAGGTCAGCTGACCCAGCGCGAAGAGATCCAGCGGCTTGGAGCCGGTGGGGAGGCGCTCCGGGTAGGACATGGCGTACTGGATGGGTACGCGCATGTCCGGCACGCCCAGCTGGGCGATGACCGCGCCGTCAGCGAATTCTACCGCGCTGTGGACGATGGACTGGGGATGCACCACGACCTCGATCTTCTCCGGGGCCATGTCGAACAGCCAGCGCGCCTCGATGATCTCGAGGGCCTTGTTGAACATGGAGGCGGAGTCGATGGTGATCTTCGCGCCCATGGCCCAGTTGGGATGGTTGAGGGCCTCGGCGCGGGTAGCGCCATAGATGCGCTCCTTCTCCCAGGTGCGGAAGGGGCCGCCGGAGGCCGTCAGCAGGAGCTTCACGGGGGTGTTGTCCGCCGCGCCCTGCAGGCACTGGAAGATGGCGCTGTGCTCGCTGTCCACAGGGAGGAGGGGCTTGCCGATCTTCCGGGCCGCGTCCATCACCAGATGACCGCCGGTGACCAGGGCCTCCTTGTTGGCCAGCAGCACCTGGCGGTTCGCGTTCAGCGCGTCCATAACGCTCTGCAAGCCCGCGATGCCCACGACACTCACCAGCACCATGTCCGCTGGGACTTCCGCCGCGGCGACGCGCAGGGCGTCCTTGCCCATCACCCAGCGGCAGAACCGCAGGTCAGCGGGGATATCCTCCATCGGGATGGGCTCGGTCAGGCCGGCCATCTCCGGACGGAAGGTACGCACCTGCTCAAAGAAGAGCTCGCGGTTGCGGTGGCCGGTCATCGCGACGACGCGGAAGCGCTCCGGATGCAGCGCAACGAGCTGCAATGCCTGGGTACCGATGGAGCCGGTGGAGCCGAGGATGGAGATCGTCTGCATAATGTGCCTCCTTGGATAGCATATGCACGGGACATCGTCCCATTCAGCGAAAAAACGCGGCGCGGTTGGTTCGCGCCGCAGGGGGGAACGAAAGGGATGCCGTAACTCGCCGTCGGCAGACTGTGATCGTATCCGCCGGGTTTCCCGGCGGGGCGGGGCGTTTTCGGCTTTGCCGAAAACATACCTTACGCGAGCGAACGGTCGGGAGGTTCACTTGTGAACCGACCAGTGAGCGAGTGCAAACCTTCGTGAAAATGCCCATAGCATTTTCACGAGACCGTCCTTACAGGACGGTCAGCATGCGATAGCAGAAGATGATGATCGCCATGAACAGCACGCTGTCCAGGCGGTCCAGCATGCCGCCGTGGCCGGGGAAGAGGTTGGAAAAGTCCTTGATGCCGCAGTGACGCTTGATCAGCGAGGCGAAGAGATCGCCCAGCTGTCCCGCCACGCCGCCGATCAGGCCCAGCAGCACATAATGCCACCATTCGGGCAGCACCGCGCGGGACTGCACCGCCAGCGCCCAGGCGATCAGCCCCACCAGCAGGGAGGAGAGCAGGCTGCCGACCAGTCCGCCGACAGCGCCGGAGATGGTTTTGTTGGGGCTCACCGGCGGACAGAGCTTCGGGCCCTTCATCGCAGAGCCTACGTACAGCGCGAAGATATCGCCCACGCAGGGGATGGCGATCATCAGGCAGAAATAGGTCAGCTGCACGGACTTGGGCTCAATGTTCACCAGCGCCAGCATCGCCATGCCGGGCATGACCACCGATACAAAGGGCAGCAGGCTGTAGAGAATGTCCTCCAGCTGGGGTTCGCGGCGGAAAACAATGCAGCCGATCGTAAGCAGCGATACGCCGATGGCCACAGGGATCAGCAGCTTGGCGCCGCCCAGCGCCAGCAGCGGTACGCTCAGCGCCAGACCGGCCCAGGTGGGCCAGGCCAGCGGGTGATGCCCCGCTGTGGACAGTGCGCCGTACTCCTCATATACCGCAAAGCAGATGATGGCCACAACAGCCGCGGCCAGCACAACGCCGCCCAGCGCCAAAAGGGCGACTGCCACAGCCGCCAGGATCAGCGCGGTGATGATTCTCTGCTTCATCGTTTTCACTCCCTTCCCCACCTGTCAGGGGAAATGTTAGCACAGCATGTTGAACGCTGTATGAATTCGCTTACTTGAGCCGGCCGCCAAAGCGACGCTCCCGGCCGCCGTAGGCCAGGAGGGCTTCATCATAATCCTGCACGGAGAAATCCGGCCAGAGCACCTTGGGGAACAGGAATTCCGCGTAGGCGCACTGATAGAGCAGGAAATTGGACAGCCGCATCTCGCCGCTGGTGCGGATCATCAGGTCCACATCCGGCTGATTCGCGGTATAGAGCCGGTCGGAGATGGTCTGCTCGGTAATGGCGGCGACGTCCAGCTTGCCGTCCTTCACATCCTGCGCGATGGACTGGGCAGCCCGCACCAGCTCGGCGCGTCCGCCGTAGTTCAGGCAGATGTTGAGCGTCAGACCGGTGTTGCCGCCGGTGCGGTTTTCCGCCTCGATGAGCACCTCGCGCTGCTTGTCCGGGAAGAGCGCCTTGTCCCCCAGGATGAGGATGCGCACATTCTTCTCGTCCAGCTCGTCGATCTCGGACTTGAAGAAGTCCAGGATCAGCTGCATCAGCGCGCCGACCTCCTCCTTGGAGCGGTTCCAGTTTTCGGTGGAAAAGGCGTAAATGGTCAGCGCCTCGATCTTCAAATCATCGGTGTGGCGGATGACCTCGCGCAGCGTTTCCACGCCCTGGCGGTGCCCCATGGCGACGTTCAGCTTGTGCTTCTTGGCCCAGCGCCCGTTGCCGTCCATGATGATGGCCACGTGGCGGGGGAGCTTCTGGAAGTCCTCCCGCACCATGGCGCTGCGGCGGACGCTTTTCTTGAAAATGCCCATAATACCTCAAAAAGGCAGCCTCGCAGCTCCTCGCGGAAGCCCACAAGTCTGCCTTTAATTTACTCTTTTTGCGGGTCGCCGTCCTGGAATGCGCTGACCGTCAATTCGCACCCAGTGGGTGCTTCCATTGCGCGCACACGGATGACCCGCAGCGTGCCTTCACGCATGCCGGTATCCTC
>JAFXFR010000155.1 GCA_017513475.1 Clostridia bacterium
ACGGTGGAGGATTGCGAGAATATCACCCTGGAGACCCTCCGGAAGGAGTTTGGCGACGAGGTGGCCTGGCTGGTGGACGGCGTGACCAAGCTGGATAAGCTGGATTTCGCTGACAAGGAAGAGGCTCAGGCCGAATCTCTGCGCAAAATGATCATGGCCATGGCCAAGGACATCCGCGTGGTGCTCATCAAGCTGGCGGACCGGCTGCACAATATGCGTACCATGAAGTTCCAGAGGCCGGAGCGCCAGGTGGCCATTGCCCGTGAAACGCTGGATATCTATGCCCCCCTGGCGCATCGCCTGGGCGTGTATGCCATCAAGCAGGAGCTGGAGGATCTCTCCCTGCGCTACATCGATCCTGCCGGCTATCAGAACCTGGTGCAGAAGGTGGGCCAGAAGCGCTCCGAGCGCCAGGAAAACATCCGCACTGTGATTGCGGAGCTGTCCGAAAAGCTGGACGAGATGCACATCCACTATGACATCGACGGCCGGCCCAAGCATTTCTACTCCATCTACCGCAAGATGGTGCTGCAGAACAAGCCCTTCGACCAGATCTATGACCTGATCGCGATCCGCGTGCTGGTGGACTCCGTGCCGGACTGCTATGTGGTGCTGGGCATCGTCCACACGCTGTGGAATCAGATTCCAGGCCGCTTCAAGGACTATATCTCCGTCCCCAAGGGCAATATGTACCAGTCCCTGCACACCACGGTGGTGGGCGGCCGCAAGCTGCCCTTCCCCTTTGAAGTGCAGATCCGCACGTGGGAAATGCACCGCGTGGCGGAATACGGCATCGCTGCCCACTGGCGCTACAAGGAAAAGGGCAACGGCGATGATCTGGACTCCAAGCTGACCTGGGTCCGTCAGATCCTGGACTGGCAGAGCGACACCCGTGACTCCAAGGAGTTCATGGACACCCTGAAGACCGACCTCTTTGCCGAAGAAGTATTCCTCTTTACCCCCAAGGGTGATGTTATTTCCATGCCCAAGGGCGCGACCCCGCTGGACTTCGCTTACCGCATTCATTCCGGCGTGGGCAACAAGTGCGTGGGCTCGAAGATCAACGGTAAGATCATGCCCCTGGATACCACCCTCAAAACAGGCGACCGGGTGGAGATCATCACCAGCGCATCCTCCAAGGGCCCCAGCACCGACTGGCTGCGCATCTGCAAAACGCCCCAGGCCAAGACGAAGATCCGCGCCTTCCTCAAGAAGGAATTCAAGGTGGAGAACATCGAGCTGGGCCGTTCCATGGTGGAGCGAGAGTGCCGCCGCCGCGGCATGAACCCCACCGAGCTGATCAAGCCGGAGTTCTACGACTCCATCATGCGCAAGTATGGCTTCACGCAGGTGGATGACATCTTCGCTGCGGTGGGCTATGGCGGCATGGCGGCGGTGTACGTTGTCAGCCGTCTGGTGGAGGAGCAGCGTGCGGCCCAGGCTGCTGCCGCTCCCAAGATCGAAGACCTCATTGCGCCTCAGCAGCAGACCCAGACCCAGCGCCGTACCAACACCAAAGCCAATCACGGCATCTTCATGCCCGGCAACGAGGATATGGATATTCCCGTGCGATTCGGCCGCTGCTGTACGCCCGTTCCCGGTGACGACATCATCGGCTACATCACCCGCGGCCGTGGTGTGACGATCCACAAGGCAGATTGCGTAAACGCACTCAACGGCGAAACGGAGCGACGGGTTGAGGTGGAATGGGCGGATGAAAACATCGGCGCCTTTACTGCCTCCATCAAGATTGTGGCCTATGACAAACCCAATCTGCTGGTGGAGATCGCCTCGATCATCAGCGAGATGAACATCAGCATCAAGAACGTGGCGGCTTCACTGGATGAGAAAACGCAAATCGCCACCTTCCGCTTTGCGGTGGAGGTCAAGTCCCGCGAGCAGATGGACAAGGTGGTCAAGCAGCTGATGAAGAAGTCCGACGTGATCGACGTATTCAGAGCATAATACAATCGGCTCTCCCTCGGGAGGGCCTTTCTTGAAGGAGGTCGGCAGGGCCGACAGCCAATATTCATGTTTCATGACGTAATTAGGAGGGAATCCCATGCGCTGTGTGATTCAGCGGGTTACATCCGCGTCTGTCGCCATTGACGGCGAAGTCGTCGGCAAGTGCGGCAAGGGGTATATGATCCTGATCGGCGTGTCCGCGGAGGACACCGAAAAAGATCTGGAATACATGGCCAACAAGATCCCGACCTTGCGCATCTTCGAGGACGAGAACGGCAAGATGAACAAGTCCATCCTGGATGTGGGCGGCGAGATTCTGGCCATCAGCCAGTTCACGCTCTACGGTGACGCCCGCAGCCAGCGCCGTCCCGGCTTCACTGCCGCTGCCCGTCCGGACAAGGCCATCCCCATGTATGAGGGCCTCGTCAAGGCATGGCGCGATCAGGGCATCCATGTGGAGACCGGCGTATTCGGCGCGGACATGCAGGTGTCCCTCACTAACGACGGCCCGGTCACTATGCTGATGGATTCGACCAAGCTGTTTTAACCAAGGGCGCTGCCCCTGGACCCCGCTCAGGGGACTTAGCCCCCTGAGAACCCCATTGCGCGATGCGGCTTGATTCTGCTTTTGTTGTTGCGCGCGTGAAGAAAAGGTGAGCGATATGCTTCATATGAAGAATTTAGCCGTCGGTGAACTTGCCACCTGCTGCTACATCGTGTGGGACGATGCGGATAAAACCGGCGATACCTGCGTCGTCATTGACCCCGGCGCGGAGCCGGAGAGAATCCGTCAGGCATGCGAGGGCCGCAAAATCGAGGCCATCCTGCTCACCCACGGCCACTTTGACCACATCGGCGGCGTTGCGGAGCTGGCCAAGGACGGCGCAGAGATCGTCATCCACCGGGAGGACGCCCCCATGCTGGGAGACACCCGACTCAACGCAAGCTGGCTGGTGGGCTGGAATGTGACGGCTCCGGCGGCCACCCGCACGGTCGCGGAGGGCGACAAAATCACCTATGCCGGCGTGAACTTCACCGTGCTGCACACGCCGGGACACACCCCGGGCTGCGTCTGCTACCAGGCAGGGGAGTGGCTCTTCACCGGCGATACGCTGTTCCATTATGGCTACGGGCGCACCGATCTGCCCGGCGGCAGTATGCGGAAGATGGCGGAATCCCTGCGCAGATTGCAGCCGCTGGTTCAGCAATACGAGATATTTCCTGGGCACTGATGAGGTACATTATGACACAATACCTTGATACCATCCAGCCGGAGCTGATGAACATCACCCGGCTGTTCGGGATTGACGACAGCGCGTGGGATGCGCCGGATTACACCTTCACCGCGTGGGAAGGGGATGGCGCGTACTACTGCCGCTTTACGGACGGCACGCATGCGGCGGAGCGCTCCGTGGCGATCCCACCCCATGAGGACGACGAGCGACTGCTGACGCTCCATCGCAAGCGTGCAGCCCGCCGCCTTGTCCGGCAGACGCTGTACGATCTGTGCCGCGAGGTGACGGGCATCCATCCGCCGTGGGGGAGCCTCACCGGCATCCGCCCGACTCTCCTGATGTACGAGGCCATCGGCCTTGGCCTGACCGGCGAGAACGCGAAGCGATACGTCATCGACAGCTTCGACGTGCAGCCGGACCGGGCGGACATCCTGTGGGAGATCGCGCAGGTGCAGGGACAGCTGCCTCCGCCGGAGGACAGGTGGATGGATGTGTACATCGGCATCCCATTCTGTACGACGCGGTGCACCTACTGCTCCTTCTCCTCGGGCGAGTTGGGCAAGGGCAAGATGGTCGAGCCCTATCTGAGCGCGCTGTTCCACGAGATGGAGGCATGCAGCGGCATGATCGCGGCCACCGGGCGGATGCTCCGCGCGGTATATGTGGGCGGCGGCACGCCCACCAGCCTCAACGAGGAGCAGCTTACCCGGCTGCTGGACAAGATGATGCAGTGCTTCCCCGGCGCGATGGAATACACCGTCGAGGCGGGCCGCCCGGATACCATCACCCCCGGCAAACTGGCGGCGATCAAGGCTGCCGGCGTGGGCCGCATCAGCATCAACCCGCAGACCATGAACGACGAGACGCTGCGGATCATCGGGCGTGCCCACACGGCCCAGCAGGTCATTGACGCCTACGCCATGGCGCGGGAGGCGGGCATCCATCACATCAATATGGACGTGATCGCGGGCCTTCCCGGCGAGACGGTGGAAGACTTTGCCCGCACGATGGAGTATGCAAAGCAGCTCCGACCGGAGAGCCTTACCGTGCATACGCTGGCGATCAAGCGCTCCACGCGCCTGCACTTTGAGAATTACCGCTTCCCCACGGGCGTGGAGGCGGCCCAGATGGTCGACCTGGGCCTGCAGACGGCCCGCGCCCTGGGCATGCAGCCCTACTACCTGTATCGGCAGAAGAACATGGCCGGCAATCAGGAGAATATCGGGTATGCGATCACGGGGCATGCGTGTCAGTACAATGTGGACATCATGGAGGAGACGACGGATATCCTGGCATTGGGTGCCGGCGGCATCTCCAAACGGGTGTATGAGGACGAAGGCCATATCGGTCGGGCGCCGAATGTGGCAAATATCGAGCACTACATCGCCCGGGTGGACGAGATGATTCAGCGCAAACGAGAGCTGTTCGGCTGCTGAAAACCACATTCGGACGCAATTTGCGGTTGAAATCCGCGAAAAACCCCACTGTTTTTGCCTGAAGACCGCGAATTTGCGCGGAAAACTTGCATTTCTAAGCAAATGCTGGTACAATGAGGGAGTCAGGTTTCGCGCAGCAGGCGCGCCTGTATGGAGGTCGGGCTGCAGCCCGACGAGCAAGAGCCAATGCTTGCATTGGCCGAGCGTAGCCAGCGCTGGGGTTTAACGCCAGTGACGGCCTAAATTTGAAAGGAGTGTCATTTATGGCACAGAATCCCACTTTTGTCATTACCATGGAAGACGGCCGCGAAATGAAGGGTGAGCTCTACCCTGAGATCGCGCCCCAGTCCGTGGGCAACTTTGTCGCCCTGGCGAATTCCGGCTTTTACGATGGCCTGATTTTCCACCGCGTCATCCCTGGCTTCATGATCCAGGGCGGCGACCCCAAGGGTGTTGGCATCGGCGGCCCCGGCTATCA
>JAFXFR010000156.1 GCA_017513475.1 Clostridia bacterium
CCTGGCCATCTCCATGATGACCTTGCGCTGGGCCATTCAGGTGCCGCTGACGGTGGTCTGGTGCACGTCCATCCGGCGGCGCATTCTGAATACGAGCATCCGCAAGATGCTGCTGACGGTGGGCGGGCTGCTGCTGCTGTGGCAGGTTGCACGCATCATCAAATTTGATTATGTCATCGTGACGGAGCCCATCGGACGCTACTGTTGGTACAGCTACTATATTGCCATGATCCTGGTACCCCTGATCGGCGTGTTTGTGGTGGATCACATCGGCAAGCCCGAGGGCTACCGCAGCCCCGTATGGATGCGCTATCTGTTCATTCCGGCGCTGTTTCTGCTGGGCGTTGTGTTCACCAACGACCTGCACCAGCTGGTGTTCACCTTCCCGGGCGGCTTCGAAGCCTACAACAGCGGTTATGGCTACGGATTCATGTACATCCCGGTAATGGCATGGTTCTTTGTGCTGGCGCTGTTCTTCGTCATCGGCCTGATGGTCAAGAGCCGCGTACCCGGCAGCAAGCGGTTTCAGACCATGCCGCTGTTGATCGCTGTCTTCGGCATCAGTTTCTGGATCGCCTACAGCTTGGGGTTCATCGAATGTGACCTGACCGCTGTGGACAGTCTTATTATCATCATCATACTGGAGGGCGCCATCCAGAGCGGCCTGATCCCCTCCAACATGAATTACCGCGAGCTGTTCGTCAAATCCACCATCGCCGCGCAGATCGTCGACGGCGCGCAGCGGGTTCATTATGCCTCTGCCAACGCCGTGCCGCTGGACAAGGCGCTCATGGCGCAGGCGCAGCAGCAGCCCGTTGATCTGGGCGACGCCATCCTGCATGCCCAGGCCATCCACGGCGGCCACATCTACTGGCAGGACGACGTGAAAGCCATCAATAACCTGGCGGACAGCCTGCGCGAGGCCAACGACACCCTCGGCGAACGCTACGATCTGATGAAGGCGGAGGTCGCGCTGCGTGAGCGCCGCCTGGAAGCCGAAGAAAAGAGCCGCCTGTACGACCGGATCGCACGGGAGATCGCGCCGCAGCTGAATAAGGCAGACGAGCTGCTCCAGCAGAGCCGTGAGCATCCGGAGCATGCGAAAGCCCTGCTCTCGCAGGTGTGCGTCATCAGCGCCTATGTCAAGCGCCGGGCGAACCTGATCCTGCTGGGCGAGGAAAAGCCCATTGCCTCCGCGCGGGAGCTGGAATCCTGCCTGCGGGAATCACTTGATAATCTGCGCCTGTGCGGTGTGATTACCTATCTGGACTGCCGCTGCGAGGGCCAGTGCGATGTGAAGCAGATCATCGCCGCCTACGACCTGTTTGAAGATGTGGCGGAGAAGCTGCTGGGGCAGCTGAGCGCGATGATGGTGACCGCTGAATATGCGGATGACGCATTCCACCTGCGCATCCAGGCGGGCTGCCGGGAAGCGGTATCCGCTCCGCCCACGTTCATGCTGAACGGCAGAGCAATCCGCTGCGAAGCCCAGGATGAGGATCTGATCATCGACGCGCTGATCGGAAAGGGAGGTGCACAGGCATGATCACCTATGCAGCCCTCCCGATGAGCCTGAAAACCATCATTGCGACTCTGTTCTTCCTGACGATGACCGCCGGCATCTGCACCAGCCTCATCGTGGGCAAGAAGCAGGGCAAGGTCAAGCTGATTCTGCTGCCGGTATGTACGGCGGTCATGGCGGCCATGCTGCTGCTGTACGCCTCCGTCATCCGCGCAGAGCGGGCCCCGGCACACATTCCGGCCGTCTCCATGTGGTTTGAGCAGCAGCCGGTGATGCTCCCGCTGCTGGTGTGGCTGGCCATCGCGGCCTTCTTCGTGATGGTCATCATCGAGGAGATCAACCGCCGCAAAACGGCGATTACCCCTTCCTCCATCAAGGAAAGCCTCGATCAGCTGGAGACCGGCCTGTGTTATGCGCAGCCCAACGGCCTGATCATGCTGACCAACCACCGCATGAATGAGCTGAGCCACGCCATTTTCGGTAAGGCGCTGCAAAATGCAGAGCTGTTCTGGCAGGCGCTGATGGCTGATCCGCCGGTGGAGGGCGTGGCGCGCATTGCCTCCGGAGAGCAGCCTGAATTCCGTCTGCCGGACGGCACTGTCCGATCCTTCCGCCGGGAAGTGCTGGACGGCACGATCCAGATCACCGCAGCCGACACCACCCGTCAGCATCAGCTGGTGGGTGAATTACAGGACAGACACCGCGACCTGGAGGACATGAACGCCCGCATCCGCAGCTACGGCGACAAGGTCGATGAGTACGTCATCGCCCGCGAGCGCCTCGAAACCCGCGTGAACCTGCACGGCTTCCTCGGTCAGGCGCTGCTGATGACCCGCCACTACCTGCAATACGAATCCGGCGACCCCAAGCGCATCATCGACGTCTGGCAGCGGAACATCGAGGTGCTGCGCATGGAGGCCGAGCCCCGGCAGGAGACCGACTCCCTCTCCAGCCTGCGCAATGCGGCGAAGGCCATCGGCATGCAGGTGCATGTCAGCGGCCCGCTGCCGGAAAATGTCCAACAACAGAAGCTCATCGCCGCCATGGGCGCAGAGACGCTCACCAACGCCGTCCGCCACGCTGGCGCAAAGCAGCTCTGGGTCGACATGGAGCAGACGGAAGGGGCCCATATCATCCGCTACACCAACGACGGTGCTGTTCCCACCGGCCCGGTCACCGAGGGCGGCGGCCTGAGCACCGCCCGCAGGAAAATCGAGGCCGCCGGCGGACAGATGCGCATCGACGCCGAACCACGCTTTATGCTGACCATCATTTTCGAGAAAGGGGTGACCATGGATGTATAATGTCCTCATTGTGGAAGATGATCCCATGGCCCGCAAGCTCCTGGAGATCTTCGTGGCCACAAGCGAAAACTATCACCTGGTACCTTCGCTGGACAGCGCCGCCATGGCGGAGCTCTACTGCATGACCAACCGGGTCGATCTGATCCTGATGGACGTGTGCACAGCCATGGACGTCAGCGGGATCGAGGCTGCGGCAAAGATCAAGAAGAACTATCCGCACATCAAGATCATCATCATCACCAGCCAGCCGGAATACAGCTACATCGCCCAGGCCCGTCAGATTGGCGTGGAGAGCTTCTGGTACAAGGAGCCCACCGCCGAAGCCCTCCTGAAAGTGATGGACCGCACCATGGCTGGCGAATCCATCTACCCGGATTCCGCGCCGGTTACCCGCCTTGGCGCTGCGCTGAGCAACGACTTCACCGAGCGCGAGCTGGAGGTGCTGCGCGAGCTGGTCAGCGGCAAGACCGACGCGGCCATCGCTGAATCACTGTGTCTCTCCATCACCCGCGTGAAACAGCACATCCAGCGCATCCGCGAGAAAACGCAGTTCGCCAACCGTACCGAGCTGGCCGTTCGCGCCCGGGAAAGCGGTCTGGTGATCGGTGATTACAAACCACAATCATGACAAAGAGCTGAGGCATTGTGCCTCAGCTCTTATTTGATATAGAGAATACAGTAGAAGGACGCGAATCTGAACATATGTAGTGTCTCTACCGCGTATTTGTTGAGACCATTGGTGTAAGAGTTTTTCCTTTGAAAAGGTTGCTAACCATGGATTCAGACGTGCATACAGATGGCATGGGGCATAAAGTGCTGTCGTAACGTTTTGAACGCTTTTTCATGTATACTTTGAGATGAAATATTATCAAAATACAGCAGCAAATATCCAGCGCAAATACTACGTTGATGTATATTGTGATTGCTTTGATATTGTGGAGGACATAGGTCGAGCCCCACTAAACCTCCTCAAGCCGCAAGCTTTGCAAATGCAGGGTTTGCGGTTTTTGCTGTCGCATGATTCTATGCTCGCTTGCGGCATGGCGTTCCTGATCGTGCATCTGCAGCATAGCATGTGTCAATGGGTGTGAAGCATGTCCAATACTTGATAACAGCACTGATGCAGCGGTGAGGGGCGTTTGGCATTGGCTGAAGAGAACAAAAAGCAGAGCACCTTGCGATGCTCTGCGGATAGTTTGCTGTTATGGATGGTTTAGTACATGCCGCCCATGCCTGCGCCGCCGGCAGGAGCAGCGGGTTCAGGCTGGGGGATATCCGCCACCAGGGACTCGGTGGTCAGCACCATCGCAGCCACGGAAGCCGCGTTCTGCAGGGCAGATCGGGTCACCTTGGTGGGATCGATGATGCCGCGCTCGATCATGTCGCAGTACTCATCGTTCAGCGCGTCGTAGCCGTAACCGGCGGACTTGCCGGCGTTGGCCTTCACGTTCTCCACGATCACGGAGCCTTCCACGCCGGCGTTCGCGGCGATCTGGCGGATGGGCTCTTCCAGCGCGCGCAGGATGATCTGCACGCCGGTCTTGGCGTCGCCGGTGTACTCGGGCAGCAGGGCCTTGACCTTGGCAGCCACGGTCAGCAGGGCGATGCCGCCGCCGGGGACGATGCCCTCTTCGGTGGCGGCACGGGTGGCGGCCAGGGCATCCTCGATGCGGAGCTTGCGCTCCTTCATTTCGATCTCAGTCGCAGCGCCGACCTGGATGACAGCCACGCCGCCGGCCAGCTTGGCCAGGCGCTCCTGCAGCTTCTCGCGGTCGTAGTCGGAGGTGGTCTCGACGATCTGGTTCTTGATCACGGCCACGCGGGCAGCGATTTCAGCCTTGTCGCCGGCGCCGCCGACGATGGTGGTGTTCTCCTTGTTGACCTTGATCTGACGGGCACGGCCCAGCATGCTCAGGTCAGCTTCCTTCAGCTCCATGCCGGTTTCGCTGGACACGACGGTGCCGCCGGTCAGGATGGCGATATCCTGCAGCATCTCCTTGCGGCGATCGCCGAAGCCGGGGGCCTTGACGGCCACGCAGGTGAAGGTGCCGCGCAGCTTGTTGACCACCAGGGTGGACAGAGCCTCGCCTTCGACGTCCTCCGCGATGATCAGCAGCTTCTTGCCGGTCTGCACCACCTGCTCCAGCAGGGGCAGGATCTCCTGGATGTTGGAGATCTTCTTGTCGGTGATCAGCAGCAGCGGATCGTCCAGGACAGCTTCCATCTTCTCGGTATCGGTGACCATGTAGGCGGAAGCGTAGCCGCGGTCGAACTGCATGCCCTCCACGGTGGTCATGCCGGTGGTCATGGTCTTGGACTCCTCGACGGTGATGACGCCGTCAGCGCCCACGGTCTCCATTGCGTCGGCGATCAGCTTGCCGATGGTCTCGTCGGCAGCGGAGTTCGCGGCGACGTTGGCAACAGCCTGCTTGCCGCTGATGGGCTGGGACAGCTCCTTCAGGCCCTCGACGGCAGCCTCGGTGGCGGCGGCGATGCCCTTCTTCAGCACCATGGGGTTGGCGCCGGCAGCCAGATTCTTGAGGCCCTCACGGATGATGGCCTGGGCCAGCAGGGTCGCGGTGGTGGTGCCGTCGCCGGCCACATCGTTGGTCTTGGTGGAGACTTCCTTCACCAGCTGAGCGCCCATGTTCTCAAAGGGGTCTTCCAGCTCGATCTCCTTGGCGATGGTTACGCCGTCGTTGGTGATCAGGGGAGCGCCGTACTTCTTGTCCAGCACGACATTGCGGCCCTTGGGGCCCAGGGTGATCTTGACGGTATCGGCCAGCGCGTTGACGCCCTTTTCAAGGCTGCGGCGGGCCTGCTCGCCATACTGAATCTGCTTTGCCATGATAATACACTCCTTTA
>JAFXFR010000157.1 GCA_017513475.1 Clostridia bacterium
AACGCGCCTTTCATCTGCGCCAAGGCCGTCATCCCCTCCATGATCAAGAAGGGCCACGGCAAGATCATCAACATCTGCTCCATGATGTCCGAGCTGGGCCGCGAGACCGTCTCCGCCTACGCTGCGGCCAAGGGCGGCCTCAAGATGCTGACCAAGAACATCTGCTCCGAGTACGGCCACCTGAACATCCAGTGCAACGGCATCGGCCCGGGCTACATCGCGACTCCCCAGACCGCTCCTCTGCGCGAGAAGCAGGATGACGGCAGCCGTCATCCCTTCGACCAGTTCATCATCGCCAAGACCCCTGCCGAGCGCTGGGGCGAGCCGGACGACCTGGGCGGCCCCGCCGTGTTCCTGGCCTCCGACGCGTCCAACTTCGTCAACGGCCACATCCTCTATGTGGACGGCGGCATCCTGGCTTACATCGGCAAGCAGCCCTGATCACGGGTTTTGCAGCTGCATGACTTCGGTCATGCAGCTTTTTTGTGCCGCGGCAGGCAAAAAACTGCGAAAAAAGCGAAAAGTGACGCAGTCCCCTCTTGCGTTCTGGGAAAAGGTGTGATAGAATAGGAACGCTGATTTACCGAGGAGGTATTTGTAATGTCTATTTTCCTGAGCATTATCGTTGTCCTGTCCGCACTGATTCTGGTGCTGACTGTTCTGTTCCAGTCTTCCAACGCGAAGGGCCTGGGCGCCATCGCTGGCGAGGCTGAGACTTACTTTGGCAAGAACAAGGGCAAGACCATTGACGCCAAGCTGGCGCTGGGCACCAAGATCGCGGCTGTGGTCTTCGTTGTTGCCGCGCTGCTGATGCTGATCATTGGCTGATAAGTTTCTGCTTGACAAGAGGGCTGTTCGCATTTGTGCACAGCCCTTTTTCGCATATTGACAAACAGTTGGGAGCGTGCATGTCAATGCGTTATCAGAATCCGATCGTTCCGGGGTTTTATCCGGATCCCAGCGTCTGTGCGGCGAATGGAAAGTATTATCTGGTGACCTCATCCTTCCAGTACTTTCCTGGCGTCCCTCTTTTTGAAAGCGACGACCTGATCAACTGGGTGCAGATTGGCCATGTGCTGACGCGTCCCTCGCAGGTGCAGCTGGCGCATGTGCCATCCTCCGGCGGCGTATTTGCTCCGACGATCCGCTATCATGCCGGCCGGTTCTACATGGTCACCACCAATGACACGACGCATGACAACTTCTACGTCTGGACGGATGACATCCACGGGGAATGGTCCGATCCGGTGACCATCGATCAGGGCGGCATTGACCCGTCGCTGCTCTTTGATGAGGGCCGGGTGTACTTCATCAGTAACGGTGCGGACGAAAACGGCGTGGGCGGCGTGACCCAGTGCGAGATCGATATTGCTACCGGCCGCAAGCTGACTCCCAGCCGCTGCATCTGGCAGGGTAACGGCGGACGCTACCTGGAGTCCCCCCATGTGTACCGTATTGGCGACTGGTATTACCTCATGGCGGCTGAGGGCGGCACGGAGTACGGCCACATGGTGGTCTGTGCCCGGGCGAAGACGGTCTGGGGCCCCTACAATAACTGTCCCTACAATCCGGTGCTGACCAATCGCAACAAGGCGCCGGGGATCATCCAGGGTGTAGGCCACGGCGATCTCATTCAGGGCCCCAATGACGACTGGTTTATCCTGACGCTGGGTTTCCGCCAGATCCACATGTGGCAGCCCTATCACCACCTGGGACGCGAGGTGTTCCTGTGCCCGGTGCAGTTTGACGGGGATGGTTGGTTCCGCTGCGGCAATGACGGCACGATGGAAGAGGCCTACGACATTGACTCAGACAAGCTGCAGATGCGCAAGACCGAGTACACCTTCCAGAATACTGACTGGCAGATCGACTGGTGCAGTATGCGCTGTCCCGACTGGGCGAATTACGATTTGCAGGCGGATCATCTCATCCTGTGCGGCGGCAGGGATACGCTGGATGATTGCGCATCGCCGACGTTCATGGCGCTGCGCCAAAGGGCGTTTGACATGGAAATGTCCGTGAAGGTCACCAACGAGGGCGGCGAAGGCGGACTGACGGTGTATTCTGCGGAACTGGAGCATTACGACCTGTTCCTTCGCCAGCAGGAAGACGGCTGCGAGGCGGTGCTGAAGCTGAATATCGGCGGCATCCGACATGAGCAGGCGGTTCGCAGGATCCCAGGGAACAGCGCGGAGCTGGTCGTCCGGGCAGACAGCCTGTCCTACCGCTTCTACCTGCGGGTTGATGACCATGAAGAGCTGCTCGGCAGCGGCATGTCGAAGTACCTGTCCAATGAGGTGTCCAGTCCCTTCACCGGCGTGATGCTCGGCCTGTTTGCCCAGAGCGAGGGCCGGAGCCTCTTTGACGAACTGCACATCAACTACCAGTACTGATAAGGAACGAGCCTGCATCCGGAGACATGGATGCAGGCTCGTTTTGTGTTGTTACTGCTTCTCGCAGAGCTGGCAGAAGGTGTCGATCTCGGCCTTGACGACCTCCAGGGAAGCGCGCCAGAAGTCGGGATTGCGCACATCGATGCCCACGCTGGCGGCGACCTCGGCGATGGTGCCGGAGCCGCAGGAGCGCAGCAACTGATTGTACTTGGGCACGAAGGCGTCGCCCTCCTTCAGGTACTGGGCGAACACGCCCTTTCCGAACAGCTCGCCAAAGGCATAGGGGAAGTTGTAGAAGTTCAATCCGCTGGAGTAGTAGTGACTCTTGCAGGCCCACATGTAGGGATGACGCACATCCTTGGCAAGGCCGTCGCCGTAGGTGGCGTCCTGGGCGCGGAGCATCGCATCCTTCAGCTCGTCCACGGTCATGGCGTGGTCGGCGCGGGTGTCGATGACTTCGGTTTCGAACAGGTAACGGCTGAGGATATCCACGCAGGTCTGGGTGACCTCCATCAGGGAGGACTCCAGCAGGGTGAATTGCTCCTCGGCGGAGGCGTTCTTCAGCACCTGGTGAGCAAGCATGGTCTCGTTGAAGATGGAGGCAGTCTCCGCCAGGGGCATGGGGGTGCCGGTCAGGCAGTAGGGGAGGCCGGCCATGCAGCGGTTGTGCCAGGCGTGGCCCAGCTCGTGCGCCAGAGTAGAAATATCGGAGAAGGAACCCTGGAAATTGGTCAGGATCAGGCTGCGGTCGTACTCATGCGCGCCTGCGCAGAAAGCGCCGCCGCCCTTGCCCTCCTTGGGGTAGACGTCGATCCAGCGCTGCTCAAAGGCGTTGTCCATGAACTGTGCCATCGCGGGGGTGAACTTGCCCATCTCGCGCAGGAGCACCTCGCGGGCTTCCTCGATGGTGTAGGCCTTGCTGGCCTTGCCCACGGGTGCGAACAGATCGTAGAAGGGCAGGCCGTCCTCGTGGCCGAGGTAGGCAGCCTTGGCGCGCAGGTAGCGGCGGAAGTGAGGCAGGTACTCCTTGATGGCGGTGATCATGGCCTCGAGGGTCTCGCGGTCCATGCGGTTCTGGTCGAGGGTCATGTCCAGCACGGAGTCGTAGCCCTTGGCCTTGGCCATGGTGCGGGCTTCCATCTTGATGGAGTTCAGGCAGTAGCTCATGGGCAGCTCGATCTTCTTGTAGGAAGCGATCTCCGCCTCATAGGCGTCCTTGCGAACGGAAGCGTCGCCGTCGTAGGCCATGCCGCGCACGGCGGGCAGGGGCAGGCTCTCGCCGCGGAAATCGACGGTGTGGGTGGAATCCAGCTTGTCCCGCAGCTGGGAGAAGGCGCTGCCGCCGGAGAGCCGCATCTGCAGCATCCAGGGCTCGATCTCCGCCGGGATCACGTGGGCGGCGGACTGCTTCATCTCCCGCAGGGCGAAGGCGATGGGCTGCAGCTTCTCGCTGGCGGCGATGATCTCCTCCAGGTTCTCGATGGAGCCGACAAAGCGGGTGATGGCGCTGCCCACCAGGGACGCGTCGTTGGCAATGACGGACAGCTTGTCCTCGTACTGCTGGGCGGTGCCGTTGCCGGCGTCGGTGGCCAGGGTCAGGCCGGCAAAGTTGAACAGGCGGTCCATCAGCAGGGAGAGGGCCTCGTCAGCGTCCATCAGCTTCTCCAGCTTTTCCTGCACAGGCAGGTCGCTGTCCAGGATGGCCTTCTGCTCAACGATGGCTTCGGGCAGACGGGCGAGGTCAGCCTGGAAGGCTTCGTCCTCAAAGCCCTTGTACAGGAAGGAAAGATCCCAGGTATTCTTCATAACATTCACTCCTTACAGGATATTGTCAACGATGCGGTGCCCCATGGCGGTCAGGCGCCTGACGCCTTCGTCCCAGACGTAATTGTTGCGCAGCTGGGCGGGATCATGGGCGTCCACGCCGAGGATGACGTCGTTGTCCCACTTGCGGACGTAGCGCCAGAAATCGGCGTTGGGATAGCCGCGGGGATGCTCGGTCATCTCGCCCAGCAGGCCCAGCAGGTTGTACTCGATGGGCATGTGTGCTTCCTTGGCGGCCTGGCAGATCATGTCGGCGGCATCCATGCACACGGGGGAGAGCTCATTGCGGTACATCATGTACAGATCGGGATGGGCGACATAGGCGAACAGCCCGGTGCGGATGGCCTCGACCGTCTGCTCGGCATAGCGCAGGACTTCGTCGTCCTCCTGGCAGCTGATGCCGATGTAGGGGAAATGCTCCTCGGTGTGGAGAAAGTGGCAGGCAAGGATGAAGTACTCGCAGCCATCGTCCCGCAGGCGGCGGAGCTGATCGAAATACTGCTTGTAATACTCGCACTCAAGCCCCAGATGGATGCCGATCTGCCCCTGATACTTCTCCCTCAGCGACAGCACGGACTGCTTGTAGTCTGCCCACTGATCCGCAGGCATGCGGCAGTGGCTGACATAATTGCTGGCGAAGGCCCAGGGTGCGTGATCCGCAAAGCCGAGTACGTCGAAACCGCTGTCCAGCGCAGCCTGAACGTACTGCTCGTCCGTACCGATGGCATGCTTGCAGCGGGTGGTGTGGGTGTGGAAATTGTGCTTCATATGGTCTCCTTATATATGGAAAGAACCCGGAAGACGTCTGTCAACCGGGTACATGAGCGATATTAGAAATTCTGATGCTTGCGCTGTTCAGCCAGGGCAGCCAGGCACATTTCCTTGGAGCGGTCAATGTGGCGCTCCATCAGGTCCTGGAAGCCGGCCAGATCGCGCTTCTCGATGAAGTCCACCAAGGCGTAGTGCTCCTTGTGGGCCTCCAGCAGACGATCCTCCTGGCGGATGGCCATGGCGGAGAAGCGGGTGATGAACTCGTCCTGACCCTCGATGACGCGCAGGATGCGGTTCTGGCCGCAGATGTTGGTCAGCTGGCGGTGGAAGGCGCGGGTGACGGGGGAGAGGGCGTCGTAATCCTTGACGGCCATCAGGTCGTCCATTTCATGAAGCTGAGCGCGCAGGGAGGCGATGTCCTCGTCGGTGGCCTTCTCGATGATGGCAGGGAGGGTCAGCATCTCCAAGGAATTGCGGATGGTGTAGATCTCCTCCACATCGGCGATGGTGAAGGCGCGCACCACCACG
Source organism: Clostridia bacterium (assembly GCA_017513475.1). Classification (GTDB taxonomy): domain Bacteria; phylum Bacillota; class Clostridia; order Christensenellales; family Aristaeellaceae; genus UBA11524. Next base: position 5,517 of record JAFXFR010000157.1, read on the forward strand.
CCGCGGCGCAGCACGTATTCCACCAGACCGTCGCGCTCCAGCTTGCGCAGAGCCTCACGCAGGGGGGTGCGGCTGATATGCAGGCGATCAGCGTAGTCGGTCTCAACGATGCGCTCGCCAGCGGGGATCTCACCGGTGATGATGGCGTGCTTGAGCACCTCGTAGGCGATCTCGCGGATCGGGCGGCTTTCCATCATGGGCTGAAAAGAAATCGTGTTCATCAGGACTGCTCCTTCTGTATATGGGATCGGCGTTTCGCCGGGCCTTTTGAGGCAAAGTGCTTTTTGTCTGCACTTTGGATACAATAATAATACAAAGTACAATGTTTGTCAAGCACGAAAACGTTTTTTGAGTAATTTTGCTACTTTCTACCCTTGTATTCGGCCTTGAGGATGGCCTCCATTTCTGCGGGGGATTCCTGGCAGCCGCCGTCCAGCCAGCGGCGGATGAGCGCATTCAGTCCGGCGCGGAAGAACTCGATGTGGTAGTCGATGTGCTCGCTGTGAAAATCCTGCTCTGCACGGAGCGTATCATAGCGCAGGATACGGTTCTGATCCGCATATCCAAGCTTGAAGTAGGTCTTGTAGAACATCTGATTCTCGTAAATGTGGGTGAACATGCGCAGCGCCCCGTCGTTGCCGAGGTAGGCATTATGATCATTTGGCGAGAATTGCTGGGAGAAATCCTCCTCCAGCCGTTTGCGCAGCTTATCTGCAAGATCATACACGTCCACGTAATTGGCGTAGAAGGTGGAACGATTCAGGCCGGTCAGCTTGCAGATGTCGGAAACGGTGACGTCCTTGAACGCGCGGGTCTGAAGCAGCTGCACGAAGGCTTTCTCGATGGCCGCAACGGATTCCCGACGGCGCTTGTTGTTCTTCGTATTCATTGGATTAACCTTTCATTAGAATGCTTTTATTCCAACACATGACGCGATATTGATGGTTGAATTTCGCGTTCAGGCTGCATTATACTACATTTGCATTAAAAACACAACTGTTGTTTTAATGACAAACCAAAGGAGGTTATCAATATGAAGAAAAGCAGTTTTGTGGCCCTGGTGCTGGGCACGGTCAGCGGTGTGCTGTTCTCTCTGGGCATGTGCATGGCGCTGGTGGAGGAGTGGGCGATGCTCAAGGAAGGCGTGATCATGGGAACGGCGGGCCTGCTGCTGGGCCTGATCACCCTGCTGATCTGGCGGAAGATGGAGCATAAGGCGCCGATCAAGGTGTCCGGCAAGGTCGTGGCAAAGGTTGTGTATGCGGTCGTCGCCGCGCTGGTGCTGGGCATCGGCCTGTGTCTGTGCCTGGTGCTGGAAAAGTACCTGCTGGGCACGGTGATCAGCCTTGTGGGCATTGTGATGCTGCTGGGCCTGATCCCGATGGTGAAGGGGCTGAAGTAAATGCGGTATCGTGCGCGGACGGCTGTGGGTCGGCGTCTACAGGATGACCGCCGCTTCCGGATCGTGACTGGCGCGGCGGCGACTCTGGCGGTGAACCTGCTCTATGGCACAGGGCATGCTGTACTGGGACTGATGGATGGTTCTGTCTGGCTGCTGGTCATGGCTGCGTATTACATTCTGCTGGGGATGATGCGCTTTGGCGCGGTGCTGACGGAGTATAAGCATGCCTCCGAGCACTTTGTGATGCGCTTTTGCGGTGGAATGCTGATGGCGCTCGCACTGGTGATGGGTGCGGCAACGGTCATCAGCCTCATCCAGGAACGGGCGGTTCCCCACGGCATCGTCATCATGCTGATCATTGCCATCTACACCTTCTGGAAGATGACGATGGCCATCGTCCACACTGTGCAGGCGCATCAAAGCGGTACGCCGCTGACGCGCACCATCCGCAACATCACCCTGGCCAGCGCCCTTGCGTCGCTGATGACGATGCAGCGCTCCATGCTGGTCTCCTTCCAGGGGGAAGCAACGGCGCAGGAGATGATGATTCTGAACATATGCACCGGCGCGGTGGTCTGCCTGCTGGTGTTCCTCATGGGACTGAATATGGTTTTTGAAGAAAAGGGATTTGATAAAATGGCAAAGTCGAAGCTGGTAAAGGCAAATCAGAAGATCGCCCAGACCGTGGTGGAGGGCTACAAGAAAGTGGAAGACGCCGTAGTCGGCGGCTACAGGAAGATCGAGGACAAGTTCGTCGACCAGTTTCTGACCCGTGACGGCGAGACCGTTGAGGAAGCCAAGGCCCGCCTGAAGGCTGAAAACACAACCGAAAAATAAGAAAACCGGGACAATTCCAGCAAAGGAGTCGTCCCGGTATGTTTTTACTTGTTCACAGCGGCCTTGAGGGCATCGACGAAGTCGGTCTGCTCCCAGGGCATGTTCTCCTTGCCGAAGTGGCCGTAGTTGCAGTTGGCGCGGTAGATGGGGCGGCGGAGCTGCAGGCGCTCGATGATGGCGTTGGGGCGCAGGTCGAACACCTTGGCGACAGCCGCGGACAGCACGTCGTCCGCCACCACGCCGGTGCCCTTGGTGTCCACGCACAGGGACACGGGCTGAGCGACGCCGATGGCGTAGGCCAGCTGAATTTCGCACTGCTTGGCCAGGCCGGCAGCGACGATGTTCTTCGCCACGTGACGGGCAGCGTAGGCAGCGGAGCGGTCCACCTTCGTGGGATCCTTGCCGGAGAAAGCGCCGCCGCCGTGGGGCGCATAACCGCCGTAGGTATCCACGATGATCTTGCGGCCGGTCAGGCCGGAGTCACCCGCAGGGCCGCCGATGACGAAACGACCGGTGGGGTTGATGAAGTAGCGGGTCTCAGCGGTCAGCATGTCAGCGGGGATGACGGGGGCGACCACGTGCTCCAGCAGGGCGGCGCGGATCTCCTCCTGAGTGACCTGCTCGTCATGCTGGGTGGAGATGACGATGGTGTCCACAGCCACGGGCTTGCCGTCCTCGTAGATCACCGTCACCTGGGACTTGCCGTCGGGGCGCAGCCAGGGCAGGGTGCCGTTCTTGCG
>JAFXFR010000158.1 GCA_017513475.1 Clostridia bacterium
CTGCGGTAGCTGGAGTAGATGCTGTCCAGGGTGCTGGAGTAAGCACCAGTGGTGTCCAGGATCTGCGCGATCACATACGCGACCTCAAAGGAGCGATACGTACCGTTGGCGATCTGCTGGTAGACATTGTCCGCGCGGGTATTGCCGCTGCGGTAGCTGGAGTAGATGCTGTCCAGGGTGCTGGAGTAATCAGCGCGGGCCACGGCGCCAAAGAGCAGAAGAAAAGCCAGCGTCAGAGAGACAAAACGCTTCAACATTGGTATATCCTCCTGTTGTCTGTAATCTGTTATCATCAGTGTAGCATGGTTGTAGGGAAATTGCAAGGGAATGCAGCAAACAGCCTGCACTTTATTGCCGGAAGACGCCTACCTCGCCGCGCTGCGTGACGGGGTGCTTTTTCGTCCACATGGCGACGGCGGCAGAGCCGTCCGACAGCAGCGCTACACGGGGATGCCGCACCTCCGGGAGAGTCTCGCGGCAGGCGCGGGCGGCCGTTTTCAGTGCAGCGGCGTCGGTGCTTTGCAGGAAGGGTGGCAGATAACCGGTGTTGTCCGTGGCGAGGCGATCGAGGATCATCGCATCCCGCAGCGCATGTTCTTCAACGCCCAGGGAGAGGAATGCGTCGTACACCAGGCGGGTCAGGTGATCCAGGCTCCAGCGGCCCTGCCGGGCGGCCATCCTTTCGCCCAGGCGCAGGTACAAGTCAAAAGGCCGCATGCCGGTCTGAAGCGCCAGCTGCTCCGCCAGGGAAAAGCGGCCGCTGTTGTGGATGCGCTCCACGGCCTCGGCGGCGTCGTGCAAGCGGTGCAGCTCGGTATAGCTGAGCCACGGGGTGGACAGCACCTCATAGGGCGGGTCGGGAGCGAAGCGTGCCCCCCACTGCTCCGTGCGGAGCTTGCTGCCGTGAATGAATTTCAGGAAGCCCAGCTGCAGCTGATGGGGCTGAAGGGCGAAGGCGAGGTCAAAGCTGCGCCCGAAGGTATCGAAGTCCTCTTCCGGCAGGCCTGCGATCAGGTCAATGTGCAGGTGGATGTTGCCCGGCGCAAGGATCCGCCGGATGCGGTCCGTCAGCCTGTTCATGTCGGTGTGGCGGTCGCAGGCGTCCAGCGTGGGGGCGTGGAAGGACTGCAGCCCGGCCTCCATCTGGAACAGCCCCGCAGGCGCCGTCGACAGCAGAGACAGGGCATCGTCGTCAAAGAGGTCGGCAGCTACCTCAAAGTGGTAACAGACCTCGCCGATGCGGCCTTCCTTCCTGGCGTCGATCAGCCCGCGGATCAGCGCCATTGTGCGGGCCTTGTGGCAGTTGAAGGTGCGGTCTATCAATTTGACGGTGTCACAGCCGCTATTGCCGATGCGGATGAGCAATTCAAGGGCTTCGTCCACCGGCATGAAGGCGACCTGGCGGGCATCGGGAGCCTCTTTGTTTCCGGAGAGGCAGAACGCGCACTGGAACGGACACCCCCGCGAGGTCTCCACATAGGCCATGCGTCCGTTGAGAGCGGTATGCCAGGTATCGTCGTACAGGTCGCTGCGGGGGGCAGGGGCCGGGGCGGGCAAGGAAGTGTGCAGCCCATCCGCCGTGCGGAAGCAGCAGCCGGGGACCGCTCCTGCGTCCCCGCCGTGCAGGATGACCTGCAGCAGGGCCGGGAGGCTTTCTTCGCCCGCACCGCGCAGCAGGTAGTCAATGGGCATTTCCCGGAAGGTCGTCTCTGCGGAGAAGGTGGCTTCCGGGCCGCCGACGATCACCACGGTCCCGGGGCTGAGCGCCTTCACCCGGCGGATCAGCCGCGCGGCGCATTCCCGGTTCCAGATGTACAGGCAAATGCCCAGCACATCAGGCTCCGTGGCCATCACCCGGGCCAAGAGCGCTTCCGGGGTGTCGTTGATGTTCAGATCGCAGATGGTGGTCGTGACGTCGGGGCAGCTTTCATCCACCGCTTTCTTCAGGCAGAAGGGCGCCAGGGGCATGTGGATATACTGGCTGGCAAGGCCGGTCAGCGTGAGGCGAAGGGGCATGGCGGATACCTCCGGGGATGGTTTTTACGCAGAAACATTCTACCATAATTCCATAATGAATTGCAATTCCCGGGATTAAGTTGTATAATAAGATGAATATATATGGACTTTTGCTGAGAAAGGGGCATGAAACGTGAAATCGAATTCTGCGCTGAAGGAGAGCCTTCGGCTGTACAAGAAGAACTTCGGGCCGCTGTGCCTGACGCTGCTGGTGGAACTGGTGCTGCGCGCCATTGCGCTGACGCCGCTGATGTTCCTGCTGGAGAAAACCCTGGCGCCGCTGGCCTGGCTGGCTGTCCCCCTGTATCTGCTGATCGTGCTGCCTGCCCGGCAGAATTACGCTTTGGCGCTGCAGGACATGATGAACGGAGGCAGCGTCTTTTCCACCCGGCTGATCTCTGTGGAAGACTACGGAAAAAAGCTTCTGCGCGGCCTGGCGGGAACGCTGTGCATCCTGCTGTGGAGCGTGGTCACCGTGGTCAGTGCAACGCTGCTGTACGCGGCCTATGAGGGCCATTGGGGCCTGGATGTGCTGACGCTGATGCGCCTGTGCGCCTCTATTGGCGGCGGCGATTTCGTTGGCGGATTGATGATCATCCTTGCGGCGATCGCGGCCAGCGTGCTGTTGATTCTGCTGGGCTGCGCGATGCATTCCGGCAGTCGCCACGCTGCAGCCATGGGCGACCGGACGCTGCTCAAGGGCAGCCGCCTGCGCCTGATCGGCCTGTGGTTCCTGGGCCTGGTGCTGCTGGTGCCCTTTGCCGCCGTGGTGGTGCTCGCCCTGGGCGATTACGCCATAACGCTGCTCAACGCTCTGAAGGATTTCTCCTTCCCCGATACCTTTGCACTGAACGCCAGGCAGCTGGCGATGCTGGCTGGCGGCGCCATCGTGCTGCTCTTCCCCGTGCTGCCGCTGAAGAATCTGCTGCCCGCCGTGTGTCTGCGTGTGTTCAAGGAGAAGCGTGATGCTCAGGCTTGATCGCTGGCTGGTGACCCTGGGCATTGGCAGCCGGAGCGAAGTGCAGAAGCTGGTCAAAAAGGGCGGCGTGAAGCTGGACGGTATGCCTGTGAAGGATCCGGAGATGCAGGTGGATGAGAAATCTGCCATGCTGACCGTGAATGGCGCGGCTGTGGATGGCCGCCTTACCCGCCACGTGATGCTGCATAAGCCCGCCGGTCTGCTTACCGCTGCCCGCGACAAGAAGCAGCCCACCGTGATGGATCTGCTGCCAGCAGTGTACAGCGCCATCGGCTGTATGCCTGTGGGTCGCTTGGACAAGGATACCACCGGCCTGCTTTTCCTCACCACGGACGGCGAGCTCAACCATCGGCTGCTCTCTCCGGGACGGCATGTGGACAAGACCTACCTTGCTGAGGTGGACGGCGTGCTGGATGCAAGTCATGTCGCCGCCTTTGCCGAAGGCCTGCACCTCTCCGATTTTGATGCGCAGCCCGCCCATCTGGAGATCGTCGCGCCCCATATAGGCCGCGTGACCGTCCACGAGGGCAAGTTCCATCAGATCAAGCGTATGTTCTCCGCCGTGGGATGCGAGGTGACGAAGCTCCACCGGGAGACTTTCGGCAGTCTCGTGCTGGATCCGGATCTGCCCGAGGGAGAGTGGCGCGAACTGACCGGGGACGAGCTGGCTTCCCTTTATTCCGACGCACAAATGGAGAGATAAATCATGAATGACCAGTATTATACCGCTGACCCGACCAGTCAGTCCAAGCCGGTGCCCTGCGCCTTCCCGTACCGCGGCTACGGCCTGAACTTCATGACCGATGCAGGCGTGTTCTCCAAGGGCGAGCTGGACGTGGGTTCCCGACTGCTGCTGGACGCGCTGCCCGATTTTGCCGGCGACGTGCTGGACATCGGCTGCGGCTGGGGCGCCATCGGCGTAGCGGTCGCCAAGGCCAACAAGCAGGCCAGGGTCACCATGGTGGACGTCAACCGCCGTGCTCTGGGCCTCTGCGAGGAGAACTGCAGATGCAACGGCGTCACGGCGGAGGTCCTTGAATCCGACGGCATGGCTGCGGTGATGGGCAGAAAATTCGACGCCATCGTCACAAATCCGCCCATCCGTGCGGGCAAGCAGGTTATTTACAAAATGTTTGCCGATGCAGCTGCCAGCCTGAATGACGGCGGCGCGCTCTACCTTGTCATCCGCAAGCAGCAGGGTGCGGAAAGCTGCGTCAAATACCTTAAAACCTTGTTTGACGGGGTGGAAAAGCTGGATAAATCCGCTGGTTTCTGGGTGCTTAAGGCGTATGAACCAAAGAGTCAGGAGGATACGAACGATGAAGTTTGATCACGAGTATTTTGATGCCGGTCTGTACCGCATGGGTACCCGCTGCGAAAAGTGGGACGAGGCCCGGAAGGAAAACGGCGATGTGCTTCCCCTGTGGGTCGCGGATATGGATTTCCCCAGCCCTCCCGCCGTGCAGGAGGCCATCCTGCGCCGCGCCGGCCATCCGACCTTCGGCTATACCGGTGTGGAGGATGATGACTATCAGGCGGTGATCGACTTCTGGCAGCGCCGCCATGACCTGGAGATCGAGGCGGAATGGCTGACCATGATGCCTTGTGTGGTGACCGGTATCAAGTGCGCCATTCTGGCCCTGACGCAGCCCGGCGACGGCGTGATCATTCAGTCCCCGGTGTACGGCCCCTTCCGCATGAGCGTGGCAGCTACCGGCCGCACCCTTATGGACGCCCCGATGACCCGCGATGCCAACGGCCGCTATGACATGGATCTGGCGGCGGTGGAGGCGCGTCTGCAGCAGGGCGCCAAGCTGATGATACTCTGCAGCCCCCACAATCCTGCCTCCCGCGCCTGGACGAAGGAGGAGCTTACTGCCCTGATCGACCTGCTGGCGAAGTACAATGTCCCGCTGGTGTCCGACGAGATCCATGCGGATTTTGTGTATGCTCCCGGCAAGTTCGTGCCCACGCTGGCGATCTCCCGGAAGAATGTGCTGTCCTTCTGCGCTGCCAGCAAGACCTTCAACCTGGCGGGTCTTCAGCAGGCTACCTGCATCTGCCCGGATGAGACGATCCGCGGCGCCTTCCGTGCCCAGATGGCCAAGAGCGGCGTGACCTGCGGCAATATCTTTGCCCTGGAAGGCACCCGTGCTGCCTACAACGAGGGCGACGCCTGGCTGGACGGCTTGATGGACTACCTCGACGGCAGCCGCAAGTACTTGGCAGCCCTGGTGGAGGAGTATCTGCCCAAGGCCATCCTCACCCCCATGGAGGCCACCTATCTGGGCTGGCTGGATCTGCGTGCCTACGGCTTCAATGATGAGCAGCTCCGTGAGCGCACCGTTGCGGCGGGCGTGCAGTTTACCGGCGGCAAGTTCTTCGGCGATAACGGCGATGGCTTCCTGCGCATCAACATCGGCTGCCCCCGCCATTACATTGCTGAGGGCATTATCCGCCTGAAGAAAGCGCTGGAGGGCTGAGCCATGGCAACGATTCATTCCGCGGGCGCGGTGCTTTACACCGTCATTGACGGGGAGCGCCGCTACGTCCTTGTGCGCGAAAAGAACGGCAGCTACGGCATGCCCAAGGGCCATGTGGAGCCTGGGGAGACCCTGGCGGAGACCACGCTGCGGGAGATTAGGGAGGAAACCGGCGTGATCGCGACCCTCCATGCCGATGACCCCGTCATGGTGGACGAATACCCCATCGCCGGCGGAGACCTGAAGCGAGTGAGCTGGTTCGTGGCTCGCTATGCTGATCAAACCCCTGTGGCCGACCGTACTCAGGTGCTGGGTGTGCTGGTGCTGCCCATCGATGCGGCGCTGAAGACCCTGACCTACAACAGCACCCGGGAGATCCTCCGCAAGGTGGACCGCGAACTGGGCGCAGCGTAAAGTGCATACAATGAGGCCCTCTCCATTTGGAGAGGGCCTTTACGTTACTTGAGGGTGATGGGGAAGTACTCGTTCAGGTCGAAATTGTCCCAGTTGCGCAGGAGGATCATCAGTTCCGTGGGGGGCTGCTCCATCGCGCCGAAGGTGTCATACCAGGTCATGTGCTGGCCGCCCCAGCGGGCCAGGCCCATGCCGGTGCTGCCTTTACTGTTTGTGCCGCCGGTACCCAGCACACCGGCAGGGAGGGGTTCCTTACCCATGCCTACCAGGCTTGCATTCCAGCCGAAGCTGTTGTGCTGCTGGTAGTTGGTGACGGTGTAGTCAATGTAGAAGTAGCTTTGCAGGGGCGTGCCGATAATGGTCACGCCGTCGATGCGGATGCCGAAATTGGGTACGTCGAAGGTTTCATCACTGCTGACGGTCCACAGTGGCTCACAGGCCGTCAGGGTGATCTGGTCGGGGACACGCTGGGAGTCAGTATAGGCCATGTTGCAGGTAAAGTACTCCAGCGGCAGTACCAGCTTGTCTCCCTCTGCATTAAACGTGTAGATGACGGTCAGCACATTGTTGCGCCATTCGTCAATACCGGCAACATCGCCCAGATGGTTGGGAAATACAACGGACACATTGAGGAAACGGGAATAATGGTTTTCCGCGGCATATTCCGCGATGGTGCGGGGATCCTCCAGCATTTCCGCTTCGGTATCGTAAGCGAGTGCGCCGTAGCGATCATCCAGCGTCCAGCCATCGGGAACCAGGAACGTGTTCTCATCCTTCGCCCGCATCTCCACCAGCAGCGACACAGACTTGCCGTCGTACACCGCCTGCTTCACGGTGAAGGTCACATCGTCGGTCTCACCATAGGCCACATCGCTCTGTACCAGTTCATTCGCGACGGGCAGCACCGTCTGGCCCATCATCCGGGCCAGGAAATCAAACAGTCCCAGCTCTTCCGCCACGGCAATGCTGGCACTCAGCATCAGCACCACCGCCAGCGCAATGGCCGCAAATTTCTTCATCTTCACAGGTCGTTCCTCCTTTGTTGCCAGGCGGATATGCCGCCGGACTGCGTCGGAGAGGTGCACGTCCTGCACGCTTTGGGTAAGCACTCGTTCCAGATCACGTTCAGTCATGCTCGTCCCTCCCTTCGTCAAAGTCGAGGCGCAGAAGCTTCAGCGCCTTCTGCAAGCGGTGATGCGCGCTCGAGCGGCTGATGCCCAGCGCCTGACCGGCCTCATCCAGGCTCATGCCCTGATAGTACCGCAGGATGATGACCTGCCTGTACTTCTCCGGCAGCTGCTGGACGGTGAGGAGCAGCGTCCTGTCCTCGTCCGGGGCGGAAAGGGGCAAATCCTCCGGGATGACGGAGCGGTCAAAACGCCGGAACCAGGCCGTGCGGCGAACGTTGCGGCAGACGTTGATGGCGATGCGAGTGAGCCATGTCTTCGGGGACGCATCCCCCTTGAATTGGGCCATCGACTTCCACGCGCGGATGAAGGTCTCCTGCGCGGCGTCCTCTGCCAGCGCCCTGTCGCCCAGGATCAGGCAGCATGTGCGGTTGATCAGGTCGCCATACTCCTGCAGCCATTCGGCCAGGGTGTCGTCACGGTTTACCGTGCTCACTGCGTTCACCTCCTTGCACCCATATAGACACCTGTGAAGGGTGTTTTGTCCAACGGAATCGGAAAAAAGCGAAAACCGCCCGGAAGACTTTCCGGACGGCAGTAATTACACGTTTTTGCGTGCCTTGAGCAACGCGGGCAGATATATCGCCAGCCAGCCGATGAGGGTCACCGGGAGTGCGGCGAAGAAATCCACGATGGAGTGCTGCTTCATGAACACGGTGGAGGCACAGATCATCAGTGCGAAGATCACGAAGAACACCACCCAGCCCGGCTTGCGGAAGCGGGGCATATCCAGCGCTGCAAAGAGGATGGCGAACCCGCCGATACAGTGCAGCGACGGGCAAACATTGGTATTGGTGTCCACGGTGTAGATGATGCCGACGGCTTTCGTCAGCAGGTTGTCCCGCCCCAGGGTGGTCAGATCCGGGCGCAGCAGCTGCTGGTTGGGCCATATGATGTAGGTGGCCACGGCGATGACGGTGGTAAGGATCAGATTCCACATAAACCGCTTGAAGGCCGGAATATCGTAGGCCAGGGTGTACAGGCTCATCCACAGGAGCGACACATGCCAGGACATGTAAGGGAAGATAAACCACTCGCAGAAGGGAATCATGTCATCCAGTTTGCACCAGACTGTCGCGTGCTGTGCCGCAGGGGTCAGCCGCTCGATAAAGATGAAGGACAGCAGGTATCCCAGCCAGTACAGCAGCAGCAAAACGTGGCGGTACTCCGGGGAGAGGATGTTGTTGAACCGGATCTTCCGGTAATCGATCACAGGGGGACGCAGTTTCATAGGATTACCTCGCAGTTATTCGCCGGCGATGAACAGCACGCCCAGAGTGCCGGGGCCGCAGTGGCTGGACACCACGCCGCCTGCCCGGGTAATATGGATTTCAGAGAAGTAATTCAGCTCCTCCAGCATGGCACGGACGGCAGAGATGGTCTCCTCGTCGCAGCCGGAATGGGTGATGAACACATGCTCCTTGCGGGCCTTGAGCAGATCATTCTTCATATCCGCCACGTATTCGCGGATGACGCGATCCATCCGGCCGCGGTACTTCTTGCCGGCGCTCATCTTTCCCTCCGCCACGCCGATGCGGGGGTGGAGCCGCAGTGCGCCGCCCATCAGCGCTGCCACCGAGGAGCAGCGGCCGCCGCGGTGCAGGTAGGTCAGCGTGTCCACAACGAAGGAGGCGCGCACCAGGGAACGATCGGCCTTGATGGCTTCCACGATTTCTGCTGCCGGCTTGCCCTGGGCAGCCATTTCTGCCGCTGAGATGACCTGCAGGCCCGCGCCGGTGGACAGATTCTTGGAGTCGATGACGTGAATGCGCTCCGGTGCAACAGCTTCGGCAGCCATGCGCATCACATTGTAGGTGGAGGACATACTGCTGGAAATGGTAAAGACAATGGCCTCGTCTCCGTCCTTGACGGCGTTTTCGAGGGCAGCAGCGGCGTCCTCCATGGAGATGGCGGCTGTCTTGGGAGACAGACGGGTCTCGTCGGACCAGCGGTAGATCTCATCCGGGGTAATGCCCTGGCCGTCCAGATAATCGGTTTCGCCCAGGATGATGTGCAGCGGGAGAACCTCAATATTGTAGCGATCGATCAGCTCAGCGGAAAGATCGCAGGTACTGTCAGAAATGATCTTGATCATGGAGTAGTTCCTTTCCTTGGTAGCTTGGGGAACAGGTGACAAATCAGTATAGCATGGTAACGTCAACTGAAGATCAACTGTGCCTCAACAGCGGTTGAAAAACGGCCGCTACCTAATATAATGCCACAGAATTTGCCAATAATCAAGGGGGAAAGCGGGTGAATTGTGCAAAACAGGTTGACAAGCGGGGGCAAATCTGTTTCAATGATCGGGTATGATATCCCGCACAATGGTAATGTGAGGTAAGTATGCGCAGTTGGATGCGAAAACTCGACAAGCAGACGATCCGCGTGATTCTGGCGCTGGCATGGCCCACCATGCTGGAGCAGCTGATGCAGACCGCTGTACAGTATATTGATACGGCGATGGTGGGCAGCCTGGGAACCACAGCCATGGCGGCCGTCGGTGCGACGACCACGGTGGGCTGGCTGATCGGCGGCATGGTGAGCGCCTGGGGCGTCGGATTTCTGTCCTTCATCGCCCGAGCCTGCGGCGCCGGCGACAAGGAGGCTGCGGCCAGGGCCAGTGCACAGGCCGTCATCGTGACGGCTGCAGCTGGTGTGATTTTCACCATCATCACCCTGGGGCTGAGCAGCCTGGTGCCCCGCTGGATGCAGGTGGAGGAAAGCGTACATCCGCTGGCTGCAAAGTATTTCTTCATTCTGTATACGCCCATGCTCTTCCGTGCGGCGACGATCATCTTTGGCACGGTTCTGCGAGCCGCCGGCGATACCCGCACGCCCATGAAGATCGGCTTGTGGGTCAACATCATCAACGTGGTGCTGAACTTCCTGCTGATCTACGAGACCCGCCCGCTGACGGTGCTGGGACGGACCTTCACCATGCCTGGCGCAGGGATGGGGGTTGTAGGCGCGGCGGTTGCCAGCGCCATTGCCATGGCGGTGGGCGGTGTTTACATCACCGTGGTGCTGTGGAGGCATCCGATGGTATCGCCCCGCGGACAGCGCTTCCGACCGGATATGAGCATCCTGAAGCCCACGGTGAAGGTGGCTATCCCCAATATGTTCCAGCGCTTCGGCACCTCCCTGGGCTATGTGGCCTTTGCAGCAATGATCAACGCCCTGGGCGAGGTGGCAACCTCGGCGCATACGGTGGCCAACACCGTGGAAAGCCTGTTCTACATTCCCGGATACGGCATGCAGACCGCTGCAGCAACCCTTGCCGGAAACGCCTATGGCGCGAAGGATCCCAAGCGGATGCGGCAGCTGGCCAGCATGTTCATCCCCATTGAGATCGGCCTGATGCTCGTCTCCGGCAGCGCGCTGTTCCTGCTGGCGCCGCCCCTGGTGCGCCTTTTCTCGGCGGATGCGGCAGTCATTGTCCTGGGCGTCACGGTGCTGCGGATGGTGGCCGTCTCCGAGCCCTTTTATGGCTTTTCCATCATTGTGGAGGGCATGATGCAGGGCGTGGGCCGCACGAAGCTGCCCTTCATCTTCAACGTGGCGGGCATGTGGCTGGTACGGATCGTCGGCACCTGGATCTGCACCGGTCTTCTCGGTATGGGACTGGTGTCTGCCTGGGCATGCATGATTGCTCATAATCTGCTGCTGTTCGGCCTGTTCCTGTGGTGCTATGTGAAGGGCTACTGGAACCCGCTGGAGGAATAAACAAATACTCGCTGCATCTGTGAGGATGCGGCGTTTTTTGTTGATGAAAAATGACATAATTTGGCAGGAAAATCGAATTACATGAAGAATTATAAGCAATAGGATAAGGTGTGCTCGTGCAGAGGAAAAGAAGAAGCTTCGGGCAGCAGGATATGCGCTTCGTGATGGGCGAGGTGCATTGTTGCGTGGTCCTTTCATGTGGAAATAATGAGCTGAGGCTCATATGAAAGGTGGATATCTCAATGAAGAAATTACTGGCAATGGTACTGGTTGTTGCAATGTGCATTGCAATGACGACGGTGGGGGCTCAGGCGTCGGGCATCAACAAGCTCGTCGGCTACTGGGAGGTGCAGAATGTTGCTGTGGGCGGCTATACCGTCGGCGCAAACTATCTGGGCTTTGAAATGCATGCCGTGATCCATGAGGATGGCATTTGCATCCTGGTGCTGGACGATGAGATGATGGCTGGCCACATCAGGAGCTACGGCGGCAACTACTACCTGGAGGATTCGGATGAATCCATTCCGATGAGCTACGATTCCCAGGGCCGCATCCACATTGATCTTACCAACGGCGGCTCCACCAAGCTGGATGTGCGTATGCGCAAGGCGACTCCCGAGCGCCTTCCTTACAGCTTGAACTCCTATGTCGGCAATTACACCCTGAAGGGCGCCACCTTGGATGGCGTCAAGGTCAATGTCGCGGAGCTGGGCAATATCAGGATGACCATTTATGAGGATGGCTACGCAGCCCTGACGAGCGACAATGCAGTGATCCCGCTGCGGCTGATCATGGTCGGCAGCAGCGTGTACTTTGTGGATGCCGATGGCTGGTACGTTACCCTGGAAAAGAGCGGCAATACCCTGAAATTTACCCTGAGCAGCGGTGGCACCCGTCTGGGCTTCGTGATGGAGCGCAGCCTTTACTGATGAACAGGCAGACCTCCCCGTCAATCTGGCGGGGAGGCCTTTTGTCTGCCGTTATCGAAAAACCAGCCTGCATGGCGGCAGGCTGGCATATGCATTACTTTTCCGTGTGATCCGGTACGAGCTCGCTGACGCCGATGCCAAGGATCTCCGTGGTGGAACGGGCATAACCGCCCTTTTCGACGGCGTTGAGCTGTTCGCCCATGAAGAGGATGCAGGCGGTACGGCCGCCATCCAGGTTGAAAGCCATGGTGCAGCCCTTCTCAGCCATGCGATCTGCCAGGAAGGTCAGGTCGGAGCCGACGCTGTTCTTCACGCGGCCTTCCACCATGATGACGAAGGTATGCCCCTTCTCGATCATGCCGATGGCAGTGCGCGGATTGTTGTAGATGCTCATGCTGGACGCATCTGCATCGTTGCGGACGCCGTCCCGGATGAGGTAGGGACCAAAGGCCAGCGTGGTCTGCACGCCCATGGCCTGATAATCCTCAAGGGTATGCTCATCGGAGGTGTAGACCTCCATGTTGCCGTCAGGGTAGAGGGCCAGAACATCCAGCGGCGGCCACTTCTTGGATGTGGACTTCAGTGTAGCGCTGGAAAATGCCTTCCCGTTGCGCATGACAATGCCGATACGGCTATCGTTTTTGCGGTTGGCGTAGCGGCTCTGGGCATAGTCGGTGTTGATGGCCAGGACGGTATGGTTTTTCCGGGCGACAACGTGCGGCCAATCCGCGGAGGACATATGCTTGCCGGGCACATTGGTGAAGATCTGCCAGGCCTCGTCGCCCCGGCTCCAGACCTCGGCCTCGTACCAGACGGCGTTGTTGCCCTTCTGATTCTTGCCGGTGCGGCGGTAAATCTCCACCTTGAGGCTGTCGTCCACATAGCGCCACACGCCGGCTTCGGGGTTGCTGTAAACGAACTCGCCCACATCCAGGAAGCCGTCTTCATTCAAAACGGGGAAGGCGCCGGGCTCGGCAGCGGGAGCTTCAGCCAATGCAGCGGGGAGGAGCATCATCAAACCTGCCAGCAGACAGAGAATGCGTTTCAGCATGGGTTTCGTCCTTTCGTATCGGGATGAACTGCTAACTTATTTATTATAGCATACATTCCGCGTGGTGCGCAATGGCAAATGGCGGAATGCGGACGATGAACGCAAAAAAGGCCGGCCCCCTGAGGGAGCCGGTCTGTTTTATGCCTGGGGGAAAGTGATGCTGGCCTTAAGGCCGGACATGCCGGGAACACCGGGGGCAGTGTAGGCATGCAGCGTCACATCCCCCGGTAGTGTACCCGCCCGCAGGTACACGATGGCGCGGCCCTGCTTGGTGGAGCGGTGCTTCTCGCTGTAGGGGGTGAGATCGACGGGGATGCCGTTCTCGATGCCCAGGATCACCGCGTCGCCGAGGATCTGGTACCTGACGTCCTCATCCCTGGCGGGATGACCGTTGGCGTCGCGCAGCTCGACCTCTACCTGGATCACATCCAGGCCATCCGCCGTGAAGGATGCCTTGTCCGCGGTCAGCACGATCTCCGCGGCCTTGCCGGCGGTGCACAGGGTGTCCTCCGCGCCGCACACGACGGCCTTCAGCTCGCCCGCCGCATAGGGGACTTCCCAGGTGGCGCGGCATTCGGTGTCCAGGCTGACTTCCTTCTTGCCCAGGGACACGCCGTTCAGGAACAGCTCCGCCTCGGGCTGGTTGGTGGCGACGGAAACGTACATCGGGTCGCCCTCGTTGCCGTCCCAGATGAAGCGCTCAGCCCAAACGCCGTGCCACTTCTCGCCCTTGTTGGGCTGGGCGGAGATCTTCACGAAGGGCTCGTCCGTCCAGAATGCCTTGCGCATGTAGTACAGGGGCTTCTCATTGCCGGCCAGGTCCAGCAGGCCTGCCTGGCTGATGCGCATCGGCCAGCCGTGGCACTCGCCGAGAAAATCGATGCCTGTCCACAGGAACTGGCCGCAGATGTAGTCGTTGTCCTTGACGGCGCGCCACTGCTTGGCGCCGTGGCCGTTCTCGCTGCCGTAGATGACGCGGCCGGGGAAGCGCTCGTGATCCTCTGCGTAGAACTGCTCTTTGTAGTTGTAGCCGGAGGCGTCCAGGACGTCCGCATAGCCGGTGCGGGTGGACAGCTCAGGGAAGGACAGCGCGCTGGTCACGGGACGGGTGGTGTCGATGGCGTGGACGATGTCCACCAGGCGCTTGGCGACCACCGCCAGGCGGCCGGCGTCGGGCTTGCGGTCATCGTACATGCGCTCCTGCTGAGGCTTGCCGGCGTCGTTATTGCCCAGCACCTCGTTGAACAGCGGGGTGACGTAGGGGTCGTTGGGGTAGTCGATCTCGTTGCCGATGGACCACATGATGACGCAAGGATGATTTCGGTCGCGCTTGACCATGGCTTCCAGGTCAAACTGGTGCCACTGGGGGAAATCCTCAGCGTAGCCGTAGCGCTTGGGCGGGTACACATTGTGGCCCTGCCACCACTTGTTCTTCGTACCCTCCCACTCATCGAAGGCTTCGTCCTGTACCAGGATGCCCATCTCGTCGCACAGCTCCAGCAGGTGAGAATCCGGCGGATTGTGGCTGGTGCGCAGGGCGTTGGCGCCCACGGCCTTCAATTTGCGCAGGCGGCGCGCCCACACGGTCTTGGGGACTGCTGCGCCCAGGCAGCCTGCGTCGTGGTGGACGCAGAACCCCTTGAGCTTCATGTTCACGCCGTTGAGGTAGAAGCCGGTGTCCGCGTCAAAGCGGATGGTGCGGATGCCGAAGCGGATTGCGGTTTCGTCAGTGACTGCGCCGCCCGAGAGGCAGCGGGCCTTCAGGGTGTACAGGTTGGGTTCGTCGCAGCTCCAAAGCGCGGGGGTTTCCACCGCGATGTCGCATTCGCCGCTGGAGCCCTCCGCTTTGCCGGAGGCCACCACTGCGCCGGAGGCGTCCACCACGTCGAATTCAGCACCGCAGCCGTCCAGCGTCTCATACTTGATGTTCACGAGAGCCATGCTGTCCTTGACTTCCTTGGTGGTGACAAAGACGCCATTGTCCTTGAAGCAGCGCATGTCGCTGATCTCCAACGTCACGTCGCGGTAGATGCCGGAACCGGTGAACCAGCGGGAATCAGCGATGTCATTGTGCTCTACGCGCACGGACAGCACGTTTTCGCCCGGGCGGACGAAATCGCTGATGTCGAAGGTGAAGGTGGTGTAGCCGTAGGCGTTGCTGCCCACGTGGTTGGAGTTGATATAGACCCGCGCATGCTTGTACACGCCGCCGAAGGTGACGCGCACCCGCTTGCCCTTCACATCCTGGGGCAGCTCGAAATGCTTGCGGTACCAGGCCGTTCCGCCGGGGAGATAGCCGGTGCCGGAGGCGTTGGAGGGATCAAAGGGATGCTCGACGCTCCAGTCGTGGGGGAGGGTCACGACGCGCCAGGCAGTATCGTTCATGCCCATAAAGTCGGGGGACATGTGGGGGGCGCCCAGGAGCATATCGCCCAGGTGGAAGCGCCAGTCACGGTTGAGGTTGATCTTGATGCCCATAATGTACCTCGCTTACTTTTTGTCGCCGGGCCACGGCACGAAATCCTGTACCGCGCCCTGGCCGTCCACATAGGGATTGAGGGTGAAGGTGGTGTCCTTCTTTCCGTTTTTAATGACGGTGGTATCCTTCTGCACCTTCTGCATGATGGCCTGAGCCTGGTCGCCTTCCACCAGGATGGGACGATAATCGTTGGCGTAGCCCTTGCCGTCCATGCCGGAGCCGTCGGCTGCGCCGGTGGTCATAATGGGCCAGATCGTCACCTGATGGCCGATGTATACGCCGTCCTTGAAGTGCAGGTCGATCTGCGCGATGATGCTCTCGGGGGAGTAGAGGGCCTCGTCTACGCCGGTGTTGCCGCCAAAGGAGAAATTGCCCAGCGAATTCAGCGTGGTCACGCCCTTTTCCACCCACAGACCCTGGGGAACATGGGGATGAGTGCCGACCACGATATGTGCGCCCCAGTTGACCGCAAGCTTGCGGTAGCTGTCAGTCATCTGGGAGTGGGTGGCCTGGCCCTCCACACCGCAGTGGATGGAGGCGATAATCACATCGCAGCCCGCATCCTTGAGCTTCTGGAAGTCCTGCTGTACCTTGGGCTTGTTCTTGCCGCAGTACCCCGGGAAGAGCCCGATAAAGCCGATGCGCACGCCGTTATCAAAGTCAAACCAGTACAGATCGCGGCCGAACTCGGTCTCGCCGGAATAGGGGATGCCTTCGGCCTCCAGCGCAGCCACAGTGGCCTGATAGCCGGGCTTGCCGTAGTCGTCGGTGTGGTTATTGGCCAGGTTGACGATCTCCACGCTGCCCGCAGTGAGGATCTTGGCGAAATCTGCCGGGCCGTTGAAAACCAGGTGACTGTCGGAAAGCTTTGGGGGCTCATACAGCACACCCTCGAGGTTGACCAGGGTGATATCGTCGTTCTCGGTCAGGTGACGGATGCCGTCAAAGGGATAGGCGTAGCCATACTTGCCGATGTATGCCTGATAGGAGTGCTCGGCGAATCTGGTCTGTACGCGCTTGCTGCTGCCAAGCGTCGTATCGCCCACCACTGTGATGGTGATGATCTGCACATCAGATTCCTCCGGTGCGGTGCTGACATTCTCGGCCAGGGCTGCGATCGGCAGCAGCATCAGGCACAGAAGCAAGGACAGGATGCGGTTCATGGGGTGAACATTCCTTTCGTTATCGGCTATCGCTAGTCGGGCTGTAGCCCGACCTTAGTATCGGCCATCGCTCAGCATAATGCTGATCGCTGGCTACGCTCTGCCAATGCAAGCATTGGCTATCGCTAGTCGGGCTGTAGCCCGACCTTACTTCATGGTTGATGTGGAGAAAACCGGCTCCTCCCGGAGGGTCTCGCGGTAGCCGCGGAAGTTCGTGTTCCCGCCGATGCCCCCAAACCAGTTGCCCGTGCACTCGTTGATAATCTGCAGCTTGCCCCGGCTTTCGTCCATCTCAAAGAGCAGCATGCGCTTCCGGGGATGGATGTTGGGGCAGTGCAGAGCCATCATCAGCTGGCCGGAAAAGGTGCGGAAGAGCATCGAATGGGCGCCGTCCAGCGCGTAGAGGGGATCCTCCTGCTGGATCCACGGGCCGTAGATCTCGCCCGAGCGGCTCACGGCATACCCCGTTGCATAGCCCTCCTTGCAGAAGTTCGACCAGAGCATGATGAGCTTGCCGTCGGGCAGACGGTGGAGGAAGGGCCCGTCGGTGACGAAGCCGTTGTGGGCGTCCTGCCCAGCGAGTCTTGCGCCCCAGGGTGCGTCCGATGCGCGGAAGAGCACGATGGGATCGCCGATGGCGCTGCCCAGATCGTCCGACATGGGGATGGCGCAGATCTGCCCATCGTAGACCTGCAGCCACTCGTGGCAGAAGACCATCCAGGGCTTGCCCTTCTTGTCCACATAGAGCGTGCCGTCCAGGCATTGCCAGCCCTTGGGGGTGACGGGCTCCTGCTGCACGGGCTTGAAGGGCCCCAGCGGACTGTCCGCCACCAGGCACTGGCACCTGCGGAAGGTGCCCTCCGCCCGGAAGGAGGAGATGATGTAGTATTTTCCCTGCCAGATGTGGCATTCCGGGGCCCAATAATCCAGGTCGGCCCAGAAACCTGTGTTCTGCGCATCAAAGACCTGGATGGGCTCGGACCAGTTGACCAGATCCTCCGACACCAGGGCATGGAAAGCGCCGCGGCGCTTCTGCCCCGGGAAACGATCCGGGCTGAAAAAGGCCGCGTAAAGGTAGTACTTGCCGCTTACGGGGTCGGCAAGTATGTAGGGATCAGAAATATGGACGTCATGTACGTGGAAGGGATACTCCATGTGCAGGCCTCCGTTTTCTCATTTTTCGCTATGTTCATGATACACGAAAACGGGGGTACAGTCAATCGATAACGGGGATTATTTGCAAAAGAAAGAGACCATCCGCGATGGGATGGCCGGAAGAACCGCGGCATCAGGTCACGGATACCAGGGGATTATGCCGTACAGCGCGTGACCCCGGTAGACGGCAAGGATGCCGCTGGTTTCGTCAAACATGGCCGCGAACCATTCCTGTTCTGAGGAGGGGGCGGAGGGATCGGCAGGGATGTAAACCCAGGCAGTGAATGCATCCGGCAGGGATGGATGGTCCCGGAAATCCCAGTGAAAATTGTGGTAGCGGCTGCCGTCCTGGGGCTTGACGTCGGCAAGGGAGGCAGACGTGGCGTTCCAGTCCTGCGGCGGCGTGAAGCCATCCGGATCCACGCGCAGGATCACCCAGTCGTAGCCATCGGTATATTCCAGCCAGTCATACCAATAGTCCTGATCGATCACGCCGCGTATCGCTGAAATGGGGATGCCGGCCCGCTTCAGCAGCCGGGAAGTGCGGTGCAGCGGCTGCAGGATGAACACCCACAGCAGGATGAGCAGAACCGGAACCAGCAGAATCAGCCAGGCTTTGCGCTTCATGGGCAGACCTCCTTTCGTGGATTCAGTATAGCATGGGAACCTGCCCGACGGCAAGGTTTGAGCCGGAATTGTTACAATTGAAAAGGGCCTCCCGAAGGGGAAGCCCTCTCAGTCAGCCTCGCAGATGGCGGCCCCCGGAAGGGAGGCTTTGGCGTGCTTATTCAGACAGCACGATGGTGATCACGCTCTGCATGGGCAGGGTTACTTCCGTCTTGACTGCACCGGAATAAGTGCGGGCCAGGTCGCGGTTGGCGGAGGTCTCATGGACGTCCATCTTGGTGTAGCCGGAGAAATCGCCGGCGAGGTTGATGGTCTGGGGGCGGTAGTCCTCATTGATCAGCACGATGACCATCTGCGCCTTGCCGTCACGCTCGCCGATGAAGGCCACGGGATCCACGGATTTTGCGCCGGTTGTCTCCACGCGGGTGAAGCCCGGGCGGATGTAGCGGGTGTAGTTGCCGTAGGCCCACAGGCGCTTCAGCGGCACGATGGATTTCTCCCCCGCGCCGTTTTCGGTAGCGTGGATCAGGCCGTCACGGTAGCCTCCGGGGGATACGCCCACCCAGGTGCTCCAGGAAACCACGTCCAGGACGGTCAGATCCTCCTGCAGGCACTGAGCCAGGTGGATGGCGCTGTCCATGGTCAGGTCAGTGCCGTTGACCATCTCGCACCACTCGCTCATGCGGATCTTGACATGGGGATAGTGCACTTTCATCCAGTTTTTGAAGCTTACTTTGGACTGGGTGTCGGACCAGTAGGAATGGCAGTCCACCGCGGTGAAGTGCCCGCTGAGCTTGGAGTTGCCCAGGATGACGCTGACGTAGCGGGTGGTCTGGCCGCCCCATTCGCCGCTCTCGGGACCGGAAAGCTCCACGCCGGCCAGCGCGGGACGCTTGCGCATCTCCTCCAGGAAGGCGATGTACACCCCGGCAATCTGGTTGGGCTCGTAGTGGCAGCCCTCCTGGCCGTCATCCCAGGCCCACTGGGGCTCGTTGATGGGGGAGATGAACTTGACCGGCACGCCCTGGCTGATGAAGTATTCTGCCACATCGCAGGCGTAAACGGCCCAGGCAGCGTAGTTTTCAGGCTCGATGTTCTTGTTGGCGCCCTTCTTGACCTGCGCTGTGCCGGAGATGGTCAGGCGCTCCGGCGGGCTGTTGAAGAAGAGAACGACCTCTGTGCAGCCCAGCCGGGTCACTTCCTTGACGAACCACTGGGCGCCCTCGTCCTTCGTCCAGTCGTAGACGCCGGGGGCGGTTTCGAAGGACTGGGCACGGCGGTTGGGATCCCAGTAGTTGCCCAGGCCGCTGTCGGCGCTGCCGGCGCCCAGGTTGTAGCGGTAGTTGGTCAGGCCGATACCGTAGGTGGGATGATACAGCAGTGTCGCGATGCGCTGACGGTTGGTGGTCTGCGTATTGAGATACTTGTCATCCCACAGGCCGACATACTGGCTCCACCAGGCGCCGCTGGTACCAAAGGATTCGATGGTCTGATGGGTGATGCTGGTATCGATGGTCAGCGTTTCTGCCGCAAAGGCAGACGCGGACAGAGCAAGCAGCAGCGCCATCAGCAGAGAAAGCAGGCGGATCATGTGTGGCCTCCTTGATCATTCGGAATGCGAATCGGGATGTGTCAAACAAGGAGAGCCTTGCCTCGCCTGTATGGTGCGGGGCAAGGCCCAATGATTGACGTAATACGTTCCGGCACAGCCTGCGTCATACGTACGGGGACGTTGCCGTGAACAAAGTCCCGGGTAACCAGCGCCGGGGATGATGCGGATCAGCACACCGCGCGGATCGCCCGTGGGGAAGCCTGTTTAGCCGACCAGACCGGAGTTCTCCAGGTTTTCCACCAGCCAGCGCTGTGCGAAGAGGTACAGCACGACCAGGGGAACCAGGAAGATCAGCACGCCGGCCTGCTTAAGGGCGTCGAAGGTCATGTCCGTGGTGACGGGCACGCCGTAACGGATGCGCACACGATCCAGCAGGGTCTGCTTGTTGGCGTCGATGAAGGTCATTGCCAGCTCGGACGCCAGGTGCGTGCCTTCCGGATCGAAGTAGCGGGTGTAGTAGGTATCGCCGTAGTTCCACACAAAGGACAGGATGGCGACGATCACCACAGCGGGGATGGCATTGGGGATCATGATCTTGAAGTAGGTCTTGTAGAAACCGCAGCCGTCGATCAGGGCGGCCTCTTCCAGCTCCTTGGGAATGTTCTTGAAGAACTGGGAGAAGATCAGGATCATCAGGCTCTGGTTCACGCCGTTGCCCAGAGCGGCCATCAGGTACAGGGAGGCGGGCTGGTTGATCAGCATGATGACGCCTTCCTTGCCGGCCACGGGATGCTGCAGCCAGGCTGCATTGGGCAGGATCTTCTGCAGCAGCGGCACCAGGCCCAGACCGTCAAAGTTGGAGAAGTAGATGTACTGTGCCAGCAGCAGGGATTGACGGGGGGTCAGGAACACCAGGATGACCAGCACAAACATCACCGGGGAGAGCCAGGGGTACTTCACGCGTGCCATGGTGTAACCGGTCATGGCGGCAACGAAGACCTGGATGACCATCAGTACCAGCGCGAAGCCGATGGACTTGAGCATCGTCATGAAGCCCTCGGGCATGGTCATGGCGGATGCGGCAGTGAAGGACAGGGTGCTCCATTCCTCGGGGAGCCAGATGACGTTGGGATTACCCAGATCCTCCAGCGCGGACAGCACGGTGGGAACCAGCTGGATGAAGGGGTAGAGGATCACGAAGCACAGGCCCAGGATCAGGATCAGGCTGATCAGGTTGAGGGAGAAGTTTGCCACCTGCTTCTTGGCCAGGTAGATGTTCTGGTCCGCAGAGAGCTTGGGCTTCTTCTTCTTACCGGGCGGCGGAGGCGTCGCAACGGTGGTACGGGTCGGGATGAAGAGCTCCTTATCAGCCATTGTTGGACACCACCTTTCTCGTGAACAGCAGTACCACGCCCAGCACAATCAACACGTTGAAGATGTAGATGACCGACAGGGCGGAGCCGATGCCAATCTTGCTGTTCTCAAAGGCGAAGTGGTATGCCTCCTGCGCGATCTGGCTGGTGAGGAACACGTCCACAATGGTGTAGATGACCACGAACACTACGATGTGAAGGATCGACGGTATGGTGACCTTCCAGAAGGTTTCGTAGCCGGTCGCGCCCTCGATCTTGGCAACCTCATACATGCTGGGGCTGATGGACTGGAGTGCTGCCAGGAACACCAGCGTCTGCACGCCGGAGCGGGAGATGACGTTGAAGATGTTGCCTACGAACTCAATGATGGGGTTCAGGTAGGTCATGGGGATGGCGGTGTAGCGTACCAGCATGCGCGCCACGAAGCTCTCAGCGAAGAGGCCGCCGGTCTGCAGCGTGTCGGTGCCGGTGGTGATGGTCATCATGTCGGTAACGACCTCCAGGCCCAGGATGATGGGCAGGAAGAAGATCATACGCACGATGGCGCGTCCCTTGAACTGACGGTTGGCCAGCAACGCCAGGAACAGGGACAGCAGCGTGATCAGCGGCACGTTGATGAGCATGTTGGTGTTCTCATCCAGCAGCACGCGCAGAACCTGGGTGTTGGCGCTGGATACCTCGGTGGTGAACAGGTCGATGTAGTTCTGGATGCCATTGGGGGTGAAGACCATGTTGCCCACTTCATCAATGGTGATCTTGTTGAAGGAGTACTTGAAGGTCTCAAACAAGGGCTTGGCAAAGAACATGAAGAAGCCAAGCAGGAAGGGGATCAGGAATGTGAAGCCCAGCAGCTTGCGCTTGGTGGTGTAGGACAGTTTCACAGGGCGCCTCCTTCCTGGACGATCAGGTAGGTACCGGCTTCGACCACGCCGTCCTCAGATTCATAGGGCAGAGCAGAGTAGTTGGTAATGATGCGGACGCCATTCTCGTAGGTGGTCTGGAACACGTCTTCGGCCAGGATCTCGTGGTTGACGATCTGCTGGCCGCCGATGATGCCGCGCAGCTCGGCGCAGGCGTCGGAGGCGCGCAGGATCTCCTCATCCCACTCGTTCCAGTAGATGGCGTAGAGGGACTCGAAATGGCTGGACTTGAGGATGTCGGAGTTTTGCACGGAGACGGTGTACTTCACGCCCACGCCCAGTTCAGCAGCCTGCAGCAGGTAGTAATCCAGGCTGCGGGAGTTGAGGTTGACGTCCGTGCCCACCACGTTGGTCAGGCCGGACAGAGCCAGCTGACGGAAGGGAACGGTGGCGGCGAAGGACGCGTAGTTGCTGGAGGTGCGGGGAATGTTCACCACGTAGTCTGCCAGGGGGGCGTACTCAGCGGAGGGATCATTCAGTACCAGTGCAGCGTCTGCGTTCAGCTTGTGGATGGTTTCACCCACGACGCTGTTGGAATGCACCGGGTTGACGACGTTGTTGTAGCGGTAATCCGCAAAAACATCGTGGCCCAGATCGCCGATGGCCAGGTTGATATCCAGCCCCTGCTTCTGCAGGCCCGCGAGGAACTTGTCCGCCACATAGGGCAGATACTTGGGAGACAGGATGGTGTAGGGGCGGATGGGATCCCAGCGGCCGTTGAACTTGGCCGTATCCGGCGTGTACAGGTAGATCTCGGCTGCCTCGTTGCTGAAATCGCGGGAGGCGTGGAGGTAGGGCACGTAGGTGCGGCCCGGATCGTACACGCGGGAGAGGTTGATCTGCCAGTAGAAGGGGATGCCCTTCTGCTCGGCTGCGGCGAGCATTGCCTGCAGCTCCTCGGTGGAGCCGTTTTCCTTGACCAGGCGTGCGCCGTCGTTCAGCTCGGAGATCATGCCGCCGTTGAAGCCGCCGTTGTACTGCACAACGCTGCCGGCGGGCAGGGCTTCGATCACCTGCATCACGTCCTTGTAGGTGGACATGGAGGTGATGTTGTCGTAGGGGATGCCGATGAAGCGGTCCGTCAGGGTGACGGCGCCCAGCACCTCCACGTAAACCACGGGGCCCTGAGGCGCGGCGATTTCCACGCCGGACTGGGCGGAGAGGAAATCACGGTAGGCCATGGCCATATCGAAGTAGGTCACTTCACTGGTGAAGGGCTTGTAGCGGACGGTGAAGTCCATGGCAATGTGGCCGGAGTCGGACACATAGGTGGGGCTGGAGGGCTCATAGGCGCCGTTGATGCGCACCTTGGCGTGCTCCAGCGTATCCACGGACACATAGGCAGCGTTGATACCGGTGTAGGTAGCTTTCTTGCCGCTGCCGGCGGTGGTGCCCAGGGAGATGTGCAGGTTGGCGGTTTCCGCGCCCTTCTCGATGATGGCGAGCATACCGTGGGTGGAAGGCTCCACGCCGTTGATCACGCCGAAGATGGGCATGCGCAGCTCCTGCGCAAACTCGGACTGGAAGTAGTAATCCACGAAGAAGTCGTTGTCCATGTAGGGGCGGTCATACTTGGTCATGCTGCCCGTGAAGGTGTTGAAGCGCAGCAGCGCGCCGGAACCGTCGGGGGTGAGGAAGTAGCCGTCGTTCTCCGCCGCGGCGGGCAGGGCAACGAAGTTGGGCAGCACAGCAATGCGCTGCATCTTGTAGAAGGGATTGCTGGCGGTGATCTCCTCGGTGGGGATGTGAGCCACCAGATCGCCGCCATCCAGGGTGAGCTCGATGACCAGGCTGAACTGGGCGGGCTCATGGAAGGTGGGGATCGTGCCGAAGACCGCGCAGTCCTCGATCAGCATATCGCGGGTATAGCCGAGCATGCCGGCCAGACCGATCAGCGCGTTGCTGGTGGTAACGGCAGGGCTGGTGCCGGAGAAGAACTGATCGTAGCTCTGCTCGGCGGGCGTGGCGTCGGGGGCGTTCGCACGGGGATTGAGACGGTAGCACTGGTGGAGCATGTCCAGATAGCGCTGGTACTGCTTCTCATCGATGACGCCGTCATCCAGGAGCTTCTTCACACCGGGGAGGATGAAGTTCTCGTAGCGGTCGCGGGGGAAACGGGCGGGCAGGTACTCCAGGTAGACCTTGGAGTCACCCTCGTTGATGTCCATCTCGATGCGCACGCCGTTGGCAATGCGGAAGATGCGGTAATCCTTGAAGAGTACGCAGTTCTGGTAGGTGTTCCAGACGGTCTCCACATTGTCTTCGCCGCGGAAGGTGATCTGCAGCAGGGCGTTGGCGCCCAGGTTGTCAGCAGCGGCGCCCGACATGGCGGAGGTCCAGCTGATGCCGGTAGCGTCATCCGTCAGGGTGATGACCATGGTCTCGGTGTCCAGGGTGAGGGTGCGGCCGTCAGCCTGGGCGATGGTCACCACGCCGCCGATGGGGATCTCCTCGCCCTTTTCGGTGGGATCGCAGGCATGTACCGGGACGTCTGCGGCCTCCAGGGAGAAGGCGGGGAAGTAGAAGATCAGCGCGCCTACGGCAATCACAAAGGCCAGGATGCACAGCGTCCAGGTAATGGGGTGCGCGCCGTAGATATTTTTGATTTTTTCCATCATATTGCGTGCACCTCCTTACAAGCGACGCATCAGCTCTTCAAACACGGAGGAGAAGAAGCTGATCATGCGCTCCATCATGGTGAAAACAAGAATGCCGATGAACAGGATGATGGCTGCAGCAACGATGCTCATCACGATGGAGAGAATGCTGCCGCCAAAGCCGTACTCGTGGATGGTGGTCAGACCGGCGATCACCAGGAAGACGAAGTAAGCGTAGCAGACCATCTGCACGGAGGTCAGGATCATGACCTCCTCCAGGGTGACGAAGTTGCTGGCAAAGGTGACGATGGCGTCGCCGATGATCAGCACCGTCAGGCTGTAGCACAGGACGATGAAGATATCCTTCATCTTGCCCTTGCCGTTGAACAGGGTGGTGACCGTCCAGTTGGAGACAGTGAACAGCACCACCACGCTCACTACGGAGATGAACAGGCTCAGCGCGTCCATCTCATCGATGTTGTTCAGGTTCATCGGGAAGCCGGTGTACTGGAACTTGATGCAGTTGAGCACTGCGTAGGCGACCAGCAGAAGCGTGGCGATCAGCAGGCTGCCATGATTGCGGAAGCGGATCTCGAAGAAGCCGTCAAAGGGATGAACCAGGGAATAGCCCCAGTATTTCAGCTTATCTTTGTTTACAAGCTTCATTTCTTCATCCTCCTTTTCTGCTTCTGATGGTAGGCAACTTCACTCCACAGCACCGAGACGATGAACGCCACGGCAACCAGCGCGATGACCCAGAAATTCTCCTTCATCACGATGGAGCGGTAGCCCTTGTAAGCCTTGGAGTAGAACTCGCGGTTATTGCCGAGCTTGAAGTTGTACATGGCGCCTTCGTAGTCTTCCTTCATCAGCAGGTTCTTGCCGATGCCGACATAGGCGGTTTCCAGGTTGGCGCACAGGCGCAGCACTTCTTCAAAGTGGGCGGTGGCGACGTCCCATTCGCCGTTGTAGTAGGCTTCACCGGCCTTGAGCAGGGCGTTGCCGAAGTCGGTGGGCTCATAGATGTAGGCGCACTTGAGATCAGCGTCGCCGATGATGAGCTTATCGCCCAGCCAGGCGATGGTAGAGGGCGTCTTGAACTGGCCCACCGCACTGCCCTTGGAGCCGAACACACACAGCAGCTCGCCGTCAAAGTTGTACAGGAAGACGTGGCCGTTGGTCTTGTCCAGCAGGGCGTAGGTGCCGTAGGGCTTGACCGCGATATCGACAAATGCGGAAGGCGTATCCGTCTTCAGGTCGCCGATGACCATGGTGTTGCCCATTTCGCGCAGCACGTTTGCGCCGGCGAAGTTGAGGCGGAAGACCTTGTCCGCGGAGGCTGCGTCACTGGTAACGGCCATGACGAAGCCTTCACCGTCCAGGGTGACGTTGTTGAAGGCGGGAGCGAAGGTCTTGCCCATCTTTTCCTTCTGCTTGTCGGACGCGATGGACTTCCACAGGTAGTCGATCATGTTGATCTGGGGTTCATTCACGCCGAAATAGCGGGAGAAGGAGCCGTCCTCGTTCAGCTCAATGATGCCCTCGTAGGAGGACTGCACCACCACATAGATGCGGTCAGCGTTGTCCACGGTGATCTTGGAGGGCTTGAACTCGGTTTCGCCGGTCATGTTTTCCGGGCGGAGAATGGCGCGCTTGAAGGTGTAGGTCTGGCCGTCCAGCACGAGGATGCGCTGGTTACCGGTATCGCAGATGTACAGCTCACCGGCCTTCTCGTGGTAGAACACGCCCTCGGGATTGGTGAGCGAGACGTTGACGCCGTTGATCTGGGCGTTCTTCTTGTTTTCATCCTTGATGGTCTTGATGAAGCTCAGGTATGCGCCGTTTTCATCCAGAACGAAGATGATGGAGTTGGTGCGGTCCACGATGAAGATGCGGCCGTCGGCGGAGGTAGCCACGTCGGTGACGGTCTCGATGGTACGGCCGGTATTGGCGACGGAGGCGGAGTCGATCACCTGGCTGAGCACGAAGGGCGCGGGCGTGGACTTGACATTGCGGAAGAAATCATAGGTGTAACCCTGGTAAACATTGCTGGAGCCATCTGCGGCAAAGGCAGAGGTGAAGAGCATCAAGGCGGCCAGCAGAAGAAGCATGAAACGTTTCATCATCTGTATGCCTCCTTAATCCTTCATGCCCGAGGTGGACATGGTCTCGATGACGTTGGACTGGGAGATGACGAACACCGCCACAGGCACCAGCATCATGATCAGGGAAACCGCGGAGGAAACGCCGGTACGGGCGATACCGCCGGAAACCAGCTGGCTCAGCACGTAAGACACGGGCTTGAGCTCCTCGGAGTAGATGAACACGCCGCCGGTGGTGCCCCACATCTGCTGGAAGGACAGGATGACCAGCGTGATCCAGGCGGGCTTGCACAGAGGCATGATGATCTTCCAGTAGATGGTGAACTCCTGGGCGCCGTCGATGGTGGCGGCCTCCAGCAGGGAGTCGGGGATCTGGCCGATGAAGTTCTTCATCAGGTACAGGCCCAGCGTGCCGCCGATAGCCGTCAGAATGACCGCCCAGTAGGTGTCAACCAGGCCCAGGTAGGTCATGATCAGGTAGTTGGGAATGGCGGTCACGGAGGAGGAGAACATCAGCGCGTACACGATCAGTTCGCTCATCATCTTGGAGCCGGGGAAGGTGTACTTGGCCAGCGCAAAGGCAGCCATGGAGCCCAGCAGCACCGTACCCAGGGTGCCAAGGCCGGTGATGACCGCGGTGTTGAAGATGTAGCGGGAGAGCGGCACGTCGAAGCTCTCCAGGATGAAGCTCAGGTCGAAGAAGTTGTCCAGCGTGGGGTTATCCACCGTCAGCTTGGGCGGGAAGATGAAGATCTCGCTCATGGGCTTGAAAGCGGATACCACGGTGTAGATCAGCGGGAACAGGGAGAAAATGCCGAATGCGCCCAGGAAGACCATCAGCGCAATATCTACCGCCAGGGAGCGGCGGGTGCGCAGCTTGCGGCGGCGCAGCCATGCGCGGATACCGGTCTTCTTCGGAGGCTTGGGATAAAGGCTCTTCTTTTTCTTTGCCATTGTCTCTTACCTCCTTTAACCGAGCTTGCGCAGAAGCTTCTGCACCAGGATGTTGCAGAAGAGCATCAGCAGGAACAGGAACACAGCGATGGTACAGGCATAGCCCATCTCGTAGCGCAGGTTACCAAAGTCATGCAGGTGGGTCATGATGGTATGGCCTGCGTAGTTGACGGAGGGGAAGCCCACCAGATCCAGGGAGATCTGGCTGACGGAGAAGGCGCTGGTAATCTGCATGACGGCGCCGAACATCAGCTGGGGCTTCATCGCGGGCAGGGTCACAAACCACAGCTCTTGCCAGCGGTTCTTGATGCCGTCAATGGCAGCAGCCTCGTACATGCTCTTGTCCACCGTCTGCAAGCCTGCGATGAAGGACAGGAAGGACACGCCCAGGCTCATCCAGATCGGCA
>JAFXFR010000159.1 GCA_017513475.1 Clostridia bacterium
CCACGGCGAAAGAGCTTGCCTTCCGCGTGCTGGAACGCGGTACAGATCGCTCTGACGACCTGCCCGCCACCGCCGCACGCCTTAGTGACCTCATCCGCCGATTGCCGGAGATGGCTGACCCGCGCGTCCTGCTGGACGACGATGGTGACCCTGCGGACATCTTCGCCTTTCCCTATTTGCTGTTCCCGCTGGAGAATCAGGCCCCCGCGCCCACGGTATCCGCCGCGCTGGAAAAGTACTTCGGCTCCCGTGACCGCCAGGACCGCCTGAATCAGAAATCCGCCAGCATGGTCAAGCTCCTCAAGACCCACATCGAGCGCTGCGAAAAGAAGCTGGCCCAGCAGGAGGAGGATCTCTCCAACGCCGCCAAGCTGGAGGAATATCGCCTCATGGGCGAGCTGATCAACGCCAACCTGTGGCAGCTCAAGAAGGGCCAAACCGAGGCCCAGCTTCAAAACTTCTACAGCGAGGAGGGCGAGATGATCACCGTGCCGCTGGACATTCAGCTGACCCCGGTTCAGAACGCCCAGCGCTACTTTAAGAAATACCAGAAAGCCCGCACCACCCGTGAAATGGCCGCCGAGCAGCACGAAGCCACCCTGCAGGAGCTGAATTACCTGGAGGGCATGCTGCTGGACGTGGGCAAGTGCGTGGGCGAAAGCGAGCTGGAGGAGATCCGCGAGGAGCTGGCCTCCACCGGCTACGTCAAGAAGACCACCAACCGCCGCCAGCAGCGCGCGCTGCCCAAGTCGAAGCCCTACCACTACCGGAGCGTGGACGGCATCGACATCTTTGTGGGCAAGAACGCCGCCCAGAACGAGCGCCTCACTGGCGACGCACGCCCCAACGAAATGTGGCTCCATGCCAAGGACATGCCCGGCTCCCACGTCATCGTGAAGGCCGAGGGCAATATCCCGGACAGCACCCTGGCCCAGGCTGCGACGCTGGCCGCGTGGTACTCCAAGGGGCAGCATTCCTCCATGGTGCCGATCGACTACACGCTGAAGCGCTACGTCAAGAAAATCCCCGGCGGCGCGACCGGCATGGTGACCTACACCAATCAGAAGACCGCTTACATGACCGTCACCGAGGCAGACGTGAAGAAAATCGAGCTGATCGAAGGCTAATCGGCCCATAAGAAAACCCGCTGTACGTATGGTACGGCGGGTTGTTTTTATGCACTTTAGCCTTCCTTGGCCCAGGCGTCCCACACATCGGGCTGATACCCGATGGTGCACTTGCTGCCGTTGCGCACGATGGGCGACTTCAGCAGCCAGGGGCACTCGATGATGTAGTCCCGCAGCGCGCTATCAAGGCTGCAATGGGCCGCCGGGTGCTCGATGACCTTCTTGTCGTCCCTGTCGATCAGGCCGGTCAGGCCCACGCCTTTCGCCATCACCTGCAGCTCGCGCTCGCCCAGCTTGTGCTTTTTGAGGTCCATCACCTGCACCTTGATGCGGCGTTCCTTGAAGTAGCGCTCAGCCTTCTGCACGTCGAAGTTCTTCTTGCTGATATAAAGCTGGATGTTCATCAGTTGCTCCTCCTGCGCACATCTTCGCCGGCAAACTGCACCAGCCTGCACTGGGTGTTGTTCATCAGCCGGGAGGCGATGCGCTCGGTATAACGGCGGCGAAGCTCGTCCTCCATCAGGTTGGTGGAAAGGATCGTGCCCTTGCCGCGCAGCTGACGCTCGTTGATCAGGTTGAACCACTGGGGGATTGTGATGTTCTCCATCAGGGGCTCCACGCCCATGTCGTCGATCATGAGGACATCAGCATCCATGAGGGTGTCGAGCTCCTCCACGTTGCCGCTCATGTAAGCCTTGCGGGCCACTTCCAGGAACTTGTACGCGCTGATCAGCAGCACATTCTGACCCCGCTGGATGAGCTTTTTCGCCATGGCGTGCATGAGGAAGGTCTTGCCCAGGCCGCTCTGGCCCATGAGGAGCATATCCTTCACCGGAACGGCGGGGTAGCTCTCCGCGTACTGCTCGCAGGTCTTGCGGATGACGTTCATCAAGTCGCGCTGGGAGTAGTTCTTGCCGGGCAGCTTCTCGGCGGAGAACAGGTTCAGGTCGAAGGCCTCAAAGCTCTGCGCGGTGCTTTCGGACAGGCCCATGCGCTGGTACATCCGGGCGTAGAAGGCCTGATTGAAGCACTCGCAGTGCTCCCGGACGATCTCGCCCACATAGCCGGTATCGCCGCAGACGGGGCACTGACACACCGGATCCAGATAGGTCTCCGCAAAGCCGTGCTGCCTGAGCAGGCTGCTGAGCCGCTTGTTGAGCACGTCCATCTTCTGGGGGATGTCCTCCGCGGAAGCCTTGCCGTCCAGAATGCCGCGCAGGGTGCCGAAGATCAGGTTCTGCCTCGCGTCCAGCACCTGGCCGATCTCCGGGCAGGCTGCTTCGGCCTGCATGCGGCGGATGTTTTCCTCCCGCTGGTTCTGCTGCTGGCGCTGCTCGTACTCCGCGTGCAGCTCCTGCAGGATGGTATTACGCATTGCCATTCTCCTCCTGCCACTTTCTCATCATGGCGTCCATCGCGTCCTCGGTGTGGGCGTACTCGCGCTGGGTGTACTGCTGCTGCTCCACAGTTTTGGGGCCGCGGGCAGGCGCCTGCGCAGGCTGCTTCGCCGCAAAGGACTGCTGATGATTCTCCCGCTCCTGCTGGGCGGCTTCGATCGTGGTGATCCCCTTCTCACGGAAGTTCCCCAGCACTGCGTCCAGGTAAAGCATCGGCTTTTCCTTGCCGACGGCCCATGCGGCGCACTGGGTCACGAAGCCCATGTCGAAGGCGTAGGTTTCCAGCCACTTCTTCGCCAGACGGCGGTCGGCGGCGTTGGGACGGGCATGCACGCCCATCACTTCGTAGATCATCAGCAGGAAGTCGTTCTGATCGTCCACCTGCTTCATGTAGCGATTCACGTCCTCGGCGGATTCCAGGCCGTTGCGCTTCCAGGCTTTGAGGGTCGTCATCACGCCCTCGAAGTCCGCGCCGCGCTTGGCGCACTCCTTACCCGCCATGAGGATGATATTGTCCGGATAGAGCGCGCGCATGTCGGCATACACCGCCAGCGTGCCCTCGTTGATGGTCACGTTTTGCAGCTTCATCACCTTCAGCAGCGCCTTCAGCGGAGCCGCCGCGTCCTTTTCCTGCTGCAGCGCCTTTTCCACGCCGGTGGTCTTCTGCTGGGCGCGCAGGCGGCTCAGGATGCCGCCCAGGTACGCGAAGGTAGGCTCGCCCTTGACGGTTTCGGCACAGGCAGCCAGGATGTCCTCCTGGGAGAAGCCCCAGTCCACATGCCAGGTGCGGTACATGGCCTGCTCGTCCTCGGAGGGTGCGCGGCGCTTACCGAAGCGGCGGATCACCGCGCGGCTGCCGTCCCAGACGGCCTTGTCCCGGGTCAGGACGATCTCCGCATCCTCCACGGACTTGACGGACTCCTCCGCCAGCATCGCAGCGCGCTTCTCGATGGTCTTGATGGCAACGGTCTTGCCGTGCTGGGCGATCATCTCGCGGATGAGGTACACCACCACCTCCGCAGGCAGGCCCATTTCCTCCACCCACTCGTAGCAGCGGCTCATCTCCGCGCCGTGAAGGCGGCGGTCATTGCCGAAGAGCCCATACACCGCGCTGGCAAAGGCTTCGTACTCCTGATCCACCGGCACCGCGCCGCCGGTCATGGTCAGCTGCTTGATGCTGACATAGCGGAAGGCCGGCGGATTGTCCGCAATGCGGCGGACAAGGCCCTTTCGCTCCCAGTGGCGGTAGGCGGTGAGGATCGCGTCCTCGGAAAGGGACAGCTCTCGCGCCATTTGCCCGATGTCCATCGCCTGCTGGGGATGGTAGCACTGCATCAGGCCATACAGGTAGACCCGCACCGCATCGCCGGTGGCATTGGGCAGATATTCAAGAATGAACTGGTTGTCCACCGGGGTCACGCCATAGTAGGCGTACTGCTCGTCAAAGCCGAACATGGGCATGCGCGGGGCCTCCTTTGCTTCATGGGGTAACGTATATTATAACACAGTCGCGGATTTTCGACAAGCACAGCGTTTTGCGTCTTACCCATTCCCTTTTGCCGTATCTTGTGGTATAATGGTTGCAACAAATCCGCCGGGAGGTACACCTGATGAACATGATCGAGCGCTATGTGGAGCGCATGATGGCTGAGTCCGCGCCAGACAAGCCCCTGTGGAATATCGAAAAGATCAAGGAAGGCAAGATCAACGGCTGGAATTATATCGACGGCTGCATGATGATCGCCCTGCTGACCCTCCACCGCATCACCGGCGAGGAGCGCTACTACACCTTCGCCGAACGCTTCCTGGATCACTATGTATTTGAGGACGGCAGCCTGCGCGGCTACAAGGAAGCCGACTATAACCTGGACAACATCTGCGAAGGCCGGGTGCTCTTTGACGTGTACCGTCTCTCCGGCAAGGAAAAGTACCGCCGCGCCATCGATACCCTGCGCGGTCAGCTGGCCCGTCAGCCCCGCACCCACGAGGGCAATTTCTGGCACAAGGCTATCTACCCCAACCAGGTCTGGCTGGACGGCCTGTACATGGCGCAGGTGTTCTACGCCCGCTGCACCACGGAGCTGGAGGACTGCGCCGGTTATGAGGATATCCGCCGACAGTTCAGAACCGTCCGCGAGCGCATGTACGACCCGGAGACCGGCCTCTACCGCCACGGCTACGACGCCAGCAAGACCGCCTTCTGGGCGGACAAGGACACCGGCTGCTCCAAGAACCCCTGGCTGCGCAGCCTTGGCTGGTTCGCCGCGGCGCTGATCGACGTGACCGCCGAGATCGCCCCCGGCCATGAGGACTTCCGCGCGGACATGACCGCCATTGCGCAGGAGCTGGCCGCCGGCCTACTCCCCTATGTGGACCAGGACACCCACATGCTCTGGCAGGTGCCCAATCAGATCGGCCGCGAAGGCAACTACCCCGAAACCAGCGGCTCTGCGATGGCGGCGTATTTCTACCTCAAGGGTGCGCGCCTGGGCATGCTGGACGCCTCCTATGCCAAGGTGGGCGCAGAGATCTTCGGCGCGATCTGCAAGCGCTACCTGTCCGAGACCGACGGCAAGCTGAATCTGGGCGGCATCTGCCTGGTGGCCGGCCTCGGTCCGGAGAACAACCGCCGCCGCGACGGCAGCTACGAGTACTACATTTCCGAGCCCATCGTGGAGAACGACGCCAAGGGTCTGGCGCCCTTCCTGATGTGCTACACCGAGATCCTGCAGTCCGGCATGGCCGACGAGGTGCTGGCGGGCCTGGAATAATCGCATACGAAAAGGGAGACGGTGCGCGCCGTCTCCCCTTATTTTGATGTTCAGTCCTGGTGATCTTCGATGATTGCCTTGGCAGCCTTCTTGCCGGCGCCCATGGCGAGGATGACCGTCGCCGCGCCGGTGACCGCATCGCCGCCGGCATAGACGTGCAGCTTGCCGCAGCGGCCCATGTCGTCGGTGGTGATGCCGCCCCAGGTCTCAGTAGGGAGATCGGGGGTGGTCTTCTTGATCAGGGGATTCGGGCTGTTGCCAATGGCCACGATGACCGTCTCCACCGGCAGGTCGAACTCGCTGCCCTCGATCACCACCGGACGGCGGCGACCACGGGCGTCAGGCTCGCCCAGCTCCATCTTCACGCAGGTCATGGCGGAGACAAAGCCGTTCTCGTCGCCCTTGATGGCGGTGGGGTTGGTCAGCATCAGGAAGTTGACGCCCTCCTCCTTGGCATGGTGGACTTCCTCGGCGCGGGCGGGCATTTCCGCTTCGGAGCGGCGGTACACGATGGACACCTCCGCGCCCAGACGCTTGGCGCAGCGGGCCGCGTCCATGGCGACATTGCCGCCGCCGATGACCGCCACTCTCTGGCCGACCTTCACCGGGGTATCCGCCTGGGGGAAGGTGTAGGCCTTCATCAGGTTGATGCGGGTGAGGAATTCATTGGCGCTGTACACGCCGCACAGACTTTCGCCGGGGATGCGCTGAAAATTCGGCAGGCCCGCGCCGGAGCCCACGAACACCGCATCGTACTTCTCGTCGTTCAGCAGTTCATCCACCGTGAGGGCACGGCCGATCACCGCGTTGGTCACAATCTTCACGCCCAGGGCGCGGATGTTGTCGATCTCCTTCTGCACCAGCTTCTTGGGCAGGCGGAACTCGGGGATGCCGTACATCAGCACGCCGCCGGCGGTGTGGAGGGCCTCGTAGACCGTCACGTCCCAGCCCGCACAGGCCAGATCAGCAGCGCAGGTCAGGCCTGCAGGGCCGGAGCCCACCACGGCGGCACGCTTGCCGTTCTTGGGAGCGGTTTCAGCGGAAACGGTGCCCTCGTTCATGGCCCAGTCCGCTGCGAAACGCTCCAGACGGCCGATGCCCACCGGCTCTCCCTTGATACCGCGGACGCATTTGCTCTCGCACTGGGTCTCCTGGGGGCAGACGCGGCCGCAGATGGCGGGCAGGCCATTCTGGGTGCGGATGATCTCATAGGCGGCCTGAAAATCGCCTTCCCTGATCTTCGCAATGAAGCTGGGAATCGGCACATTCACCGGGCAGCCGGTGACGCAGGGCGCATGCTTGCAATTAAGGCAGCGGTCGGCTTCCTCCATGGCGATTTCGCGGGTGTAGCCCAGGGCGACCTCCTTGAAATTGGCCGCGCGAATGGAAGGCTCCTGCTCCGGCATGGGGTTCTTCTTCAGGCTCATGTTGGGCATGTCAGTTGCCTCCCTTCATGGCAGCGTCAGCCATCGCTTCCCGGCGGCAGACATGCGCCATCTTTTCCTTGGCTTTGGCCTCTTCGGGGCGGAACATACGACTGCGGGCGATGGCTTCGTCCCAGTCGATGAGGTGACCGTCGAAGTCAGGGCCGTCCACGCAAGCGAACTTCGTCACGCCGCCCACAGTGACTCGGCAGCCGCCGCACATGCCCGTGCCGTCGATCATGATGGGGTTCATGCTGACGATGGTCTTGACCTCATAGGGCTTGGTCAGGTCACACACAGCGCGCATCATAGGCAGCGGGCCGATGGCAATGACCTCGTCGTACTGCCTGCCGGCCTCCAGCTTGGCAGCCAGTGCCTGGGTGACAAAGCCCTTGTTGCCGTTGGAGCCATCGTCGGTCATGACGGTGAGCTCGGTGCAGGCGGCGGTCAGCTCATCCTGGAGGATGATCAGCTCCTCATTGCGGAAGCCAACGATCAGGTCGACCTCGCAGCCCGCCTCGTGCAGGGCCTTGGCCTGGGGATAAGCGATCGCAACGCCCAGACCGCCGCCGATAACGGCAGCGCGCTTGACGCCTGTAGTGTGGCTCGGCTCGCCCAGGGGGCCGACGAAGTCCAGCAGGGCGTCGCCTTCTTCGAGGGTGTCGAGCTTTTCGGTGGTGTAGCCCACCTTCTGGAAGATGATCGTCACCGTGCCCTTTTCGCGGTCATAGCCGGCAATGGTCAGCGGGATGCGCTCGCCTTCCTCATCAATGCGGAAGATAATAAACTGACCCGGCAGCGCCTTGCGGGCCACCAGGGGGGCTTCGATTTCCATCAGCGTGACAGTCGGGTTCAGCACGCGCTTCTTCACAATCGGAAACATCAGCATTTCCTCCTAAGACACAGATATAACAGGCTCTATTGTACTACATTCCGCGAGGAGAATGCAAGCTTTCTCTGTACTTTTGCTGCACACAAAAGCCGCCGCACCCTCCCAGATGCGGCGGCGAAAATGATTACTTGATGCCATTGATGCGGAACCAGCAGAAGGAGGTAGCCGTATCCAGCTCCCACCAGATGGTCAGCGGGTAGCCGTTCAGGTCGAAGCAGTGATAGTAGTGCATGGGGTTGTTCTCGTCCGGCTCGGAAATGCTCTCCACCTGTACCTTGTAGGTCGCCGCCTCAATCGGCACGCCGATCAGCGACACGCACACGCCGCCGTTGGGAACGTTGACGTTGCTGTAGTAGGGATCATCCGCGTGCTCGTCCAGATACTTCTGCATCCGGGGGCCGTACATCGGGTTGGGGCCACAGTGGATGACCAGGGTGTAGTCGAGGTAATCCGCCAGCTCGGGCGCAGTCTCCGCGGTGAAACCGTAGTCGCGCAGGGTGCCGATGAACATCATCACGTGGCGGCCGCCCTCCTTGGGCTTGACCACCAGCAGATCGCCCAGCTCCAGCGTCGAGGCCAGATCCTCGTAGGGGGGCATCTCCTTGCCGGGACGATGGCTGTACACATGATTCTTCTTGGCATACTTGCCATACTGGTTGATCATGCCGCTCAGGGTGTCATGCTTGGGCCAGCCCACCTCATGGTAGATCCAGCGGGTGTAGCCGGAACAGTCCAGGCCATAGAGATACCACTTACCCTTGTCATAGAACTTGGTCTGCTCCCAGCAATCGCGCTTGGCGTATTCCGGTTCGCGGGAGAACAGGAGCTGCTCGCCCTTGACCTTGTAGTCATATGTACCGCCGAAGAAATAGGGCAGGCCGTAGGTAAAGTGGGGCTCGACGCCCGCACCGGTGATGTTGTTGTAGGCCACCAGGAAGGGGTTGCCCTCCTCCAGCATGGAGAACGCTGCATCCAGCAGCGGATCCTGCTGAACCAGGCCTGCGGTTTCAGAATCGCCCTCGGCAAAGACGGGGATGCTCATCAGCGCCGCCAGCGCCAGCAGCAGGGCGAGAAGCTGCTTCATCAGTTTCATTGGAATGCTTCCTTTCGTCATTCAGGATTCAAATTATTATACCACGGACATAGCAGGTTAAGCAACCCCCTTTTCCGGGCACTTGACATTTTGCACCTTTGCCGAAAAATAACTGAAATCATCACACTTTAGCCATTGACTTATTTAATAGGAAGGACTACAATACATGCGGCTTGATTCACCAGTTTCAAGCTGGATTTAATGTGCTTTCAAGAAAATCGCTGGAGGGAACAGTATGTACTTTCTTCTCTTTGGATTCTGGGTGCTGCTCAACGGCAAGTGGACGACCGAAATTGCCATCGTTGGCGTGATCGTCTGCGCTGCGCTGTACGCCTTTATGTGCGCCTTCATGGACTACTCCCCGAAGAAGGAATGGAAGATCGCCAAGCGGTTTGGCAAGATCGTCGGATACTTCTTCTACCTGGTGGGCGAGATCTTCAAGTCCGCCTGGGGCACGATGGTGCTCATCTGGTCCCCGGACAAGGAGATCGAGCCCCGCGTCACCTCCTTCCACACCAAGCTGCGCACCGATGCAGGCAAGGTGGTGCTGGCCAACTCCATCACCATGACCCCCGGCACCATCACCGTGGATGTACAGGACGACCTGTTCCTGATCCACTGCCTGGACGAAAGCTTCGACGTGGGCACCGAGGGCTTCGAGATGGAATCACGGGTGATGCAGATCGAGGGCGTCCATGCTGCCGCTCCCGTTCCCGAAACTGTCGAGGAACCGGCAGAGACTCCCGAAGAAACCGTCGTCCTTCCCGCAGAAACCCCGGAAGTTTACGTAGAGGCCGAAGCTGAAATCCCCCAGTACGACCCCCAGTACGACGGCGATACCGCCGAAAAGGAGGACGCTCAGGATGAGTAATGCATACAACATTCTCTATACCGCCGCACTGGTCGTTATCGGCCTGCTGGTGATCGCCTGCCTGGTGCGCGCCATCCGCGGCCCCCGCATCGCTGACCGCGTCATCGCGGCCAACATGATCGGCACGCTGGTGGTCATCACCATCTGCATCCTTTCCTTCATCATGAACGAGGGCTACCTCATTGATATCGCCATCATCTACACCATGCTGTCCTTCCTGGCGGTTGTGCTGCTGACGAAGGTCTACATGGGCATCTACCGCGAAAAGCACCGCCAGGAGCAGCTGGAAAAGGAGGCGGAGAACCATGATTGATATCGTCCGTCTGATCGCCTGCATCCTGCTGACCGGCGCCGGCCTGTGCTGCCTGGTGTCCGGCGTGGTGGGCGTATTCCGCTTCAAGTATGCGCTGAATCGCCTGCATGCCGCTGCCATCCTGGATACCGTTGGTATCCTGCTGATGCTGCTGGGCGTGATCGTCGCCACCGGCTTCACCTTCACCAGCGCGAAGATCCTGGTGGTGATCGCCTTCCTGTGGCTGACCAGCCCCGTGTCCGGCCACCTGATCGGCCGCATGGAGATTACCATCAACGACGACCTGGACAATGCCATGACCGTCATCGACCGCGAGACCGTCGAGCACGAGAAGGACGCGGAAGTCCCCACCGACAACAAGGAGGCGAACTGATATGGAGATCCTCGGCATTATCCTGCTGGTTTTCATCATCACCTGCGCCATCTCCGTGTCGGTGACGAAGAACCTGCTGACCGCCCTGGTCATCTTTATGGGCCAGAGCCTGGCAATGTGCATCATCTGGGTGCTGCTGGAATCCCCCGACCTGGCCATCACCGAGGCCGCCGTGGGCGCCGGCATCACCAGCCTTCTGCTTTTCGTGACGCTGAAAAAGATCCACGCCATCGACCTGCAGAAGACCGACGCTGCAAAGAAGGGAGTGACCGACCATGGCGAAGACCAGGCCTGATTACGAAAGCAGCCTGTTTGCCCGGTTCCTCCGCTGGCTGCAAGGTGGTTCCACCCAGCTGGATGACGAGATGTCCCACACCATGGACGACAAGGCTTCCCTCTCCCACAGCGAAGCCGACAAGATCGCCCAGGAGCATGAGGCCAAATACGAGGCCCGCCTCGCTGCCATGGCCGAGCAGGAAAAGAACATGTACGCCCATGTCCATGCCTGGGCATCCAATCAGGGCAAGGGCCTTTCCAACTGGCTGTACCGCATCCTGGCGGTGGTGATCTGCGTGGGTATCATCGTGCTGCTGGTATCCACCGCAGCAGAGCTTCCGCCCTACGGTTCCCCCGACAATCCTGCCCACAACGAAGTGGCGGAGCGCTACATCGAAAAGGGCATGCAGGAGACCGGCGCGGTCAACATCGTCGCCGGCATGATCCTGGACTACCGCGCCTTCGATACGCTGGGTGAATCCAACGTGCTGTTCATCGCCGCAGTGACGGTTCTGATCCTTCTGCGCATGACCACCCGCCCGGACGGCAAACCCACCACCTCCCAGCTGGAGGCGGAGTGCGACGACCGCATGTACGAGCCCAAGAACGACCTGATCCTTCAGCATCAGGCGAGCTTCCTGGTTCCGATGATCCTGCTGTTCGGCATCTACGGCCTGATGAACGGCCACATCGGCCCGGGCGGCGGTTTCGGCGGCGGCGCGATCATGGGCGCCGGCCTGATCCTGTATCTGAACGCCTTCGGCTTCAAAAAGACCGAGCGCTTCTTCACCTTCAAGACCTTCTCCATCGTATCCGTGGCGGCGCTGAGCTTCTATGCCGTGTCGAAGGCCTACTCCTTCTTTACTGGCGCGAACCACCTGCCCTCCATCATCACGCCCGGCACCCCCGGCATGCTGTTCTCCGCGGGTCTGATCCCCTACCTGAACATCGCCGTGGGCATGGTCGTGTGCTGCACGATGTACGCCTTCTACACACTCTTCAGAAAGGGGGATATGTAAGATGTCGATCCTTCACAACTATGTGGAGATCGCCGCGATGATCCTGTTCGGCGTTGGCTTCACGACGCTGCTGCTGCACCGCAACATGATCAAGAAGATCATCGGCTTCTCCATCATGGACTGCGCCATCTTCCTCTTCCTTGCCGCGAAGGGCTATATCGAAGGCCGCCGCGCTCCCATCGTGGAAAACGGCATTCAGGAGATGGAGGCCTACATCAACCCCATCCCGGCCGGCCTGGTGCTGACGGGCATCGTGGTGTCCGTCTCCGTCACCGCCGTCATGCTGTCCCTGACCGTGCGCCTGTACCGCCGCTATCACACGCTGGACATTGACGAGATTGCCCGTCAGTGCCGCATGGAGGACGAGCCGGACATTATCAGCGTCGGCACCGTCTCCGCGCCCGCCGATGAAAACGGAAAGGGGGCCAACTGATGCACATGCAGCTTTGGCAGTCGATCCCCTTCGCCTGCATCATCCTGCCGCTGGGCTCCGCCGCTGTCACCAGCATCATGAAGCCCCGCCTGGCCCGCATCTGGGCCACGTCCATCATCTCCATCGTGACGGTGCTGAGCGCGGTCGTTACCGTTCTGTATATGAACGGCGCTGAACCCTACACCTACATGATGGGTCACTACCCGGCCCCCTGGGGCAATGAAATCCGCGTCGGCATGCTGGAAACCGTCACTGCGCTGGTTTTCTCCCTGACGATGCTGCTCTCCCTGCTGGGCGGCATGAAGAAGCTGGACGAGCACCTTCCCCGGCAGAACCAGAGCCTCTACTGTGTCGTACTGCTGCTGATGACCGCTGCACTGATGGCGCAGGTCTACACCAACGACATCTTCACCGGCTATGTGTTCCTGGAGATCATGACCCTGGCAGCCTGCGCGCTGATCGCGGTACGCAAGCGCGGCCGCACGCTGGTCGCCGCCGCCAAGTACATGATCATGAACCTGATCGGTTCGGGTTTGTTCCTGCTGGGCATTATCTTCCTCTATGACATCAGCGGCCATCTGCTGATGGAGAACATCGGCGACGCCGTGGCCCACATCGCGGCTACCGGCGAATACCGCCAACCCCTGATCGTGGTGGT
This sequence comes from Clostridia bacterium, assembly GCA_017513475.1. Classification (GTDB taxonomy): domain Bacteria; phylum Bacillota; class Clostridia; order Christensenellales; family Aristaeellaceae; genus UBA11524. Next base: position 12,648 of record JAFXFR010000159.1, read on the forward strand.
GGCGCTGATCACCATCGGCCTGTCCATCAAGAGTGCGCTCTTCCCCTTCCACACCTGGGTACCGGATGCCTACGGCTACTCCACCCCCACCTCCCAGGCAGTGCTGTCCAGCCTGGTCAGCAAGGGTTACATCTTCCTGCTGATCAAGATCATGTACCGCGTAATCGGCCTGAACGTGATCGTCAAGACCGGCATCACCGATGTGCTCTTCGCCTTTGCGCTGGTGGGCATGGTGATGGGTTCCCTCTCCGCCATCCGCCAGAATGACATCCGCCGCATGGTGGCCTTCTCCTCCGTGGCGCAGATCGGCTACATCTATATGGGCATTGGTTTGGGCACCGACGCAGGCATGATGGCTGCCATGTTCCACCTGTTCAGCCACACGCTGTGCAAGAGCATGCTGTTCCTGGCAGCCGGCGGCCTGGCCGACGCCAGCGGCAACTCCAAACACTTCCGCGACCTGCGCGGCGCGGGCTACCGCAGCCCCATCGCAGGCGTGGCCTTCACCATCGGCGCGCTGTCGATGGTCGGCTTCCCCTTCCTGGGCGGCTTTGTGGCCAAATTCAACTTCGCCCTGGCTGCCATGGACGCAGGCAGCATCCGCGCTCTGCTGGTGCTGATCGTACTGGCTGTTTCCACAGCCCTGAATACCGTGTATTTCCTGCGCACGGTCATCACCCTGTACCGCAAGCCCCTTGAAACCGCCCATTATCCGGCAGAGAAGGGTCAGCGCGGTCTGCTGTTCAACGTGTCCCTGGTGTGCTTCTCCGCGGCGAACGTGCTGCTGGGCGTTTTCTCCCAGATCATCGTCAACGCCATCGTGAAGGGCCTTTCCACATTCGGTTGATAGGAGGAACAAAAGATGTCCATCCTGCTGCTTTTCCCGGTGCTGCTGCCGCTGCTGGCAGGCGCCGCGGTATGCTTTATCCCTGCCTTTCAAAACGGCAAGCTTCGCAAGATCTTCACCATCGCGATGCTGGTGGTGACTGTGGCGCTGCTGATTCCCGTGTTCTTCGCGGGTGAAACCACGCTGACCCTGTTCACCCTGTCTGACAATCTGCCCATCTTCCTGCACACGGACATGATCGGCCTGATCTTCGCGGCCCTGATGGCCTTTGTGTGGGCGACGGCGGGTATTTACTCCTTCCCCTACATGGCCCACGAGGGCGGCGAGAAGCGCTACTACGCGCTGTATCTGGCGACCCTCGGCGCGCTGATGGGCCTGTGCTTCGCCGGCAGCATCATCACCTTCTACATGTTCTTTGAGGCGATGACCCTGCTGACCATGCCCATGGTCATGCACTCCGGCAAGATGGACGCGGTTGCCGCCGGCATCAAGTACCTGATCTACTCCGTGCTGGGCGCAAGCCTGGTGCTGCTGGGCGTGTTCGTGCTCTCCCCCTATGTGAAGGACTTCTCCTTTGCCGTGGGCGGCGCGCTGGACATGGCCAAGGTCGCCGGCCACGAATGCCTGGTGCTGACCTTCGCGTTCCTGATGCTGGTGGGCTTCAGCGCCAAGGCGGGTCTGTTCCCGCTGCACGGCTGGCTTCCCACGGCGCATCCCGCGGCTCCCTCCCCCGCCTCTGCCGTGCTGTCCGGCGTGATCACCAAGGCCGGCGTACTGGGCGTTATCCGCCTGATCTACTGCTACCTGGGCGTGGATTTCCTGCGCGGCACCTGGGTGCAGACCGCCTACATGTGCATGACCCTGCTGACCATCTTCACCGGCTCCCTGCTGGCCTACCATGAGGGCCACCTGAAGAAGCGTCTGGCCTGGTCCTCCGTCAGCCAGGTGAGCTACGTGCTCTTCGGCCTGTCCACCATGAACCCCGTCGGCTTTGCGGGTGCGGTGCTGCATGCCATCGCCCACTCCCTGGCCAAGGACACCCTGTTCATGTCCGCCGGCGCGATCATTCTCAAAACCGAAAAGACTGCAGTTGCTGACCTGCGCGGCATCGGCAAGCAGATGCCGGTGACCCTGGCCTGCTTCACCGTGGCCAGCCTGGGCCTGGTGGGCATCCCGCCCTGCATGGGCTTCATCAGCAAGTGGTACCTGGCCCAGGGCTCTTTGGCGGCTACCGGCGTGAACGCCGTGTTGAATGTGGTTGGCCCGGTGATCCTGCTGATCTCCGCCCTGCTGACCGCCGGCTACCTCTTCCCCATCGTGATCCGCGGCTTCATCGTGGGCAACGGCGGTCACGGCCACGATGAGCCCGCTGAAACCTTTGAGCGCAACGACGCGCCGCTCATGATGCTCATCCCCCTGCTGGTGCTGGCGGTGCTGAGCGTGGTGATCGGCATGTTCCCGAACGCTCTGATCGAGTTGCTGACCAAGGTCGGCGAGCTCCTCGCGTAAGGAGGGCCGCACGATGCTGATTATCCTGACGCTGCTCGTCCCCCTGCTGGGCGGCGCGGCGATGGGCTTCATCCGCTTCCCGTCGGGAAAGGCGCGGGCGATCTACGTCGAATCCGTCGTCTGCCTGACGAGCGTGCTGGTGCTCTCCCTGCTGCTGACCCGCACGGAGGAAACCCTCGTCCTCTACCATCTGATCGACAAGCTGCCCCTGGCCTTCCGCCTGGACGGCCCTGCCTGCCTCTTTGCGGGCCTGGTGGCCGTGCTGTGGCCCATCGCCAGCCTCTACGCCTTCGAGTACATGAAGCACGAGGAGCGCGAGCACAGCTTCCTCAGCTGGTACACCATGTCCTACGCGGCGACCCTGGCAGTGGCCTTCTCCGCGAACCTGTTCACCCTGTACGTCTTCTACGAGTGCCTGACGCTGGTGACGCTGCCCCTGGTCATCCACAAGAAGGACGCCATGTCCATCCGGGCAGGCCGCAAGTACCTGACCTACTCCATCACCGGCGCAGCGCTGGCGTTCGTCGCCCTCGTGGTGATCTTCTTCACCTCCGGCACCACCGACTTCACCCTCGGCGGCGTGCTGACCGCTGAAATGACTGCCGGTCACGAGGCGATGCTGCTGGGCGTGTTCCTGCTGGCCTTCATCGGCTTCGGCACCAAGGCGGCAGTTTTCCCCATGCATGCCTGGCTGCCCGCAGCCTCCGTGGCCCCCACGCCTGTCACAGCCCTGCTGCACGCAGTAGCAGTGGTCAACACCGGCGCGTTTGCGGTGCTGCGCGTAATCTACTACTCCTTCGGCGCGGATTTCCTCGCCGGCACCTGGGGCCAGACCGTGGCGCTGCTGCTGGCCTGCATAACGATCGTCTTTGGCTCCTCCATGGCTGTGAAGGAGCAGCACCTGAAGCGCCGTCTGGCCTGGTCCACCATCTCCAACCTGTCTTACATGCTCATGGGCGCGGCGCTCATGTCCCCCGCGGGCATGGTGGGCAGCCTGACCCACATGGTGATGCACGGCGTAACCAAGATCACCCTGTTCTACTGCGCCGGCGCGATCCTCGTCCGCACGGGCAAGGAGTACATCCAGGACGTGCGCGGCTACGGCAAAGTGATGCCCGTGACCTGCGCGGCCTTCGTCATTGCCGGCATGTCCCTGGTGGGTACGCCGCCCCTCAGCGGCTTCGTGAGCAAGTTCAATCTGCTGACGGCAGCTGCGGACGCGGGTGTCCTCGGCGTGATCGCCATCGCGGCGCTGATCATCTCCGCCATCCTGACGGCGATCTACCTCTTCACCGTCATCGGCCCGATGTACTTCCGTCCCCTCAACGCGGACGCGGCGCACCTCGCCGACGCCAACCGCGACCCCAACTGGATGATGCTCGTCCCCTTCGTGCTGCTGATCGCCGCGGTGATCGGCCTCGGCCTGTGGGGCGGCCCGCTGGTGAGCTTCCTCAAGGACGTCGCTGCCGGCGTGGTATTCTAATGAAAGGAGGATACGCAATATGTTTCTGATTCCCGTTGTGATCCTCCTGCCGATGGTGATGGCGATCATCGCCGCCTGCATCAGCAAGCGCAGCCCCTTCCTGCGGGATGCGCTGGTGGTGGGCACCGGCATTGCGACCTTCGCGCTGTGCGTGCTGCTGGCCTTCCAGGGCGAGGGCGAGCTGATCATCCCCGGGGTGTGCGGCTTCGGCCTGACCTTCCAGGCGGATGGCTTCCGGACCATCTACGGCTGCATCGCGGCCTTCATGTGGATGATGAGCGGCATCTTCTCCCCGGAGTACTTCTCCCATCACGCGGAGAACCGCGGCCGCTACAGCCTGTTCAACCTGCTGACCCTGGGCGCGACCCTGGGCGTGTTCTACTCGAACGACCTGTACACGACCTTCATCTTCTTTGAGATCATGTCCGTCACCAGCTTCGTGATGGTCGCCCATGAGGAGACCCCCGGCGCGATGCGGGCCGCCTACACCTACCTGGCAGTTGCCGTCATCGGCGGCATGACCACCCTGATGGGCCTGTTCCTGCTGTACAGTCAGCTTGGTACGCTGGCCTTTGACGCCATGGCTTCCGCCAAAGCCACCCTTGGCGTGGACGTGACCGCCGCTTCCTGGCTGGTCGTAGTTGGCTTCGCCGCCAAGGCAGGCCTGTACCCGCTGCACATCTGGCTGCCCAAGGCGCACCCGGTGGCTCCGGCCCCTGCATCCGCGCTGCTGTCCGGCATCCTGACCAAGTCCGGCGTGTTCGGCCTGATCGTGGTATGCTCCCGTCTGATGGCAGGCGACGCAACCTTCGGCAACCTGCTGATGATCTTTGCCTGCATCACCATGTTTCTGGGCGCGCTGCTGGCGCTGTTCAGCGTGGATCTTAAGCGTACGCTGGCCTGCTCCTCCATGAGCCAGATCGGCTTCATCACCGTGGGCCTGGCTACTATGGTGCTCCCGGGCAAGCACGGCTCCCTCGCGGCCTACGGCACGGTCATGCACATGGCGAACCACTCGCTGATCAAGCTGGTGCTGTTCATGGCGGCGGGCGTTGTCTACATGAACACCCACAGCCTGGATCTCAACGTCATCCGTGGCTATGGCCGGAAGAAGCATGTACTGCATGCCTGCTTCCTGCTAGGTGCGTTGTCCATCGCCTGCATTCCGCCCATCGGCAGCGGCTACAACTCAAAATCCCTGTTGCACGAGGCCCTGCTGGAGCTGATCGTCCACCAGCAGGAGCACGGCCACATCTGGGTGCCCTACAAGGCGGCGGAGATCCTCTTCCTGATCTCCGGCGGCCTGACCATCGCCTACATGGTCAAGCTGTACATCTGCATCTTCTGGCAGAAGAACCCCGCACGTCAGGCGGAGTACAATGCCTCCGGCCGGTCGATGAACCCCGTATCCGCCCTGGCCCTGATCGGTTCTACCATCGTTCTGCCCTTCCTGGGCGCGATGCCCGCCACCTTCCTCACGCCCCTGGGCGATATGAGCGCCCACTTCTTTGGCCAGCACGCGCCGGAGCATCACATTGATTACTTCTGCGCGGCAAACCTGGAGGGCGCAGCCATCTCCATCTCCATCGGCGCAGCGGTGTATCTGCTGATCGTCCGTCCCCTGCTGATGAAGAAGAATGAGAGCGGCGTGCGCATGTACGTCAACCGCTGGCCTGCAATGCTCGACCTGGAGGACGCCGTCTACCGTCCGCTGATCAATTTTGTGCTGAATCTGTGCGGCAAGGTACTGGGCTTCATCGCCCACATCCCGGACAGCAAGTTCACCCTGACCTTCATCCCCCGCGCAGTGACGGCCCTCGTCCGCGGCGTAGCGGAGCTGCCCGAGCGCATTGTGTACGCCCTGCGCAAGACCGTCTTTGCGGTCAGCAAGGCGCACCACA
>JAFXFR010000160.1 GCA_017513475.1 Clostridia bacterium
AAGAAACAAGGAAAAGATTGCTGAGTACATCCGCAATCAGTTACAGGAAGATGTGGCGGCAGAGCAATTGAGTTTCAAAGAATTCATTGACCCGTTTACGGGTAGCAAGAATACGAAGGCATAAAAAACAGGCCGCTTTAGCGGCGGCCTGAGACAACCATGCGGTTGCCGGACTATTCGGTGCGTCTTGAGACGCTGCTAGTACATTCGCCTTGAAGGCGTGGAGCATACCACCGGCTTAGCCGGTGGTTTTGATTTGATCGGGGATTACGGGCGCTTGCCGTGCAGCTTGCTTTCCGGCATGCGCTCGCTCAGGAAAGCCCACATTTCAGCGGGGGAGAGGGTATATTGTCCGTCGGGCAGGATGAATGCGCGCGCCGGCGCAGCGTAGAGATAATACGCGCCCTTCACACGATATGCGCCGTACAGCGCATCATATGCGAGGCGAAGCTCATCCTCGGGCTTGATGTCGTTGATGACGCGCATTTCGCTTTCGGTCAGATTGATCGTGTAGACCGGACGCGGCTTTTTCAGGCCAAGGCGCTTGCACTGGTCATGCACCTGCAGCAGGAAGGAGAGCAGATAGGCCATAGGAAGCAGGAAACCCACGGCAAGCAGCAGCGAGCCCAGCATGCCGGACTGTTCTTTGCCGGAGGCGAAGGCGATCACGGAGAAGGCGAGGAAGATCAAAAGGAAGAGCGCCGGCGCTTTCCAGCGGCGCTGGCGGATGAAGGTATCGAACAGGGCGAAGCTTCGGAAGGTGCGGCTATCCATCCGGACGTGCGCGGTCAGTGCATTAATTCTCATATAAAGGCCTCCATGAAAACTGAAATTATGGAATATTCACATAATCTGTTAAGTGCGTATTTATGCGGCAAGAATTCTTCATATATAAACAACAGAATCATTCTTGCACAGACTGGATAAAAATGCAAGTACATCAAGCAATATAGATAAATATGTAAATAGTGAAAAAGTATCTGAATGATTTTTATAAAGTACCTTACCGGATACTAGACAAGGGTGTGAAGAATATGGTAAAATAATGACAAGAATTCGTCGAAATGGTCTTTCTATTTGGACGAATAATACAAGACTAGGAGGAATCCCCTATGAAGAAGCTTCTCGCTCTCGTGCTGGCTCTGGTTATGGTCGCGGCCTGCGCCGTCGCCATGGCTGATCCGATCACCCTGACCTATGCTGAGGTTAACCCGCTTGACGGCACCATCGTTGGCGAAATGGCTAAGGCTTTCAAGGCTAAGGTTGAAGAAGTTTCCGCTGGCGAAATCATCATCGATATTCAGGCCAACGGCGTTCTGGGCTCTGAAGACCAGATCCTCGACAACCTGCTGGGCTACGGCAACATCACCGACATCAGCCGTATTTCCGCTTTCGCTCTGACCCAGTATGGCTGCGGCAAGGCCAGCCTGCTCTCCATCCCGTATACCTTCGTGAGCGAAGACCACTTCTGGAATTTCGCTGACAGCGAGCTGGCCCAGGAGTTCCTGCTTGAGCCGCAGGAGATCGGTCTCCCGCTGCGCGGCCTGTGCTACGGCGAAGAAGGCTTCCGTCACTTCTTCTTCAAGAACGAAGTCAAGAGCCTCGAAGACCTGAAGGGCCTCAAGATCCGCGTTTCTGCTGACCCGGTCATGACCGGCATGGTCAGCAATCTGGGCGCTGCGGCGACCACCGTTCCGTTCACCGAGCTCTACAGCGCTCTGAACACCGGTGTTGTGGATGGCGCTGAGCAGCCGACCGCTAACTACTACTCCGGCGCGTTCCCGGAGGTTGCTCCGTACCTGCTGCTGGACGGCCACACCCTGGGCGCTCTGCAGATCATCATCACCGACAATGCCTGGAACAAGCTGAACGAGCAGCAGCAGGGCTGGATCATGGAAGGTGCCAAGCACGCTTCTGCGGTCTGCCGTGAGAAGGTTGCTGCGATCGAAGCTGAGACCTTCGAGAAGCTGGCTGCTGAGGGTCGCTATGTGATCGAAGTTACCGACAAGGCTCCGTGGGTTGAGGCTTGCCAGCCGACCATCGAGGCCAACACCGCTGCTCTGGCTGATCTGTACCAGCAGATCCTGGACATGCAGTAATGCACAAGCCTGACTGATTATCAGTCAGCCCTGAAGGAGCGCAGGGTTATCCTGCGCTCCTTCTTATCACATTGGAAAGGTGAGACGCATTTATGCCTGCAATCCTCCGGACGCTTAATAAGATTAAGCCTGTGTACGACTGGACTTACAAGATTATCATGTTTGTTTGTAAGATCCTGTTGGTTGCTGATATACTCATCACCTGCTGGGTGGTTCTGGGTCGCTATGCTTCCTTCATTGCTACTCCTTATTGGGGTGAAGAAATTATCCTGACCTTGATGGTCTACATGGCCGTGCTTTCTGCTACGCTGGCCATCCGTACCCGTTCCCATATCCGCATGACGGCTTTTGACAAATACCTGCCCAGAAAGGTGCTGTTGGTTTCTGACCTGCTGGCCGACCTCGCGGTTCTGGCGCTGGGCGTTGTGCTGGTTGTGTTCGGTATCAAGTTCTGCAATTCCCCGCTGAGCCTGCGTGGCAAGTATGCTTCCATCCCCACGCTGAGTAAGGTCTGGCAGTATATTCCCGTGGTCGTTGCCGGCGTCGGCATGATCATCTTCGAACTGGAGCAGGTGTTCCGGCACATCGAAAGCCTTTTCATCAAAGATGATGAGAATAAGGAGGTGGCCTGAGTATGAATCCTGAAACCCTGTCTACCCTGATTCTGCTGGGCAGTTTCATTGTCATGATCATTCTCCGGTTCCCCATTGCTTACGCTGTGGGCATCTCCACTGTTCTGTGCATGTCCTCTATGGGTCAGAACCTGGTTACCCTGCCGCAGCAGATGGTTAAGGGCGTATGGTCCTTCTCTCTGATGGCGGTTCCGTTCTTCATCACCATGGGCGTGCTGATGGGCTCCGGCGGCATCTCCGACAAGCTGATCGCCTTGGCGAACTCGCTGGTCGGCTGGATGCGCGGCGGCCTGGCGATGGTTAACATCGTTGCGTCCTACTTCTTCGGCGGCATCTCCGGCTCCGCTTCTGCGGATACCGCTTCCCTGGGTTCCATCCTGATCCCGATGATGGTCGACGAAGGTTACGACGCGGACTTCTCTACCGCCGTTACCATCACCTCCTCCTGTGAGGGCCTGCTCGTTCCGCCGAGCCACAACATGGTCATCTACGCCACCACTGCCGGCGGCGTATCCGTGGGCGCTCTGTTCATGGCCGGCTATCTGCCCGGCGCGCTGCTGGCGCTCTCACTGATGATCGGTTCCTACATCATCTCTGTCAAGCGCAACTACCCGAAGGGCGCTCCCTTCTCCCTGAAGACCTTTGGCAAGCAGCTCCTTGACTCCTTCTGGGCTCTGGCTGCTGTCATCATCGTCGTTGTCGGTGTTGTAGGCGGCCTGTTTACCGCTACCGAATCTGCCGCTATCGCGGTCGTCTACTCCCTGATCGTGTCCGTGTTTATCTACAAGGGCATCACTTGGAAGGGCGTTTGGGAGAGCTTCGACAAGTGCGTGGAGACTCTGGCCATCGTGCTGATCCTCATCGCGATGAGCGCTGCTTTCGGCAACTGCCTCACGCTGCTGCACGTGCCGGCCAAGGCTGCTACGCTGATCACCACCATTACCAGCAATCCGGTGATCATCATCCTGCTGCTGAACGTGATTCTGCTTCTGCTGGGCATGATCATGGATATGGCTCCGATCATCCTGATCGCGACCCCGATCCTCCTGCCCGTCGCGCAGAGCGTTGGCCTGCATCCGATCCAGTTCGGCATCATGATGGTGCTCAACTGCGGTATCGGCCTGCTGACCCCGCCCGTGGGCGCGGTTCTGTTCATCGGTCCGCGGTTGCCAAGCGCCCCATGGAAAAGGTCGTCAAGGCTACGCTTCCGTTCTATCTCTGCATGATCATCGCTCTGCTGCTGATCTCCTTCGTACCGCAGATCAGCCTGCTGCTGCCGCAGCTGACCGGTTCTCTGTGATCGAACGTTTTTCCCCCTGCCTCCGTCCGGAGGCAGGTTTTTTTGTGTGCAGATTGCTGTTCTGCATGCACGATGTGCCTACTGATAGGAGTTTGCTCTGGTTTGCAGCATAAAAAAGGCTTCCCCGATCGGGGAAGCCTTGTGGAAGCGACTTCTCGTGGAAACGGCTGTGAATCAGTGATGCTTCTTCTTGCCGCTGGCGTAGTTGCTGGTGAACTTGAAATCGTTGCCCGGCAGCAGCGCGTTGACGGCAATGCCGACGATGGCCGCAACAGCCAGACCGGAGAACTTCAGGGTGATCGCGCCGACGTTGAAGGTGATCGCGCCGGCAGCAGAGAAGGTGATACCCAGCGCCAGAGACATGATCAGAGAGACGACGATGACGTTGCGGCTCTCGGAGAGATTCACGTGGTTCTCAACCAGGTTGCGCACGCCGATCGCGGAGATCATGCCGTAGAGGATCAGGGAAACGCCGCCGATGGTAGCGGTGGGCATGCAGGCAATGAGGGCCTCGAACTTCGGACAGAAGGCGAAGAGGATTGCCAGCACAGCCGCAATGCGGATAACGCGGGGATCATAGACCTTGGTCAGGGCCAG
>JAFXFR010000161.1 GCA_017513475.1 Clostridia bacterium
GCCTGGAGCGCACCATCTGCGTGCTCAACGGCAAGAAGACCGTGTACGAGACCGACGCCTTCACCGGCATCATCGCCAAGATCGCCGAGCTGTCCGGCCACACTTACGGCGAGAATGAGCAGCTGACCCGCGCCTTCCGCGTGGTGGCCGATCACCTGCGCACCTCCACCTTCATCCTGGGCGACGACCGCGGCGTGTCCCCCTCCAACACCGACCAGGGCTACATCCTGCGCCGCCTGATCCGCCGTGCCGTCCGCTACGGCATGTCCCTGGGCATGGCCGAGGGCTTCACCGCCGAGATCGCGCAGGTCATCATCGACCAGTACAAGGCCGTGTACCCCGAGCTGGATCGCAACGCCGCCTTCGTCACCGAGCAGCTCAAGCTGGAGGAAGGCCGCTTTGCCCGCACCCTCCGCCAGGGCGAGAAGGAGTTCGAGAAGGTGTACAACAACACCGTCAATACCAAGGCCCTGCTGGAGTCCATCCTGAATGCCGAGGACAAGATCGCCTTCGCGCAGGAGATGGCCAAGGTGAAGAAGCTCCGTCCCTCTCCCGACATGATGCCCATTATCGAGGCTGCGAACGCCGCTGACGAGGCTGCCCTCGTTGCTGCCGTGAACGCCCGTATGGCGTCCCTGAACGTGCTGGACGGCCGCAGCGCCTTCAAGCTCTACGACACCTTCGGTTTCCCGATCGAGATGACCATCGAGCTGGCCGCTGAAAAGGGTCTGACCGTGGACGAGGCGGACTTCGCCGAGCGCTTCAAGAAGCATCAGGAGCTGTCCCACCAGGGCGCTGAGCAGAAGTTCAAGGGCGGCCTGGCTGACCACAGCGAGCAGACTGCCAAGCTACACACCGCCACCCACCTGCTGCACTCTGCGCTGCGCAAGGTGCTGGGCGACGAGGTTGCCCAGAAGGGCTCCAACATCACCGCCGAGCGTCTGCGCTTCGACTTCTCCTTCGGCCGCAAGATGACCAAGGAGGAAATCGAGGAAGTCGAGCGCCTGGTGAACGTCGCCATCGAGGCGAAGGTTCCCGTGGTGTGCGAGGAGATGACCGTGCCCGAGGCCAAGGAAAAGGGCGCGATCGGCCTGTTCGAATCCAAGTACGGAGAGAAGGTCCGCACCTACAAGATGGGCGAGTACTCCTTCGAGATCTGCGGCGGCCCCCATGCCGAGAACACCGGCGACCTGGGCTCCTTCAAGATCCAGAAGGAAGAGAGCTCCTCTGCCGGCGTGCGCCGCATCAAGGCTGTTATCAAGGGTTAATCTGCGAATAATGATCGTCCCTGTCCTGCGGAAGTGCGGGGCAGGGGCGTTTTGATGGGAGGGCTGGGAATGTCCGACTTCGTGAAACAATGCGTTCTGCGCCGGATCAAGTGGAGCGCTTCGGTCATATTCGTTATTGTCCTGTTTATTGCTCTGTTCATGGGTGCAGGAACGGCAGCAAGCAAAGCCTCTGCCGGAGAGGTGCTGCTGGTAGTAATGGCAGCCCTCCTGGGCGGCGTGATCGGGTTTTGCATCAGCCTCACCCAACCACGCCGGTTCGTAAAGATGATCCGCCGTCAGGAGGAAGTTCTTGGCGTCATCTTCGGCGAAGAGGAATTCACCCCAACGCCCCCCAAGGCCAGCCGTTTGAATCAGCATTACCATTTCTCCGACAACTGGTACATGTGCGAGGGCTCCTGGGCCCTTCATCGGCTGTACATCGTGAAGGTCACGCAGAAGGTGGTGAGCGGCGCAAGGGCAGGACTTCAATACCATGCCCTTGTGGAAACAGTAGACGGTAAGACCTGGAAGCTGCAGATGGAATCCGCCAGCGACCTGAAACGGTTTTACACATGGTATAAGGATGCCGGCAAATAAGCATCGCCCCTGTCCTGCATGAACGCGGGACAGGGGCGGTTTTTTGTCTCTTTGCGGGTTGGTGCGGCCTGTTACGCCCGCATTCTCCCTCAGTCAGCGAGCAAGCTCGCTGCCAGCGCCCTCCGGGAGGGAGCTGTCGCCGAGAGGCGACTGAGGGAGCCTGCGCAACACGCATCGCAGTCAATTCACCAGGGCATCCCTCTGCAATCTGTAAAAACTGCGCTCCCCTTCTTCCCATTTGGCGAAAATCGTGGTATGATAGAGGGCGAACCATGAAAGGAGTCATCCTGATGAAGAAAATCGTGCGAGTGATCGCCTTGATCCTGCTGATGAGCATCCTCTGCCCGGCTGCCCTGGCGGCCAATACCACGCCTCCGCCGGTCGCGATCCAGACGAGCCCGGTGACGCCTCCGCCGGAAGTCCAGCGCATACTGGACATCGCCTATGACCAGTGGCTGGAGGTGGACGGCCGGAACATGGGCGATGTGAACAAGTATACCGAATGGCGCGGTAAGAACTACAAGTTCCAGTGGTGCGGCGGCTATGTCACCTGGTGCATGCTGGAAGCCGGCGTCCCCATGCTGGAACGCAACGACATCAAGGCTGCCGCCAAGAAGGGCGAGGACGGCTTCTTCCGTCCTGAGGGCCTCTACCATTGCAAGGAGGCCATGCCCAGCAAGATGCTGCATGGCTATCAGCTGATGGATCGTGTTGCACTGGTGCCCCAGAAGGGCTTTATCGTCGTTTATGGCTGCGGCTTCAACAAGACCATCCACGTTGCATTTGTGTACAATGTGGAGGATCTGGGCGGCGGCAAGTACCGCATCACCACCCTGGAGGGCAATGTCAAGAACGGCAAGAACAGCAATTCCGTCACCATGTACGTCCGTGATTATGACATGAACGTCAAGGTGAACACCAACAGCACGAAGTCCACCAACCTGACTGCCGTGCCGGAAAACGAGCAGACCCTTGCGTACGTCGATTACACCCTGATGGAAGGTCGCCCCGATACCGGTTACAAGAAGCAGATGTACTATGTATACTGCTTCCTGATGCCCTGGGTGCCCGGCGATCCTGCGCTGGCTACCCCCGTGCCGGCGCCTACAGCCACTCCGGCCCCTACTGCGGAGCCGACCCCTGCGCCTACGACCCCTGCGCCCACGGCCACTCCGGCCCCTGCTGCGGAGCCGACTCCTGCGCCCACGGCAACCCCTGCACCTGAGACGGACGATGACACGCCGGTGATTGCGGATGTCGTGGAGCTGACTGCACGTCCTGCATCCACCCCTGCGCCCGAAGCGACCGAAGCCCCCACTGCCGAGCCGACTGTGGAACCGACTGCCGAGCCCACCGCTGAGCCCACAGCGGCCCCCACCGCCGAGCCGACTGCCGAGCCCACCCCGGAACCCACGCCCGTCCCTGAGGAAGCCCCCACCTGGCCCTGTCAGGGTGAGGAAGGCAAGTGTCCCTACATCACCCGTGCGGAGAACGACCCCTTCTGCCGCAAGTGTGACCGCAACGACAACGGCATCGAGGACGCAAAGGAATAAGCTTCCGTAACAGCAACTGAACATGCGGCCGTGCTCCGGATTTGCCGGGCATGGCCGTTTTTCGTGATGGGAGGTGCATTGTGCTTCCGCTGTACAGCCCTTCCGCCCCGGGCAAAAATGTGCTACAATATCGCCGAAAGCATATAAGGAGGACGACCCTCATGGATTATAATCAGCTGGCTCTGGCCATGCACGAAGAGCATCACGGCAAGATCGCCGTTGCACCCAAAGTGCGCGTGGAAAACCGCGACGATCTGTCCACCGCCTATACCCCCGGCGTGGCCGAGCCCTGCCGCCGCATCGCCGCCAACAAGGCGGATGTCTACCGCTACACTGCCAAGGGCAATCTGGTGGCGGTGGTGTCCGACGGCACGGCCGTTCTGGGCCTGGGCGACATCGGCCCGGAGGCCGCCATGCCCGTCATGGAGGGCAAGGCGCTGCTGTTCAAGGAGTTCGCCGACGTGGACGCTTTCCCCATCTGCCTGGACACCAAGGACGTGGACGAGATCGTCCGCACGGTGAGATTCCTCGCGCCCACCTTCGGCGGTATCAACCTGGAGGATATCTCCGCGCCCCGCTGCTTTGAGATCGAAAAGCGGCTGAAGGAAGAACTGGACATTCCCGTCTTCCACGACGATCAGCACGGCACCGCCATTGTGGTCAGCGCGGGCCTGCTGAACGCCCTCAAGCTCGTCGGCAAGCAAATGGAGGACGTGAGCATCGTCATCAACGGCGCGGGCAGCGCGGGCATTTCCATCGCGAAGCTGCTGATGCAGTTCGGCGCGGGCAACATTGTGCTGGTGGATCGTCAGGGCGCGGTCAGCGTGGACGAGGACTGGCTCAACCCCGCCCAGCGCGCGATGGCGGAGGTCACCAACAAGCATAACGAGCGCGGGACGCTGGCGGATGTCATTCGCGGCAAGGACGTGTTCATCGGCGTGAGCGCGCCCAAGGTGGTCACGGCGGAGATGGTCTCCACCATGGCGGCGGACGCGATCGTGTTCGCCATGGCCAACCCGACCCCGGAGATCATGCCGGAAGAGGCCGCGAAGGGCGGTGCGCGGGTCATCGCCACCGGCCGCAGCGACTACCCCAACCAGATCAACAACGTGCTGGTGTTCCCGGGCATCTTCCGCGGCGCGCTGGACGCTCAGGCCACCGACATCACCGAGGAAATGAAGCTCGCCGCCGCCCGGGCCATCGCCGCCATCGTCACCGACGAGGAGCTGCGGGAGGACTACATCATCCCCGGCGCATTCGACAAGCGGGTCGCGCCTGCGGTGGCGGGCGCCGTCATGGTGTGCGCGAAGGAGCAGGGTGTGGCGCGGGTATGATAGAGCAGATCATTGCCCGTTTTCCGGGCGTCAGCTGTGCCTGGATGGATGCGGCGGGCCGCGTGACCACGGAGTGCTGGGGCGTCGCCGACAAGGAGTGCAATCTCCCGGTGGAGAAGGACACGATTTTCCCGGCCTGCTCCATTTCCAAGTTTGTCACCGCGATCTGCGTGATAAAGCTGCAGGAGCAGCAGTCCATTGACATCGACGCGCCGGTCAATGCATATCTGCGCCGGTGGAAGCTGCGTACGCCGGATGGCAGCGAAAGTGATGCGACTATCCGCGCGTTGATGTGCCACACGGCAGGCATCGTGGATGGCGAAGACGCCTTTTACGGTCTGCGCCGAAGCGACTCGGAAGTCACCCTGCTGGACATTCTGGAAGGGCGGACGTCCTACAACAATCGTCCGGCACGTGCGGAGAAGTCTCCTGGCACGGCCTTCGAGTATTCGGATGCTGGGTATTGCATCCTGCAGCTGCTGGCGGAGGAGGTCACGGGCAAGGACTTCGATGCTGCTGCCCGGAAGCTGATTTTCGATGCACTGGAGCTGAGGAATACCTTCTTCGCCTCCCGCAAAAATGTGGAATATCACGAAGCCAACGCAACCATGGCCACCGGCTATGACGGCGAGGGGCTGTCCCTGCCGGGGAAGTACCCCCACCAGCCTGACCTGGCGGCTTCGGCGCTATGGAGCACGCCCAGGGATCTGCTGGCCATCGCGAAGGCGTTCATCGAGGCGTACCATGGCAGAAGCGCTTTCCTGCAGGAAGCATCCGCGCGGGAGATGGCGAAGCGCGTGGAGAAGTTCCCATGGACGGGCCTTGGCGTGTTCCCGCAGGGCGAGGACATCATCATGTCCCAGGGCTGGGGCGAAAACGGCCAGTGCATGCTGAAAATGAACCTTCGCACCTGCGCAGCCTGTGCGGTGATGACCAACCGCAACCCGGAGACCGATCAGGCAGAGTCCGGTGTTGAATGGCTGGTGGACAGCATAATGGGCAGCGCCACCCAAGGGAGCTGATCTGTGTAAATTCGCCCTTTACAACTTCCCCGAAACGTGCTATAATCCCAGTATTCGCGAGGAACGGGAACGCTGTCCCCAACCTGATTCAGAGAGCTGCACGGCTGGTGTGAGTGCAGACAGGTGGTCACAGCCGCTCGCCCGGGAGTGAAACCGGATCATCCGGCGATTGGCGCACGTTACGCGCAAGAGTGGCCCATCACGCATGGGCAAGCAGAGTGGTACCGCGAAGTTCACGCTTCGTCTTTGCGTTTTTTGCAGGGGCGAAGCGTTTTTCTTTACCCTGCGAAAAGCTGTTCATCGTTCCGACAACAATGAAGGAGGCAACCACCCATGGAATTCAAGCCCTACAACCCGGCGGACATCGAGCCGAAATGGCAAAAGCACTGGGATGACAACCAGACCTTCGCCGCCACCAACGACTACTCCAAGCCCAAGTTCTACGGCCTGATCGAGTTCCCCTATCCCTCCGGAAACGGTCTGCACGTGGGCCATCCCCGCTCCAACACGGCCATGGACATCATCTCCCGCAAGCGCCGTATGGAGGGCTGCAACGTGCTCTTCCCCATCGGCTGGGACGCCTTCGGCCTGCCCACTGAGAACTTCGCCATCAAGCACAACATCCACCCTGCCATCGTCACGAAGCAGAATGTGGATCACTTCCGCATGCAGCTCAAGCGCCTGGGCTTCTCCTTCGACTACAGCCGCGAGGTGGACACCACCGATCCCGGCTACTACAAGTGGACCCAGTGGATCTTCCTGAAGCTGTTCGAGAAGGGCATGGTCTTCCGTGACAAGACCCTGGTCAACTACTGCCCCACCTGTAAGGTCGTCCTGTCCAACGAGGACAGCCAGGGCGGCAAGTGCGACGTCTGCCACGGCGACGTCATCCAGCTGCCCAAGGACGTGTGGTATCTGCGCATCACCAAGTACGCCGATAAGCTGCTGGAGGGCCTCAAGAACGTTGAGTACCCCGAGAACATCGCCCAGCAGCAGGTGAACTGGATCGGCAAGTCCACCGGTGCGTTCGTGAACTTCGCCGTCACCGGCACCGATGAGTCTCTGCAGATCTACACCACCCGCCCCGACACTCTCTTTGGCGTGACGTTCATGGTCATGGCTCCCGAGCATCCCATGATCGACAAGTACGCGGACAAGATCGCCAACATGGACGCGATCCTGGCCTACCGCGAGGAGTGCGCCAAGAAGACCGAGTTCGAGCGCACCCAGCTGGTGAAGGACAAGACCGGCCTGCGCATCGAGGGCCTCTCCGGCATCAATCCCCTGACCGGCAAGGAAGTGCCGATCTTCATCTCCGACTACGTCATGATGGGCTACGGCACCGGCGCGATCATGGCCGTTCCCGCCCACGATCAGCGTGACTGGGAGTTCGCCAAGAAGTTCGGCGTGGACATCATTGAGGTCATCA
>JAFXFR010000162.1 GCA_017513475.1 Clostridia bacterium
GCGGACAACGACTTCGCCGGCCTCTCCGGCAAGGAACTGCAGGACGCCATCAAGGCCAAGATCAGCCAGAAGGACGGCTCCTCTCTCGTGGGCCAGATGGCTGCGCAGGGCACCACGCCCCGTCGCATCACCGACCTGATCGGCTCCCTGTGCGACCTGACCTCCGGCTCAGGCGATAAGGGTACCCCCATCGTCTACATCCAGGGCTACTTCGACAACTACACCGCTGAATAAGCAGCACAAAGGCGAACCGACGCTTATGCCGGTTCGCCTTTTTTCGTGCTCACAACAGAATGCATATCATCCCGCCGTCGCCCTCGTTGACCATCCGGGAGAGGGTCTCGCGTACCTTTTCCTGAGCATCCTGAGGCATCTGCAGCACCTTGCTGCTCAAACCCTCCCGCACCATGGAGTCCAGGCTGCGGCCGAAGAAGCTCGTATCCCAAGCCTTTTGCGGGTCATTGTCAAAGTCGGATTGCAGCTGCCTGGCAAAGGCCTCAGCCTGCTCCTCGCTGCCTACAACGGGACTGACCGCCGTTTCCACGTCCACGCGAATCATGTGCAGCGAAGGCGCAGCTGCCTTCAGTTTTACGCCGTACTGACTGCCCTGCCGGACAATCTCAGGTGCCTCCAACGTCACATCTTCCATTGAAGGGGGAACTACGCCATAACCCGTTGCCCGTACAGCGAACAGCGCGTCTGCCAAGCGATCGTACTCGGCTTTTGCGTTCACCAGCTCCTTCATCAAGCTGAGGAGGTGGGCATCCCCACGTATTTCTGCGCCGCACTCCTCTCCGAGTACGCGATTAAACAATCCGTCCGTCAAGGACAAAGTATACCGCCTGCTTCCCTGCCCCAGCTCACTGCCTTCCAAACGGATGTCTTCCGTATACTCAGATTGCGCAAAAGCCGCCTCAAACACATCGTCTTCACGCATGACATGTGGTTTTGCACCGCTCTTCCGAATTCCCTCCAACACATGTTGAACCAACCAGTGGTCATCCTCGAGCGCGGCCAGCCACGTCGGGACGGACACTCTTGCCTCTCGCAGCGGAAACTCCAGCAGTACAGATTCCAGTACACGCTGAATATCAAGCGTCTGCATTTCCTTCACATTCAGCAGCATGACCGGCACAGCGTATCGATCTTCCAGCTTATCCCGTAGCGTCAGCGTATCTGCACTGCGGGGCGTCGCCGAGTTCAACACGATTACAAAAGGTTTACCCATCGCCTTGAGCTCGGATACAACCCTTTCTTCTGCATCTACATAAGCGTTTCGGGGCAAGTCAGCAATGCTACCATCCGTGGTCACCACCAGCCCGATGGTGGCATGATCAGTCATCACCTTTCGTGTGCCAATTTCAGCCGCCTGTTCAAAGGGAATATCATGGTCAAACCACGGGGTATGTACCATGCGGGTTCCGTCCTCGTCCGAAATCCCCAAAGCACCCCGTACCATATATCCAACGCTGTCCACCAGTCGGACGCGCACGGGCGCATTCTCCCCCAGGGACACCGTCACGGCCTCACCGGGGACAAATTTGGGCTGTGTGGTCATGATCGTGCGTCCCGAGCCAGATTGAGGCAATTCATCCGCAATGCGTTCCTTATTGGGACTGTCCGCCAGCTTCGGCAGCACCAGACTCTCCATAAAACGACTGATGAAGGTGCTCTTGCCTGTTCTGACAGGGCCTAACACCCCAATGTACACGTCACCATCAGTTCTCTCTGCAATATCGCGGTAGAGATTGAACTCACGCGTCTCCGTCATCCTCATCCCTCCATTGGTCTCAATGTCTGTCCAATGGATATGGGGATGGCAGCTTTTTTATGCAACACAAAAGCGAGAGAGCCGAAACTCTCTCGCTGATGTAGCTGTTCCACAGACAAGGTGAAGTGCGAATTACACGCGCTTGACTTCCTTGATCTTGGCGGCCTTGCCCTGCAGAGAACGCAGGTAGTACAGCTTGGCGCGGCGCACCTTACCATGACGGATCACGGTGATGCTGCCCAGACGGGGGCTGTGGACGGGGAAAGTACGCTCCACACCGATGCCGTAGGAAACGCGGCGGACGGTGAAGGTCTCGCGGATACCGCCGTTGCGCTTGGCAATGACAACACCCTCGAAAGCCTGCAGACGCTCGTTCTTGCCCTCAACAACCTTGACCTGCACGCGCACGGTATCGCCGATAGCGATGGCGGGCACGTCATTGCGCAGCTGCTTAGCTTCAATAGAACGGATGATTTCGCTCATGTTGGTTCCTCCTTCCATCATAGACGTTCATATCCGGCACTGCATGAGGTCAGTGTTCCGGAAAGCGGACCGTCCGTATGCACGCCTATTATTATAGCACAGGTATCCCTGTAATTGCAAGGGGTTGAGCAAAGTTTTTTGCAAAAATTATGGAAGAAATTCCGGCAGCCGGGCCACACTGGTACGCAGCGCCGCGATGGTCTTCGTTTCCAGCACGACGCGGGCTTCACGACGCTTCGCCCATGCAAAACGTCCGCGCAGATCGATCTCTCCGTCCCCCAGGGCCAGGTGATTCTTCTTCCCTGCCCCATCATGACCGTGCATGTGGATCAGCCGGTCATCATGCCTGCTGAAGAAGGGTTCGTCCGCATCCTCCACGCCGTGGGAATGCCCGATATCCAGCGTCAGGCCGAACACGGGGGATTCCAGCAGGTACTCAATGGCGCGCTGCTCGTGGGCCTTCCAGCCATTGGTGTTCTCAATGGCAATGCGGGTGGACGTGCCGGACAGGGACTCCTCGCACATGGCACGGAACTCGCTGAGGGCGGCGTAAAACTCCGCCTCATACTTGTCGTACAGGAACACCTTTCGGTCGGGCAGCGTGATATACACGCCGCAAGGCAAGTGCATATTGACAATGGGCATCTGCAGAGCCGTGGCGATGCTCAGCCCGTGTCGGGCAGACTTCAACCACGCACTGCGCACCGCTGCATTGAAAGCAAACGGATCGCACTCCTCCTCCAGATGCAGCGTGAAATAGAGGCCATATTTGATCTTCAGCTGATGCAGCGCCGCCGGATCAAGTTTGTCCAGCTGACAATCCGGGAAGTTCGCGTTCAGCTCCACAAACTGCAGCCCCAGTTCATGCGCCAGGGCGCAGCATTCCTCAATGGAATGCATCTCCAGTAGGTAGGGCATGCCGAAGTCCATGTCAGTCCTCCCGGTAAGCAATGTCGTCCCGCAGGCGGTAAATGGTAGCTCCGCGGCCCTTCTTGCAGAAGGTGCTCGCCCACCACTCCACGCTCCTGACCTCGTCGTACTGCACCAGACCGTAGCGGATTCCCTTCTTATTCTTGCCGCCGCGCATGTTGGAGTCCAGCCAATGAATCTCGTCCTTTTCCGCGTCGTAGCCCATCATGATGGCACTGTGAGCGCCAACACCATACTCATAATCGCCGCTCATCTGGAAAAAATCGCCGCGCTGTACCTGACGCATGAAGTCCATGGCGAGCGCCATGTTCTCTTCCTTGCTCAACTTGGGATCATACCGGAAGGCAGCCGCCTCATAGAAGGGATTGCCATCCTCAGCGTCAATGTCCTCCCAGTAGAAGCCGTAGTAATAGGGCTTGCACTTCTCGGCTGGCAGGTTGTTGGGAATCCGCAGCTTCACATCAGGATATTCTGCAATACAGAAATCACCGCTGTTCTGCTTAAAAAGGTAAACGGTGAAGTTTTTACATACGTATATATCTTCTTTATAGTGAGCACGCTGAGACTTGCCATTCGCTTTGATATAGAGATCATGCCCAAGGGCAATGATCCGGTTGATAAAGTCGTCCCTGGGCGTGAGAACGTCAGGAACAGGCTCAGGCGTGGTAACCGGCTCAGCCTCGGTTGCATCCTGCACATCAATGTCAATAACGTCCAGAATGGCCCAATCGTCTTCTTCCGCCAGCACTGGAATGCACAGCGTCAGCAGCAACAGCAGGGCAAGGATACGCTTCATAGCATCACCTCATTTGTTTTCATATCCATTGTACACGCAGGGCCACAGGAATGCAAGCCCTCGCTGAAAAGTTTACACAACATAAAAGACTGCCGGAGTCACCAGCAGTCAAGTTTTATCTTTCCCGAAGCGTCACAGGAGAATCGCCCAGGTACTTCTGCAGATTACGCAAAGCCTTGGCCATGTATTCTGCCTGATCATCCCCCATACCATCCGGAGCCGGCTGGTCACTGACGGCAATCCGGTAATAGTATTGCCCGTCCTGCTTATAGCGCCAGATATAGGTAGGCGTATAACACACCTTTTCGAAGCTGACAGTATCGCCGTCAAAGGATATTTGCAGCTGCAGAAGCATACCGGGAACGTTGCCGTCCTTCCGGCTTTCATTGATCAGGCTGCCCAAGCTCCACGCACACAGCGTATGGCGGATATTGCCATTTCCATCTTTGGAGGTAAGCCAGGTTATCGGCTGAACAACGCGGCTGCCTGCACCAACAATGATATCCGCGCCGGCATCTGCCATCTGCTGCGCCAGTTCTTTCTGAGACGCGGTGGGCTTGGATGCGCTGACCGTTCCCCAGTTCACGGAAACCACAATGATATCAGCGCCCTGCTCGCGTGCTCTGCGGATATCGTAAAGCATCATTTCCGGCGATCCATTGACCAGTGTCATCGGGAGAGCATAATCCATGCCGTCGTTGCGGATCGCTTTTTTGCCGACATTGCTGACAGTTTCAGTATAATGCAGGAAAGCAATATCCACATTGTTGACGGTAAACATACGGATCGAATCCCGATCCACCTGATTGCCATACAGTCCCAGGGTACTCATGCCCCTTGACTGCACTGCTTCTATCGTTGCAAGGACGCCGTCCAAGCCTAAATCGCAGGCTTTGGGATAACCCAGCGCCACGATGTCAACCCCCGCCTCCCAAAGCATATCCATAACAGCGGAAGGAGCATTTACTGCGGATACCTTCTGCCCATCAAAGGCGATGTTTTCCAGCGTAACAAGCGTAAGGTCGGACTGCATCTCCGGCTCAAGCAGCATCATGATCTCGATAAAGTCGTACTTACCGGAATCACTGTAGTATGCAGATTTTCGGATCGCATCGTCAATATTGACGCTGCCACCGATGGTCAGTGTCACCGTACCGCCCTTCACCGGAACAGGCGTAGGCTGAGGCGTGGGGGACGGAGTCACCTGCTGCTGAACAGAAGCCGAAGACTCCGGTACTGGTGTTGCGTCAGTAATAGGGATGTCGCTAAGCGCAAGGGTGGGCATTGCTCCGTCCAGAATAAGAGCGGAAAACACGGTACCCACATCAATATTGAGATCAGCCGAACCCAACAGCTGCGGAAATATCACCGTTGCCATCCCCACAACTACCACCGTCACACAGGCCATGAAAATCGTGCCGAAGGAAATGCCGCGCTGTGTGAAATCACTTGAATGCGGTTTCTTCACAATGCTTCCTCCCTTGCACGTTATCTGTTACTGATGATCGTGATCGTGTCCATCTCCGGCATCAGGTTCGCCGCCAGTCATCAGGTCAATGTATTCCTGCGTCAGATAGATCGTACCGTCTTCATCCACGTATGCATAGCCGGCATCGATCAACGCCTGCAACTCAGGATCAATACCACTGTTGAACAGCATGGGGAAAACCGCCAGCAACGACGTCACTGCCATAACAACCACCAGCACCAGGCAGATGATACGAACCATCGCCTTCCGCTGTTCTTCCTGGCGGCTTTGTTTCTGGGTACCTTTGCTCATTTGAATTTCCTCCTAATCGGACTCAATTGTCCTGTTCAGCCTCATCAATGGGCTGCTCCTTCTTCCAGATGCGCACCTGGGTCACGCGACGTTTCTCCATCTGGGTCACCAGACCGCGAATCTCATCCGTTTCAAACGCAGAACCCACAAACGGAATGATCCCAAGAACCTCTGCAGCAAAGCCGCCCACAGTTTCTGCGTTGTAGATGTCCTCTACGTTCAGCATGTCAAGAAGCTCAGACAACTGCATGCTGCCGTCTACCAGGCGGGACCCATCATCCATATCGACGGTTTCCTGCTCAACGTCATCATGCTCGTCGTAGATCTCGCCGACTAGCTCTTCAAGCACATCTTCCATGGTGACAATACCTTCGGTGCCGCCAAACTCATCCAGCACAATAATCAGATGCGTCTTCTGCGCCTGGATCAGCTTCAGCAGCTTGGAAAGCTTCAGGGTCGTGGGTGCGTACACAGGCGGAGTCATGATCTTGGTGATATCCGTGCAGCCCTCATGCTTGTGGAAGTAGAAGTCCTTCTCATTGAGGATGCCAACAATATGATCCATGTCCTCATGGTAAACAGGCAAACGTGAGTATCCAGTTGCACGGAATACCTCGCCTGCTTCTTCCATGGTGGCTGTATCTTCGATTGCAGTCACATCCACTCGAGGCGTCAAGATGGACAGCACATCACGATCATCGTTGAACTCAATGGCCGAGCGGATCAGTTCGCCCTCATGGTGCTCCATGTCACCCTCGGATTCAGCTTCCTCCACCATCGTCATCAGCTCTTCTTCGATGAAGGACTCTTCGTCCTCCGTGTTAAAAACCTTTGTCAGAAGCCTCTTCAAACCACGGAAAGACAGCGCGAAGGGGGTGAACACGGTGCACAGCAGCTTCAATACAGATGCCACAGCCATGGCCAGCTTCTCCGGTGACTCCTTGGCAATAGCCTTGGGAGAAACCTCGCCGAAAACCAGTATCACAAGCGTCATAACCACCGTAGACACGGTAGTTGCCAGATTCGCATTGTTATTCAGCAGCACAAGAAACAGGCTCGTCGCCAACGACGAAGCCGCGATATTGACAATGTTATTGCCAATCAGAATGGTAGTGATCAGCCGATCATAATCATCCGTCAAAGACAAGGCAAGCTTAGCACGCTTGCTGCCATTCTGCATCATCGTTTTGAGTTTGACGCGATTGGCAGAAGTGAAGGCCGTTTCAGCCGCGGAAAAAAAAGCCGAGAGTGCAACACATACACAAAGTATGGCAACAAGAATCCACAAGTCAGCCGTCATGGAAAATCAAGCAGTCCTTTCGACACATCCAATGCCCGCAGTCAGAGCATAGGCATAGTTCATACGCCTGCGGAAGCCGTCACGGCCATCGCAGGCACCGGACTACAAGGGGGATACTCCACGAAGCCGTCACTCCTTCCGCAAGAACAAATTGATACAAATTAAATTATAGCACACACTGACAGAAAAATCAAATAGAAACCCTGCATTCTGATGCTATTGTCGCAAACTCCCTCACCATGGACATGCACGCCCGTTCAGACCCGCAAGAATTCCGCTGCCAAAGGCAAACATCAGGTTGAAGCCACCGCAGTCACCGTCTACATCCAGCACCTCGCCGGCAGCATGAATACCCGGCGCCAGCTTTGATTCCAACGTTTCCGTATCAAATTCCTGTACAGAAACGCCGCCCACCGTGACCTGTGCGCTCTCAAAACCCTTAACGCCCCGAATCTCCAGGGCAAAGTCGGCAGCTGCTTCAGCAAGCGTATTGAGCATCTTTTGAGTCAGATCGCCGCAGGTCGCATGGATTGCATTTGCTATGCCGGCTGCCTTGAAAATCGCCTGACCCAGCTTGGGTACGCAAAGACCTGTCAGCAGTTCATTCAAAGAACGCTGACGCCAGTTATTTCTCCGGTGGAGAAGTTCCGCAAATAGCTCGGCCCTGGTATCAAAGCCCATTGCTCTCACCAGGTCGATATGCAGCATATCTCCCGCCGATGCATACCGGGCGCACTGCATCACACAAACGCCGGTCACACCATAGTCCGCAAAGAGCAGCTCCCCTGCTTCGCAATACTTCTCGATTCCGCCGCGGGTGATCCGCACCTGCGTACGTACACGGATTCCGCTCAATCCCTTGATAAGCGCAGTATCCGTTACAATCTGTGACAGCGAAGGGCGGGCCTCAATCATCCGATGCCCTTGACTTATCAGCAGAGGCCAGGTGCTGCCGTCACTGCCAAGCTTCGGCTGTGCGCAGCCTCCGCCCGCAACGATCACGCGGTCTGCCTTCCATTTTTTATCACCGGCCATAACGGTCCAGCCATGACGTGCCTTGAACAGCCCGGTCACATGTACACCGGTGATCACCTCTATCCCCAGCGCCTCCATGGACAGCCGGAGAGTATCCAGTACACTGGAGGCCATCCCGCTGATCGGATACACGCGTCCTCCGTCTTCTTGGCGCATACGCAATCCAAGATGATACCAGAAACGCGTCTGTTCAGCTGCGCCGCATTTTTCCAGGACAGCATGTGCAAGCGAAGCGCCGCCGGGGAAACGGAGTTCCCCCACATTCATGAGGTTGCATCTGCCGTTACCCGTAGCCAGGATTTTTTTCCCGACGCGGTCCATACGTTCCAGCACGGTAACACGATCGCCGCACTCGGCTGCAGCAATGGCCGCTGCCATACCAGCTGCACCACCGCCAATGATGATCACAATCCCCATAGGGTCATCCTCCGCGAGTTCATTCGTCTTATTATATCCTGTTTGTCAGTTTTTCGCAATGTCTACAGCAGAAAAGCTGCCGCAGATACAGCAGCTTTTGCCTGGTATGATCTCCGACATTAGCGCGTACGCTGTCATAGAGGTGATCAGCATGAGCGAACAAACCAAGAAACCATATACCTGGAGATCTCTTGTCACACTTCTCCTTATCACATTGGGAGCAGGAGCCGCCGTCGGTTTTCTGACGCAGCAGAATTCCTCCTTCTATGAGACACTTGCAAAGCCTGCCTTTGCCCCGCCCGGATGGCTATTCCCTGTTGCCTGGACCATTTTGTACGCTGCCATGGCAACAGCCATGTGGCTGGTACTAAAAGCACACGGCCAGGATCGGTACATCATGCTTGGCCTGTATATTGCACAGCTTGCAGTCAATCTGCTTTGGCCCTATCTGTTCTTTATTCAGAAGGCCTTCGGGCTGGCATTCTTTTGGCTTGTGTTGCTCTGGATGCTGGTTGCCATCATGCTTTACCAATTCTTCCGGGAAAGCAAAACCGCCGGATGGCTTCTCATCCCCTATCAGGGCTGGTTGACCTTCGCGGCGGTTTTGAATTTCTACATTGCCAGGCTCAATCCGTAATGTGGTATATCTTCTTGAGCTCAGCAGTCATGCTGCCGTCCTGCTCGTAAACGACCAACGGCGGCTCCGGGTGCAACATCGGTTTGGCGTCTTTCATAGCCTCAATGAGAACGAGATTTGCCGGCTTATCTGCATACGGATAAATCAGTCGGAAGCGTTTGGGCTCCAGTCTTGCTTTTGACAGCGCCTGCATGGCCTCCAGCATCCGCGGCGCAGGGTAGATCATGGTGAATCTCCCCTTGCCTCTCAGCAGCTTGTAAGCCATCCGATACCATGCAGTCAGCCCTGCTTCGGTTTGATGGCGGGCTGTTGATAGTGTGCTGGACGGATTGATCAGGGTTGCCCCAGCTACTCCGTAGGGCGGATTGCACACGATTACATCCAGCGTGCCGGGTTCTATCACGCTATCTGCATGCTCAACAGATACATGATGTACCGTAATGCGTTCTTCCAGGCCGTTCAGGCGTACTGAACGCATTGCCATGTCAGCCATGTGCGGTTGAATTTCCAGAGCGTCGAAGCGCTCACCGTGGCTTCGTCCGGCAAGAAGTAGCGGCAGAATGCCCGTACCGGTCCCGAAATCTGCGACATGATCCCGCGGCCCCACCCGGGCAAAATCTGCCAGGAGCACCGCATCCATTCCAAAGCGAAACCCATTTGTCTTTTGCAGGATGCGGAGTCCTCCCAGCTGAAGATCATCTATGCGTTCATCCCCATGGATGATCACTGGGGTGCAACAAGGATCAATTTGCTCGTCAAACAATATCCAGTTTCTCCTTCATATGTGATCTTGCACCAGATATCGCCCACCGCCAGCAGCCGAACAGAGCCGTTGGCCGGAATCGTGGTCAGCTCCGGAGCCTCCATAGAGCACCATTGTCGCAGACCCAGCGACTGTCCATCGTTGTTGATCATCGCTGTCCAGCCCTCCACATCAGTCAGGGTTGGATCGTAAACCGGGGTTTCATCCGGTTCATAATCAACAGGCTTCTTCCAGCTCAGATAAGCAGTCATGCAGTAGCCGACATAATCGCCATACTGGACATGGCTCCAATCGCCATCCGTACCATAAAGCATCACTTTTTCCCCTCGCGGGATACGCACCAGCACAACGCTGTCGTACAGATCTCCCACATCACGCAGCGCAAGCGGATCCACATCAGTGTTCACATACATGATGCCAATGGATTCCATCGGCTTGGTGTAGGTAAGATGCCGTGACAGCACATAGCCGGTGCCAACGCCATGTCGCACCTGGGTAAACGTTCCCAGCACCTGCAGAACAGCCACTTCATCGCCGCTGGGAATGCGGGTGATGATCTCAGCTTCCGTACTGGGCTCAGTTCTCAGGTTGACATAGTTGACCGTCCCCATGACCCAGGCCGTGTATTCTTCCGGTGCACCGGTAATCTCAGGATCCGGTGTTGCGGTTGGCGTCGCGGTCGGTGTTGCCGTGGGCGTAGCCGTCGGCTCCTCGGACTGGGTTGCCTCCGGTGTTGCGGTGGGCGTCTCCTCCTCTTCAAACAGGAGATACTTGGTCATAACATAGCCCTGCAGATCGCCCCAGGTCACTGCGCACCAGGAATCTCCCTTTTCCCGGACGATGATGGTCGTCCCCTTGGGGATCTGTGCGATAACGGTGTTGCTGGTAGACGGGCCCTCGCGCAGATTCAGCGTGGATGCGTCGGAATTAACGATCGCCGTCAGCCCGTTTATTCCGGGGATATCTGTCGGGGTAACGCCGGTTGCCGCAAAGTCCAGCTGCTCGGTAAGCAAGTAACCCTCGACACCTGCGACCTGTACCCTGCACCAGGTACCGTCGTTATGAATGACCTGTACCTGCGTGCCATGAGGCACATCCATAATCACCGTAGCGGAGGTTGAGGGAACGGCGAGCAACGACGTAGCAAGCCCCTCTTCTCCCAGGCTTACCATTGCGGAATTATCTGCCGTGATCTCGCCTGGATAGGCACTGTAGTACGTCAGGAACTCAGTGGATACATAACCCACCATGTTGCCGCACTGTACCTTGGCCCAGGTCCCTTCTGTCGAGAGGATGCACAGCACTGTGCCTTCTGCGAGCGTCATCATCTTGTCGTAATCCGTCCCAGGGCCGGTACGGAAGTTCAGCGCATTTGTTCCTGTTACAGCCGCCCAACGGGTGATATTGGTTGCACCTTCTGCAGAAGCCGTCGGCGGCGTATCTGCAAACACCAGGTTGCTGGTCAGCACATATCCGTTGATCTGTCCATACTTGACCAGCGTCCATTCGCTTCCCTTGGCAAGCACCGTCAGAGAAGCGCCATTGGGAACGCCCGTCAGCACCTTGGCATCTGCGTCGGGCATGTACATCAGCGGCGACACATCTGTCGCGGCAGAAAGCGTGAGCGTTGCCTGGTTCTCGGCAGCCGGTTCAAATTCTGCCGGCGGTACAGTACTCACGATCTCATTGCTGCTGCCAACAGGCAGGATGGTATGCGTGAAGGTATACTGCACGCGCTCACAACCCTCGTAGTAAAAGCCGAGGATCTGATCGTATGTATACCCCATCTGCGCCATCTTCTGGGCACCGCGCTGGCTCATACCGATGCCATGGCCCCAGCGGCCAACGGTAATCCGATAGCCTTCATCAAGCTTCTCCACTGACCAAAGCTCGTTTTTCGTACTCTGGATGCTCAGGTTCAGCGGTGTTTCAAGGTCAGTGAAGATGTCAAAGGATACTTCCAGATACTCATACGTCGTACCCACCAGCACCGTGAGTCCGAAGTCCAGCTTCGTGTACAGACGGCTGGGAACAGCGTATTTCGGAGTATGCGGCGTTACCGCATCAATGGTCTGGATCACAGCATTGGAGCCAAGCTCTGCCTGCACAGCCGTTGTGAGGATCTCCGACAAGGCAGCATTCTGGCTGGCATGGTCAAAGTCCGCATAGATCGTCATCCGACGGCGATTGCTCGACGCATTGGATGCATCAAAGGGATCATCCTTCACACGCAGGTAGCCATAGCCCGAGCTTCCCCAGGCATTCTTGACAGACTCCGTCTGCCCGCCGTTGGAAGCAGTATAGTATGTTCCCGTCAGGGCGCTACCGTTCATGGCAACGATGCCGCGGGTATCATCCACAGCCTTGGTTGCATTGTTTTCCGTAGTGGAATGACCCTTATATACCTGGGAAGCTGACGTATCCGATACATCATAGGTGTAATTGCCGCGCACCTCCATTTCGCGCAGCACATAGGTACGGGCTGCCACAGCCTGTGCCTTGAGCGCCTCAATGGGATAGGATGCACTCATCTCATTGGGCACAACACCCTTCAAGTAGTACTCCACATATACGTGCAGAATTGGATATAGCCGATACGTGCCGTT
Source organism: Clostridia bacterium (assembly GCA_017513475.1). Lineage (GTDB taxonomy): Bacteria > Bacillota > Clostridia > Christensenellales > Aristaeellaceae > UBA11524. The sequence goes on from JAFXFR010000162.1 coordinate 12,519, forward strand.
GGCGTTTTTGACCGCCAGCAGCTGAAGGTCGCCCGGATACAGATTGTTGGGCCGCTGAGCCTGCGCAATTGATACTGCACTTTCACCGTTCGCCTGATGACGGCGCAGACGCATTTCACTGCCCATAGCGTAGGTTACGCCGCCCATCGTCATGGTGATAGCGCCGGTAGACTTGTCAAAATCAATCGATACCTTATCCCCTGTCGTAAGCGCCATGGCTGAATTGCCGTTGACAGAATAATTGCCCGTCACCGTAATATCCAGGTGGGACAGATCGCCCATCTCCTTCAGCCAAACGCGAACCATGCCGTTTTTCGGCGTATCTGACCGAACCAGCGGTGCACTTGGCACCTCGACGCTGTACAATTGTTCCGCAGATACAGGAGTCGTCAGAAGCATCGTCATGACAAATGCGGCAAATGCACAGATCAGCCGATTCATACGCATGAGCGCTCCTCCTTCCAGGTTGATAGAATACTTCAATATATTCTATCACATTACAGCCCGTCTGTCACGTCCAGATGTAACAATTGGCATCAAAAAAGCAGACGCCGCGTGCTGCAGCGCCTGCCGGACAAATCACTTATTCAGCTTTGGGCTCCTCGGTCTTCTTTTTGCGGGTACGTTTGGGCTTCTCAACAGGAGCCTCATCGGCCTCAACAGGAGTTTCCTCAACCTTCTTCTTGCGGGTACGCTTGGGCTTCTCAGCGGGAGCCGCAGTCACCTCAGCAGGAGCCTCTTCGACCTTCTTCTTGCGGGGCGCGCGGGGCTTCTTGGGCTTGGGAGCCTCCTCCACGATCTCCACCACCACGGGGTTGGGCTCGGCAGGAGCCTCCTCTGCAGGAGCTTCCACGCCGCCCACCAGGCCCTTGTACAGATCCATGTACTTGCCGGCGGAGTTGGTCCAGCTGTAGTCGCCGCTCATGCCGCGCTGCTGCAGCAGAGCCCACACGTCCTTGTGGTTGTGGTAGTAATCGCAGGCGCGCTCAATGACATGCAGCATGTCGTGGGCGTTGTAGTTGAAGAAGGAGAAGCCGTTGCCGTCGCCGGTGTACTCGTTGTAGCTCAGCACGGTGTCGCGCAGGCCGCCGGTCTCACGGACGATCGGAATGGTGCCGTAGCGCAGCGCGATCAGCTGGCTCAGGCCGCAGGGCTCAAACTGGCTGGGCATGAGGAACATGTCGCAGCCGGCGTAGATCTGATGCGCCAGGGCGTGATCCATCGCGAAGCGAGCGGCCACCTTGCCCTTGTACTCGCCCTCCGCCCAGGAGAACAGGTTGACATAGCGGCTCTCGCCCATGCCCAGCACCACCAGCTGGACATTCTGCTTGAGCAGATCACCGATGACGTAGTCCACCAGGTCGAGGCCCTTCTGATTGCTCAGGCGGCCCACCATACCGATGATCGGCACGTTGGGATCCACGTTCAGGCCCAGCTTCTGCTGCAGGTCAGCCTTACAGACAGCCTTGCCTTCCATGTTGTCCAGGGAGTAGGTCTGGGCGATGCGGTTATCGATGGCGGGATCGTAATCCACCATGTCGATGCCGTTCAGAACACCGAACACCTGATGCTTGCGGGCGCGGAGCAGGCCGTCCAGGCGCTCGCCATAGTAGGCGGTCTGGATCTCCTCGGAATAAGAGGGGCTGACGGTAGTGATCAGGTCAGCGTACACCAGCGCGGCCTTCATGAAGTTGGCGCAGCCGTAGCACTCCAGCTTGTCATCAGTCCACAGACTGTTGTCGGTCAGGCCCAGGATCTCCTTGACCTGGTTGATGCCGAACACACCCTGGTACTGCAGGTTGTGGATGGTGTACATGGTCTTGATATTAGCGAAGAAGGGCAGATGCGCGTACTGGATCTTCAGCAGCGCGGGCACCATACCGGACTGCCAGTCGTGGGCGTGGATCACGTCAGGCTGGAAGCCGATGATGGGCAGGCAGTTCAGGGACGCACGGCAGAAGAAGCCGTAGCGCTCGTACTCGTCGCCGCCCATGCCGTAGATGTAGGGACGGCCGAAGTAGAACTTGTTGTCCATGAAGTACCACTTCACGCCATCCATCTCGATCATCTCGATGCCGCAGTACTGACGGCGCCAGCCCAGCTCGACCTCAAAGTCGCACACATGGGTCATCTGGCTGGTGAACTTCTCGGGAATGGACGCATACAGGGGCATAATGACGCGAACGTCGTGGCCTTCCTTGGCCAGCACGGGGGCCAGAGCGCCCACCACGTCCGCCAGACCACCGGTCTTGACAAAGGGGACGCATTCGCTGGCAGTAAACAGGATCTTCATATAGGTTCAACCTCCAAGTTGAGTTTGAATTTCGCGGCAATAACAAGTCAAAAGGCCGCGCCAAGTAGCATAACACATATTGGCGCGGCTTGCAACTGTTATTAGATCACAACATTCTTTGCGATCACGATGGGGTACGCAGCGGGGCCGATGAGGCGGGCGTTGCGCTTGATGATCGCCTGCTTGTCCAGGATGCAGTTCTCGATGTAGGCGCCGGAATGGATCTGGCCGTCCTGCATGACGATGCAGTTCTTCACATGAGCGTCAGGAGCAACGCACACGCCGCGGGCCAGGATGGAATTCTCGACAGTACCCTCGATCACGCAGCCGTCAGCAACCAAAGAGTTGATGACGGAAGCATTTTCGCCGTAACGGGTGGGCATATCATCACGGACCTTGGTGTACACGGGCATGTCCTTGGAGAACAGGCTGCCGCGAACGTCGGCGTTGAGCACGTCCATGTTGAACTTGAAGAAGCTCTGCACGGAATCCAGACGCCAGCAGGGACCGGTGTATTCCCATGCATTCACAGTGGACTTGCCTTCCTGGATCATGGGCAGCAGCACATCGCGGCGGAAATCATGCAGGCCGTGAGCCACAGCCTTGTCCACCAGGAAGCGGAGCAGCTCGCGCTTCATGACGGCAACTTCCATGTAGGTGCACTCCAGAGAGGGATGAGTAGGCTCGACTTCAGCATCGACCACAGCGCCGTTCTCGCCCACGGTCAGGTAGGTGCCGTGCTCGTCGCGCTGCATGGAGGGATCGCGGGTGTACATGACAGTCACGTCAGCGCCGGATTCCTTGTGGAACTTGACCATCTCGTCCAGGTGGGCGTTGTAGATGATTTCGCTGCCGGAGAAGACAACATACTCCTGCTTGGAGCGGATCAGGTAATCGGTATTGGAGCGCAGCGCATCCAGCGTGCCGGAGTACACGCCGATATTCTCACGGGTCAGGAAGGGAGGCAGGATGTGCAGGCCGTCCTTCTTGCCGTGCAGATCCCATTCCTTGCCGGAGCCCAGATGGTCCATCAGGGAATGGTAGTTCTTCTGGGTGATGACGCCGACATTCTTCATGCCGGAGTTCACCATGGAGGACACCAGGAAGTCGATGACGCGGTAGCGGCCAGCC
>JAFXFR010000163.1 GCA_017513475.1 Clostridia bacterium
ACCCGTTTTCCCGGCGGACGGAATGGTCACTTCTGTACTTCCTCGATCATTTCCAGCACCCGGAATGTTCCGTCCGCCGGGGGCGCCGCCTTCACGGCCGCCGTGAGCGCATCCCGGTCAGCCCAGGTCTGCAGCAGCGCTTCTGTCAGCGTCTGCGCGGTCATATTCTCCTGCAGGAGGACGCGGCACAGCCCGCGCTTTTCAAGGCTCTGGGCATTGAGGATCTGGTCGCCACGGCTGGCGCCCTTGGGGTACGGCACCAGCAGCAGAGGCCGCGCCAACGCCTGGAACTCCATCAGAGCGTTGCTGCCCGCGCGGCTGAGCACCAGATCGCAGGCCGCGAAGATATCCGGCAGCTCCGCAGAGACGAACTCCAGCTGGGTGTAGCCGGGGGTGTTTTCCAGCGCAGCGTCCAGGTTGCCCTTGCCGCAGATGTGCACCACATCGAAGGTTTTCAGCAGCTCCGGCAGGGCCTCGCGCAGGGCCTTGTTGACCGCCTGGGCGCCCAGGGAGCCGCCCATCATCATCAGGACGGGCTTTTCGCCGGTGAAACCAAGCAGCTTCAGGCCCGCTGCCTTATCGCCCGCGAACAGCTCGGGGCGCAGGGGCGTGCCGACACATTCCGCCTTGTCGCCCAGGGCCGCGGCGCACTCCGGGAAGGTCGTAGCGACCTTCTTTGCAAAGGGCGTGCACAGCTTGTTGGCCAGGCCGGGAGTGAGGTCGCTCTCGTGGCAGACCACGGGAATGCGGTGCAGCCACGCGCCGAACACCACCGGCACCGCCACGAAACCGCCCTTGGAGAAGCACACGTCGGGCTTGATCTTGCCCATCAGGTGAGCAGACTGGAACGCGCCCGCAATGACGCGGAAGGGGTCGGTGAAGTTCTTCCAGTCGAAGTAGCGGCGCAGCTTGCCGGACTTGACCGCATGGTAGTTGATGCCCTCGATAGCGGTCAGCTTATCGGCCTCCACGCCCTTTTCGGTGCCGATGTAATGCACCTCATAGCCCTTTTCCAGCAGATGGGGCAGCAGCGCCAGGTTCGGGGTGACGTGGCCCATCGTGCCGCCGCCGGTCAGGACGATCTTCTTGCTCATATTTGATTACCTGCCTTTCAGGTGGATTGTCTTTTGCACAGTCTATGATAAACCGGACGGGGAAATGTGTCAAGATGGCGCTTGCCACGAAAGCGACCGGCTTGAGTTTTGCCGGCCTCCGTGATATACTCATACAAAGAAGTTTTTCTTGAACAAAAAAAGGTGGTATTGCCATGTCGTTTACTAATACCGGTCGTCAGCTCAAAACCTGGGCAGTTGTGTTTCGGTGGCTTTGCATCGTTGTCGGCCTGATCCTGACCATTTACGGTGTAGTACAGGCCACTTCTGGTCGCTACGTGCAAGAAGCAGCAAGTGTTACCACACTCACCTGGGGGCTATCTTTGATGGTTGTCGGCTGGGTCGGCAGCCTGGCCCTTTACGGTTTTGGCATCATCGTCGCTGCGTACGAAAGCAAAGCCGATGATGTGGTAAAACCCGCCGTCCAGCCCGCTGCTCCGAATACGCCGTCTGCTCCGGGGTGGAAGTGCCGCTGCGGTACCGAGAACCCCCAGCATGTAAGCACCTGTTCCCAGTGTGGCGAATCCAAACCCCAAAGGTTAACAGCATCTGCAAGTTCTTCGGAAGCATCGGCAACAGCCGGCTGGCGTTGCCGTCACTGCGGCACAGAAAATTCCAAATATGTGGGCAATTGTCTCAAATGCGGTGAGCCCAAGCCCCTTGCATAATGATTTCCCCGGCCTCCATCACGGAAGCCGGGGTTTCCTTATGTCACAGGTTCGCCTTGATTTTCTCGATCATATCGGCATATTCCGCATCGCTGAGTTTGACGGCGCCGGGATTCATGGCAAAAACGCCGCCCCATTCAAACGCATCCCTGTACTTGGGCACCAGGTGGAAATGCAGATGGCAGCCGGTATCGCCATATGCGCCGTAGTTGATCTTATCCGGATGGAAGGCCGCATGGATCGCCTTGGCAGCCCGGTCGATGTCTGCAAAATAGGCGTTTCGCTCCTCATCGGACAGGTTGACCAGCTCGCTGACGTGGTCCTTGTAGGCCACGATGCAGCGTCCGGGATGGCTCTGTTCCCGGAACAGGATCAGCGTAGAGACGCTCAGCTCACAGATCACGATACCGAATGCATCCAGCAGTTCTCCCCGCATACAGTAGCCGCAGTTGTTGTCTTTCATAACGATCCCTCCTGGACGTTTTTTCTCATTATACCCCATTTTGCGTCGGCGCGCAAGAAAAAGGCCTGCATTTCTGCAAGCCCTCTGTGAAGAACCGCGCCCGGAACATGCGCTGCATTCCGGTGCTGCGCCTCTGTTTCCCTTATTCGCCGACAGCTTTGTTGGTCAGCATGGTATGGATCATTTTCAGCATGCCCGGTTTGTCCATCCGGGTCTCTCCTTCGCCGATCATCAGCACCTTCTTCTGCTGCGGCGCGGAGGCCTTCCAGGCAGGCAGCGCGCCCGCCTGATTGGGATCGCCGCTGCGGGCGAAATTGCACAGATAGCTCACCATCTGCTCGCTGACAGCGTAGTCCTTCGCCTCAAACGGCCGCCATCCGTTGGGCAGCGTACCGAACCAGTACCACAGGTCGGAGGAATGCCAGGCTCCGTTGTCATCGCCTGGCAGCTGACGATCGAAGTACCAGGTATAGCCGGGCTGATGCTGGGCAGCGCACCACTTACGGGCCATGCTCTGCAGAATGGGCGGCATCATGTCCTCGCTGGTAGTACCCGCCATATAGGGGATATCGAGCTGCTTGCCCTGCGCCAGGAGATCCGCGCCGCTGCCCGCCACCAGGCGGCCGTCAATGCAGGGGAAGCAGCCGGGATTGTGCAGCTCCTTCCTGGTCTGATTCCAGGCCTCAAAGAGCTTCTCCGGGGGGATGGTGCGGAACTCCGCCAGCGTTTTGCAGCCGGCATATTCCATGCACTTCTGCCAGAAAGCGTAGTTCTTTTCCGCCGGGGAGGCGGACAGCATCTTGCTGACCCCCCCGCCGCTGGACATCACAGCCCGGTGGAACATCCCCTCGCCCAGGGAGCTCAGGCAGTGCTGCTGCACACTCATCGCGCCGGCGCTCTGTCCCATGATGGTCACGTTAGCCGGATCGCCGCCAAAGGAAGCGATATTGTCATGCACCCACCGGATGGCAGTCAGCTGGTCGTACAGGCCGTAATTGCCGGTGAAGCCCGCCTCGTCCTTCAGCTCGGGCAGGCACACGAAGCCCATCGGGCCCAAGCGGTAGTTGATCGTCACGCCGATGACGCCCTTCGCGGGCCAGACAGGGCCGTCGAAATGCTTCTCGTGCCCGCAGCCGCCGGTGAATCCGCCGCCATGGATGTAGATGATCACCGGCAGCTTGTCACCTTCCTTTGCCGCAGCGGGCGTGAAGACGTTCAGGAAGAGGCAGTCCTCGCTGTAATCGTAATGCTCGTCCCTGCGGAATTCGTTGTAGTAGAAGATCTTTTTGAGGTTCTTCGCCTCGTCGTAGAACGCACGGGGCTGGTAAGAGCATGCGCCGTACCGGGTGGCGTCGTACACGCCGTCCCAATGGGTGACCTGCACGGGGTATTCCCAGCGGCCTGCTGTGGCATAGCGGATACCCTTGTAGGCTGCCGTGCCAGGGACTCGTCCTGATGTGCCCTGCACAGCGCCGCAGGGCGTATTCACAATATATTCCATGATGGTATACCTTCTTTCATGAGGCTTGTATTCATCATAGCACGGAATCAGCGGCACAGCAATGCCGCACCGCCGATCATGGATTATTCTTCGATCTGCTCAACCTTCTGAGCCTTGAGGGCAGCCATTTCGGCGCGCTTCTCGGGGGTGATGTTCCACACGAACTTGAACGCAGCCCAGGAGCCCAGGATGAACACTGCGGGCACCAGCACGCACAGGGACTTCAGGCCGAAGATGGTCGCAGCGCTCTGCACTTCCTTGGCAGCGTCAAAGCCGATCCAGCCCAGGACGTAGAAGCCGAAGGAGCTGCCGACGGCCTGGCCGATGCGGCGGGACAGGTTGAACGTGCCGTAGATGGAGCCCTCGGTACGCTTGCCGGTGATCAGCTCGTTGTAGTCGATGGCTTCGCCCACCAGGCCCCACTGCATCTGGATGGAGACCATGGCCATGCCGGAGCCGATGCCCAGGATCACGCCGTGGACCAGGGGATGCACCTCCATCACCAGGTGCATGCCGAACAGGACTGCGCACAGCGCGCCGCCGATCAGCAGGGAGTAGCGGATCAGCTTCTCCAGGCCCAGCTTCTTGCAGATGAAGGGTACGGCGATCATGGAGCCGATCATGAAGGGGGAGGACAGCACGGAGCTGATGGACTGGTAGGTCACGTCATGGTAGACCTCGGAGTACATGTACAGGCTGATGTTGGACACCAGGTACTGCATCGTGCAGATGCAGATGCCGTGGATGCACAGCGCCAGGAAGGGACGGTTCTTCTTCACCACGGTGAGGATGTCGGAGAATTTGATGTCGTCCGCCTTGGCGTCCGCGCCCACAACGGTGCGCTCCTCGGTCCAGAAGTAGTGCATCAGGCACACCACAAAGCCGATCAGTGCGCAGGCTACGCCGGTGATCATGTAGCCGGTGGAGGTGCGGTCGCCGAACATGCCGATCACGACGGGGCCGACCATGCCGGGGATCATGTTGCCGATCATGGAGCCAACGCCACGGGCGGAGGACAGGGAGGCACGCTCGGAGTCATTGGTGGACATGGCGGACAGCAGGGAGCCCATGGGGATGTTGAACATCGTGTAGGCGCCCTCGTAGAGGATCTTGCAGGAGAAGAGGCAGACGACGGTGGCGATGCCGTCAAAGAAGGTGGGCACCGTCCACAGGGCGATGGCGGTCACCGCCAGCAGGGGCGTGGAGCGCAGCAGCCAGGGGCGGAACTTGCCGTTCTTGTTCTGCTTACGGGCGAAGGCCTTGTCCATCAGCGCACCCATCATGGGATCGTTCACCGCATCCCAGATGGTCCAGATCAGCACCAGGGTGCCCATCAGCACAGGATCGATGCCCAGGACGTTGGTGCAGTACATGGAGAAGATGCTGGCCATCAGCGCGAAAGTCATACAGCCGCCCCAGTCGCCGAACATGTAGCCCAACCAGTGCTTCGTCGTCAGGCTGCCCGGAGACTTGGTTTTCTTTGCCATGTTGAATACCTCCTGTTATTCATTTGTACATCTATGCGCACATCTGCGCTTATTGTTATATATTTTAGCATATTTCCCTCAAATAGTCAAATCAAAATATGCCAATATTTTCCTTCCGCTCCGCCGGGATATCCCCCCACAGGCAGCAAAAAAGCTTCCTGCGTTCATGCAGGAAGCCTGTTTTGTACCGCGGGCCTTTGGGGTCTCATTCCAGGTCGAAGATGCCGCCCTCCAGCGCGCTGCGGGCTGCGAGGATGTACTTGCTCGTATCCAGCGGGTCGACGCTGCGGCGCGCAGCCGTGGCGCCCAGCTCGAGGGGGCAGTCCCGGTAGCCGTGGAGCTTCACGCTCATGCTGCCCCGGCCGGAGGTCGCGCTGGCCAGGGTCGCGGCATAATCCACACTGGTCGCCACGGGGATCAGCGCCGTCATCAGCACGCGATCCTCGTCCGTCTCGGTGTGGGTGACCTCGCCGCGCATGAGGGCCACGTCGCTCATCACGCGGCCCACGCACTCCGGCGGCAGCAGGAAGCGGGTCTCCAATATGGGCTCCAGGAGCGTTGAACCGCCGCGCTGAAGGCCGTCCTGGATGCCCCAGGGCGTCGCCACGATGAAGTCCAGCGGGTGGGTGTGGAACTGGTGGTGATTGCCGTCCACCAGGGTGATGTTGACGTCGGTGACCTGCCAGCCCAGGCGGCCCTGATGGAGGGCCAGGGGCAGGGCCTGCTCCACCTGATGCTGATAGCGCAGGAGGATGTCCCGCACCGGCACGGTGGACTTGAAGGTCACGCCGCTTCCGCGGGGGGCAGGCTCGATCTCAAAGCGCATAATCGCCCAGCAGGGCTTGGGCATGGTGTAGGCCACAAAGCCGGACGCGGCCTTGGCGATGGTTTCCTTATAAATGACCGCCGGCTTGGAGAAGGTGACCTTCATATTGAAGCGGGTGTCCAGCAGCTCCTGGATGATCTCCAGCTGGATGGTGCCCATGACGTGCAGCTGCAATTCGTTCAGCGCCTTGGCGTAGCGCACCTGCAGCAGCGGATCCTCGGCGGAGAGGGCCTCGCAGGCCACGCGGAGAGCCTGCATGTCCTCCGGCTTTTCCGGGATGACCTGCACGGTGATCAGCGGCGTGCGCAGCCGGCCCGGCTCCACGCGGCGGGGCAGCAAGGCTTCCTCGCCCAGCACCTGCCCGACCTTCACATCGCCCAGGCCGTATATCACGCCGATCTCGCCCGCGGTGAGGCTGCCCGCATCGGAGCCGTCCACCCGGCGGATCTGGGTGATCTTCCGCTGGACGAGCTTTTCTTCGCCCGTCAGGGGATCCACACCCGCAGGGAGCGTCACCGGCGCGCGGTTCTCCAGCGAGCCCGCGTACAGGCGCACCCACACGCCCCGGCCCAGCACACGATCCTGCGTACTGGCAAAGACTACGCCGCACAGACTGCCGCCAGCAGACGCAGGTTCGGGCAGGAAGTCCACCATCGCGTCCAGCAGCGGGATCACGCCCTCGTCCCGCAAGGCCGAGCCGCTGTACACGGGACAGGCGGCGGCCTGCCGGGTCAGTGCCGCAAGACGGCTGCGGATGAACTCCGGCGCAAATTCCTCGCCGGAGAGATAGCGTTCCAGCAATTCGTCGTCCTGCGCGCAGACGAACTCGGTGACGGCGTCACCATCCGCCATGAGGACGGCGTCCGGGGTCAGCAGGCGCTGGATTTGCGCCAGCACGCGGGGTACGTCCGCACCCTCGCGGTCGGTCTTGTTGAGGAAGAACAGCGTCGGGATGCTCTGCTCCTTCAGCGCATGGAAGAGCGTCTCCGTATGGGGCTGCACGCCCTCCACCGCGCAGACGACCACCACCGCCGCGTCCAGCGCCCACAGGGAGCGCTCCACCTCGGCGGAAAAATCCACGTGGCCGGGGGTGTCGATCAGGTTGATCAGCGTCCCCCGCCAGTCCATGCTGACGCAGGTCGCCTTGACGGAAATGCCGCGCCGCTGCTCCACGGGGAGGTTGTCGGTGTGGGCGGTGCCCTCGTCCACGCTGCCTGCGCGGCGGATCGCACCGGAGTGCATCAGCAGCTGCTCGGAGAGGGTGGTCTTGCCCGCGTCAACGTGGGCGAAGATGCCGATGTTGCGGATGTTCATGGATTCCTCCAGTCATGTACTGGGAACAGTATAGCACATCGGTGGATTGAGCGCAACCGACAAAGCGGCACATGAAAAGCGCGCACTTGCTGCCGCACGCGGGATGGTGAGCAAGAGCGTTCTTATTCGCTAAGCAAAGCGTCAAATTGGGAGTTGCCTGCTTGTGGAATGTGTGGATTCTTCAAGCCAAGCCAGGCCTGGCCTGCAGCAGAGAGGCCGCTTTCGCGCGTCGAAAGCGGCGCAAAGCCGCCGGGGAAAACGCAAAACGGCGTTTCCCCCGGACCCCCTCCTGCCTCCGTGGAGTTGCGTGAGCGGCTGCAATGCGGGGCGGCTCTGGTTCGAGTTGTTTTGTCAAGGGTGTTTTCACATTCTCAATCCAAAACAGGATCATCTCATTTGAAATAGCCGAGAGCAACCATACGGTTCTCTCGGTTATTCTTTCACTTTTTCTACACTCATCCAGCAGCTTTCTGCTCCGATTCTATCTTCAGGTAGTGTTAGTAAGCCTTTATCAATAGGGCATTCAATCGCTGCACGATATATTGGCAGATTGGCAAGTTGGTTGGCCAATCTTCATTCTCCAAGAAGCTGATCCGGCACAGCCTTTTTGATAAGTGCAGCAAGTTTGTCTGCAACAATTTCTGCATCGTCATCGAAATATTCGGTTTGCATAGCATTGCTGATATCAAATCGTCTGCTCCGATCAGAAAGCGCGTGCACAAGAATTTATGTATAGGGCATCCGCAAGGGCGAGAACGGCCAGGAGATTAGCAACGAGGGCTTTATCATCATCCTCATCCACATCTTCTCCCGCAAGGATCGCAACGATTTCATGCCCACCGTGCTGATCAAGGAAAGCACCATTGATGCGATCATGTATACCCTGGAAGAACAGGGCTGCAAGCTGGAGTATGCGGTGGACGAGTATCCGCTGGTTTGGAATCAATTACACCGGATTACACAGGCCACCGTGTGCACCGCACTGGGAGTTTTTCTTGTTGCCCATTCCTGCAATTCATGCTATAATATATAGTGTTAACTTAATATGTTTTTTCACGTATTATTCACAAGGAGTTGCACCATGGACGCTCAGCATCTTTTGTCTGCCTGCAAGAACGCGGGCATTGAGTTCTTCACCGGCGTGCCGGATTCTCAGCTCAAGGGACTGTGCGACACGCTCTATGCTACCTTTGGAGTGGAGGGCAAGGAACACATCGTTGCTGCTAACGAGGGCAACGCCATCGCTCTGTGCGCCGGGCATTATCTGGCCACGGGCCGTCCCGGGCTGTGCTATATGCAGAATTCCGGCCTGGGCAATGCGGTCAATCCCATTGCATCGCTGATGGACGGTCAGGTATACGGCCTCCCCTGCCTGCTGGTGATTGGCTGGCGCGGCGAACCTGGCGTGCACGACGAACCCCAACATGTGAAGCAGGGGCAAATCACCCTGAGCCAACTGGATCTGTTGGACGTGCCGTACATGGTGCTGGACAAGAGCATGTCCGATGTGGACTTTGACGCGGCCTTTGCAGGCCTTCGCGTTCATCTGGATGCGGGCCGCACCGCAGCTATCGTGGTGAAGAAGGGCGGACTCACCTGTTCTCTGAAGCCGCAGTACAAAAACAGCCGCACCCTCGCCCGCGAGGAGGCTGCCGCTCATATCCTGCGCGCATCCGGCGAAGGGGATGTATTTGTATCCACCACTGGCAAGCTGAGCCGGGAGCTGTTCGAGCTGCGGGAGGCCGCAGGTCAGGGCCATGAGAAGGACTTCCTCACTGTGGGTAGCATGGGCCACGCCAGCATGATCGCCCTGGGGATTGCCCTGGATAAGCCTGATCGCCGCGTCTGGTGCCTGGATGGCGACGGCGCTGCCCTGATGCACCTGGGCGCGATGGCCGTGCTGGGCCGGAAAAAGCCCGCCAATCTGCTGCATGTGGTGATCAACAACGCCGCTCATGAGACCGTCGGCGGCATGCCTGTATGCGAGGGCGCACTGGATCTGTCCGCCGCTGCAAGGGCCATGGGATATCCCCACACCTTCCGCGCAGAGGATGGCGCATCCCTGGACGCGGCGCTGTCCGCAGCGAAGGAATGCGGCGGGTTTGCCTTATTAGAGGTCATGTGCGCCGTGGGTGCAAGGGCCGATCTGGGCCGCCCGACCACCACGCCCCGGCAAAACCGGGACGTACTGATGAAATACCTGCGGGATTGACCCGCGCGAACGCCTGACGCATCTCCGCGCCCAAGGAAAGGTTCGATCACATGATTGCTTTGCTGCTAAACTCCGGTCTCGGTACCCGCATGGGCGATGAGACCCAGGAGCATCCCAAGTGCATGACGAAGATTTCAGACAGGGAGACTATCATCTCCTGGCAGCTGAAATGCCTGGAGCGCATCGGTGTGACCGATGCTGTGGTGACCACCGGCCACCTCAGCGACATGCTGGAGGAATATCTACTCAGCCTGGACACGCCCATCCGCATCCATTTCGTGCACAACCCGCGCTATCGCGAGACCAACTATATTGACAGCATGTATCTGGCCTGCGACCTGCTGGCTGATCAGGAAGTGCTGTCCCTCCACGGCGACTTAGTGATGCATCCGGAGGCCATGGCCAGGCTGGCTGGGTCGCCTGTGTCTGCCGTAACGGTGGATTCCACTCTTCCCCTTCCGGAGAAGGACTTCAAGGGCCGCATCCGTGACGGGCGGCTGATGGAGGTTGGCGTGAACGTCTACGGTGAGGATTGCGTGGTATTGCAGCCTGCCTACCGCTTCCTGGCGGCAGATTTTGACCGCTGGATGCAGGAAATCCGCCGCTTCATCGCCGAAGGGACGGAGAAGGTCTACGCTGAGAACGCCTTCAACGCCGTGTGGGAGGAGATCCCGGTCTATCCGCTGGATTTGGCGGGATTGCTCTGCGCGGAGATCGACAATCAGGCTGACAAAGAATATGTCAGCGCACGCTTTGCCAAGGAGGTGCTGGCATGAAGCAGGTTTATATTTGTTTCTCCACCGATATCATCCACAACGGCCACCTGTCCATCCTGAAGAAGGCTGCCGCCCTGGGTGAAGTGACCGTGGGCATCTTGACGGACGAGGTGGTGGCAAGCTACAAGCATTATCCGCTGATCCCCCTGGATGAGCGCATCACCATGTTCGAGAGTCTGAAGTACGTCAGCCGGGTCGTGGTGCAGGAGTCCCTCGATTATACCGACGTGCTGGAGCAGCTGAAGCCCGATATCGTCGTCCACGGCGACGACTGGCTGGTGGGTTACCAGGCCAACATCCGCGCGAAGGTCATTGAGACCCTGAAGCAGTGGGGCGGCACGTTGGTGGAGTTCCCCTACACCCACACCCCCACCGAGGAGACACTGTCCAACCTGGATGCGCTGCTCTCCCTGCCGGAGACCCGCCGCAGCCGCCTGCGCAAGCTCATGGCCTACAAGCCCTGCCTGAGCGTCTGCGAGGCCCATAACGGCATCACCGGCCTGATCGTGGAAAAGACCGCGGTGGACACCCCCAACGGCCGCAAGCAGTTTGATGCAATGTGGGTCAGCTCCCTTTGCGACTCCACCGCCAAGGGCAAGCCGGACATCGAGCTGGTGGACATGACCAGCCGCCTCAACACGCTGGAAGAGATCATGGAGGTCACCACCAAGCCCATCATCCTGGACGGCGACACCGGCGGACAGATCGAGCACTTCGTCTACAATGTGCAGACGCTGGAGCGCATGGGCATTTCCGCCATCATCATTGAGGACAAGAAGGGCCTTAAAAAGAACAGCCTCTTCGGTACCGGCGTTGGGCAGATGCAGGACTCCGTCGAGGGCTTCTGCGCGAAGATCGCCGCCGGCAAGAACGCGCAAAAGACCCGCGATTTCATGATCATCGCCCGCTGCGAGAGCCTGATCCTGGAGCAGGGCCTCGAGGACGCCCTTGAGCGCTGCCACGCCTATGTCAAGGCCGGCGCGGACGGTATCATGATCCACTCGAAGCAGAAGTCGCCGGAGGAGGTCTACGCCTTCTGCGATGCCTTCCGCAGGGATGATCCGAAGACCCCGATTGTTGTCGTGCCCACCACCTTCAACGGCGAAACCGAGGCGCAGCTGGCAGCCCACGGCATCAACATAGTCATCCACGCGAATCATCTGATCCGCAGTGCCTTCCCGGCCATGCAGGCCACGGCCCGCTCCATCCTGGAGAACGGCCGCAGCAAGGAAGCGGATCAGCTGTGCATGAGCATCAAGGAGATCCTGAGCCTGCTGCCCAATAGCTGATGAACACCTTTTGCCCTTCCTGACGGGAGGGCTTTTCTGTTGCGCGAGTGGCCCTAACCCGGCTTCCTGCCCCATAACAGAGTAGTCCGATTTTATTGCTCGATATTCACTAGGAATGCGATCGATATCTCTTTGGAATAACCGATAATCGGAAGCATTTATGTTTGTCCCTCATATTTTCAAGACGCTGTATATGAGGATAAAGCATGTGTGCAACAATCTGATGCCCACCTGCTTCGGTCGGTTAGATTCGATTGATTATTCTACGAGGGTGTTTGGATATAGGTGAGCTGCAACGATTCCAAATCATCTTGCATGGTCGTAACTTCCCGTTGATTTTTCCGGGAATCCATGGAATCAATCAGATTCCCCTGCTGCCCCTCAAAGACCACGTCGGAGTCCTTGATGCCATCATCTGCCATACTGCCATCAACGTCATAGAAGAGGGTATGGCTATCTGGCAGATGGTACCATGCTGTGCACTGTGACCACTCCTGACGTGCGTGCCATGTTCATTCGTGCGATGGTCAATACCGGCAAATGGACGAAGGAAGAAGCTGAAGCTGATCTGAAGATGATCAATGTGCCCCGTCTGCCTGTGTCTCTTGACCTGACTGCTGACAACTGGCAGGATACGCAGCCCTGACGGTGCTGCAACAAAACGGCGACGAGCTGATCCACCTGGAGAAGGACTTCCTGCGTGACTACACTCCACCGAAAAGGAGGCATTCTTCCGATGAAGAACCTGTTTGAACATACCAGCGCGTACTGGGCCAAGTAT
The DNA here is from genome assembly GCA_017513475.1 of Clostridia bacterium. Taxonomy (GTDB): domain Bacteria; phylum Bacillota; class Clostridia; order Christensenellales; family Aristaeellaceae; genus UBA11524. Next base: position 12,430 of record JAFXFR010000163.1, read on the forward strand.
GCCTCTTATGTGTGGAGAAAGGCAGCAGATGGGAAGGAGTACCATACTCAGGAATCAACAATCTGCGACGTAAATAGTTGTAATTTTTATACATATTAGCGAATAATCGATCTACAAATTGACCCATCTAAATAGACAGTTTTAT
>JAFXFR010000164.1 GCA_017513475.1 Clostridia bacterium
CGGGCCTTCGGCGTAGAACAACTCCATGCCGATCATCACGAAGGGCTTGCGGCCCGTGAACTGCTCCAGGAATGCCAGGGTCTTTTCCTTATTCTCAAAGTCGAGGGCAATGATGACGTCCTTAGCCATTGTTGTTTCCTCCTACAATGTTGTTGATTTATATCATACTCACGCAAAATACGTGGGAATGGCGTGATTTGTCGCTTTACACTCTCTTGATCTTGCTCAGCTTCTCGATGCCCAGCTTCTCCATCTCAATGGGCAGCTGCTCGATGATCTCCTTGCAGGCGTAGGGGTTGACCAGGTTCGCCGCGCCGACCTGCACGGCCTTGGCGCCGGCCATCATCATCTCGATGACGTCGCGGGCCGTGGAGATGCCGCCCATGCCGATCACGGGAATCTTCACCGCGCCGGTCACCTGGTAGACCATGCGCACCGCCACCGGGAAGATGCCGGGGCCGGAGTAGCCGCCCATGACGTTGGCCAGGATGGGCTTGCGGCGGTTCAGGTCAATGCGCATGCCCAGCAGGGTGTTGATCAGGCTCAGGCCGTCCGCGCCGGCCTCTTCGCAGGCCTTGGCGATGGACACGATGTCGGTGACATTGGGGCTCAGCTTGATGTACACGGGCTTGGTGGCCACTGCCTTCACCGCGCGGGTGACGCTGGCCGCCGCCTCAGGGCTGGTACCAAAGGCCATGCCGCCGCCGTGGACGTTCGGGCAGGAGATGTTCACCTCCAGGATCTCCACCTGATCCTCCTTGGTGAGCTTCTCCACGCAGTTCACATACTCGTCAATGGAGAAGCCGCTGATGTTGGCCACGATGGGCTTGTGGAACACCTTGCGCAGCTCGGGCAGCTCGTGGGCGATGACATGATCCACGCCGGGATTCTGCAGACCCACGGAGTTCAGCATGCCATTGGGGCATTCCGCGATGCGGGGCGTAGGATTGCCGAAGCGGCTTTCCGCCGTGGTGCCTTTGAAGGACAGCGAACCGAGGATGTTGATGTCGTAGAACGGCAGGAACTCCTGGCCGAAGCCGTAGGTGCCGCTGGCAGGGATGATGGGGTTGTCCAGCTTCACGCCGGAGAGGGTTACGGACAAATCTTTCATGATGTTACCTCCGATAATGGGCGCGGAAGACGACTCCACGTTCAGTCAAGATGGGCGGATAAATGGGACGAAGTCCCTTACCAAATTACCTCCTCGCGGTCGAGAATCGGGCCGTCCTTGCAGATGCGCTTGTAGCCGCCCTTGACCTTCACCGTGCAGCCCATGCAGGCGCCGAAGCCGCAGCCCATGCGTTCCTCGAAGGAGAGCTGCGCAGGCTTGTCGCTGGCGTTCATGATAGCCTTGAGCATGGGCAGGGGGCCGCAGGCGCAGATGTCGGTGAAGTCCAGATCAGCCATCGCGTCGGTGACCAGGCCCTTCACGCCCGCGCTGCCGTCCATGGTGGCCAGAACGAAGGGCGCCCCCAGTGCCTCCACCGCATCCTTCAGGAAGACTTCATCAGCGGTGTTGAAGCCCGCCAGCACGGTAGGATGCTTGCCCTCCGCCAGCAGCTGACGGCACAGGCCGATCATGGGAGGCAGACCAACGCCGCCGCCGATCAGCAGGGGCTTATCGCCGCAGCGGGAAGTGTCAAAGCCGTTGCCCAGGCCGTTGAGCACGTCCAGCTCCATGCCGATTTTCATCGCGGACATGGCCTCGGTGCCCTGACCGACGACCTTGTACACCAGGGTGATGGTCTCCTCGTCCCAGTCGCAGATGGAGATGGGGCGGCGCAGATAGAATCCAGGCACGGTCAGCTGCACGAACTGGCCGGGGGCCTTGATGGCGCTGGTGTCGCCCGCCAGCTTCATGCGCCAGACAGTTTTGGTCAGTTGAGTATTTTCAACAAGGCGGTAGAGCATGTTGTTCCTCCTCTTGCAAAGTCACAGGGGTTTCGCCTCTGTGGAGGCGACCAAAGGGCTTTCCGATCGCCCTTTGGAAACCTTCGGCCTCGTATACTTAGTCCATATTGTTGTACGCGACGTTTTCGCCGCAGATGGTCAGCTTGCACTCGGCGTGCACCTTCCAGCCCTCGAAGGGCGTGGCCTTGCCCTTGGAAAGGAAGTCAGCCGGGTCGATCACCTTGTCCGCGTTCAGGTCGAACACGGTGATCTCCGCACGGTCGCCGATTTCAATGCCGCCATCCAGGCGGAACCGCTTGCGGGGCGCGTAGACCATGCGGTCCATCAGGGTTTCCAAAGACATCCGGCCCGTCTCCACGAAGTAGGTGTACATCAGCGGGAAGGAGCTTTCGATGCCCACCACGCCCATCGCGGATTTGGCCAGTCCCCTGCCCTTCTCCTCGGCGGAGTGGGGCGCGTGGTCGGTGGCGATCATGTCGATTGTGCCGTCCAGCAGGCCTTCAACAAGGGCTTCCATATCGGCCTTGTCGCGCAGGGGCGGGTTCATCTTGAAGCGACCCAGATCCTGCAGATCATCCTGGCACATCAGCAGGTAGTGAGGGCCGGTCTCGCAGGTGATGTCGAGGCCCTCGGCCTTGGCGCGGCGGATGATTTCGACACTCTCCTTTGCGCTGACGTGGCAGACGTGGTAGCGACAGCCGGTCTCGCGGATAAGCTCCACGTCCCGGGCAATGGGGCTCCACTCGCTCTCGCTGGGAATGCCGGGAATGCCGTGTTCCTTCGCGAAGGCGCCGTCGTGGATCGCTCCGCCGGCGGGGATGAGGCTCATGTCCTCACAGTGGGCCGCGATGATGGAATCCGCCGCCTTGCAGTGCAGCATGGCTGCCTTCATGGTGTCGGCTTCCTTCACGCCGCGGCCGTCGTCGGAGAAGCCCATGACGCGATTCGCCAGGCCTTCGATGTCCGTCAGCTCGCCCTCGCCCTTCTGCCCCAGGGTGATGGAGGCGTAAGGCAGCACGCGGATGACGGCCTGCTCGGCGATCATGTCCTCCTGCACGCGCAGATGTTTGTCGGAGTCCGGCGCTGGATTGAGGTTGGGCATCGCGCCCACCACCGTGAAGCCGCCCCGGGCACAGGCCTTCGTGCCGGTCTCAATCGTTTCCTTATAAGAAAAACCCGGCTCACGAAGATGCACATGCACATCCGCAAAACCGGGAAATACCGCAAGACCGCGGCAATCAAACACTTTATCTGCATTGGAAGAAATAACCTGTCCGCGGCCGGTGACGAGACCGTCCGTGACTTCGATATCCATGGGGACAAGACGACCGTTCTCATAGACCAGACCGTCCTTGAGCAGCATCCGCATGGGCACATCCTCCTCTATTTCAGCTTATCCGATTTATTATAGCAAACTTCCCTTCCGTTGGCAAGACGGCATTTCACATTTCCCGCTATTTTCTTCCGGGTCGGCGCCTCTATGCGGCAGTTTCGTAAACAAATTCCAAAAAACATGGCGTCCTGCCGGAAAGGCCTTTGCTTTTTGGCAGGAACTATGCTACAATGTAAAAAGTCACTCCCATAATGGCTGTTCAAGGAGGCATACAACGTGCACAACATACTGCCCCGCTGGTTTCTCATCCTGTTTGTGGCTGTAATGTTGCTGTGCGGCGTGATGGTTGCAGGTTCACTGGTGTACCAGACATCCCTGACGCAACAGATTGCCGATCTGCAGGACGATCTTAAAAACACCCAAGGCCGCCTGCGTAAGCAGCAGATGGAATTCGACCAGGTCAAAGCGGATCTGCCTGCAGTGCAGACCCAGCTGGCGGAAATCCAGCCCCAGGCAGACGCCGCTTATGCACGCGAACAGGAGCTGCGGCAGCTGCGTAAGGAGCTGCGCGCCGAAAACGCCGATCTGGCGCAGCAGGTCGAAACCCTGACTGCACAGGCAGCCAACAACCCCGATATGACTGCTACCCGGGAGGCCGTCATCTATCTGCATCAGGCTCTGACCGATCTGCAGAAGATTCTCCCCGGCGCCAAGTAATGTTCATCGCGTACCGACAAGTACGTCAAACACGCATATTATTAAGGAGGAATCCCTATGGCCAAGAATAAGCCCTCTCAGCCCGCGAAACCCGTTCAGCCTGCTCAGCCCGCCCCCCAAAAGAAGAGCACTGCGCTGCTGCCCATGATCGTTGTTCTGCTGGTTGCCGTGGTGCTGATCGTGTTTCTGTTCGTCCGCTCCAACAACCTCAACAGCCAGCTGGACAGCCTGAGCACCGACCTGGCCGACACCCAGGCTCTGCTGCAGCAGACCATCACCGAGAAGGAAGAACTTGAGGAGCAGCTGACCATTGCCCAGGATGACCTGCGCGAGGCTCAGCTGACGCTGGAAGAGTCCACCGGCAAGATCGCCGAGCTGGAAGGCCAGGTCGCTACCCTGACCGAGCAGAACAACTCCTACAGGTCTCAGATCGCAACCCTGACCGCCGACCTGGAAACCGCTCACGCCAACATGGGCGCTGCTGAGGTCTACCTGCTCAGCGTGGAGCAGAGCATTCAGCTGGCGCTGGACGCCCTGCACGGCAACGCTCCCGCCCCCACCGCAGCCCCCGCTCCCGAAGTGACCGCAGAGCCCGCCCCCACTGAGGAAGCCCCCGCTGAG
>JAFXFR010000014.1 GCA_017513475.1 Clostridia bacterium
AGCCATGCGGGAATCCTTGTTGGTGCCGCAGAAAACGTCCATGACGTACAGCTTCTTGTTGGACAGCTGTTCCTGCGCTAGACGCTTGCACTCAGCCCAGGCTTCCTGAGAAGCGGGCTTGTTGTCGTTCTTGAACTCATCGGAGGTCCACCACACGGTGTCCTTGGAGTTCTCGTCCATGACGATGAACTTGTCCTTGGGGGAACGGCCGGTGTAGATGCCGGTCATGACGTTCACGGCGCCCAGCTCGGTCAGCTGGCCCTTCTCGTAGCCCTCCAGGGCGGGGTTCATTTCTTCTTCAAACAGCTTCTCGAAGGAAGGATTGTGCACAATCTCGGTGGTGCCGGTGATGCCGTACTTGGTCAGGTCAAGCAGTGCCATGATGCAAACAACCTCGTTTCTCAAAATTATTTATGGGTGAAATGATTGCCCGGGAAACGGACAACCACTTATTCCCTCAGTATACATAGTACACCATTGTTAAAGAAAAATCAAGGGGAAAATCAGGGAAAAATTCGCTGATATTTGCACAAGTAAAAGCCTCCGGGAATGCCGGAGGCAGTCGTCATTTTTTCTCATAGATGAGGGGCCTGCGGGCGCTTGCAGCCTCGCTGCCGTGGGGGAAGAACTGGATGCTCCTGTCATCCACCATGATCACGCCTGTTGATCCGCGTACAACCTGGTTTGCCAGCACTAGCTGCACCAGCTTGCCAGACAGCTCCGGACCGCCGCCTCGGGTCAGGCAGTCCTTCCACAGGGTGAATTTGCAGCCCTCAGCCGCGCGGGAGCACATGAAGGAGCGCGTGGTTTCCAGCACACTGCCTTCCTTGCAGACAGGACATCTGCAGCCATCCACCAGCGTGCCCTTGGCGACAAACTTCTGTGCGGATTTCTTCCGCCTGCCGTCATCGGGGAACTCCACCGTAGTGCGGTTGTTGCGGGCGAAATTTACCAGGAAGGTCGAGAATTTGCGGATGGACTCCATGAATTTGTCTGCGTCCTGCTTGCCGTCGGTGATCTGATCCAGCGCCAGCTCCCAGCGGCCTGTCATTTCGGGGGAAGCGATCTCCTGGGGCATGATGGCGATGAGCTGCACGCCCTTGTCCGTGGCGATGATGGTCTTACCCTTGCGCACGGCGTAGCCCACCTTGATCAGCCGCTCGATGATGGCGGCGCGGGTGGCAGGCGTGCCGATGCCGCTGCCCTTCATCTGCTTGACCAGCTCTTCGTCCTCCAGCTCCTTGCCGGCGGTTTCCATCGCAGCGAGGAGGGAGGCGTCGTTCATGTGGGCGGGCGGCTTGGTCTTGTCTTCCTTCACGGCGGCGGACTTCACCGTGCGTGTGTCGCCGGACTGCAGGGGAGGCAGAGCTACGTCCTCTTCCTCGGTGGATTTCTTTTTTGTGGACTTCGCCTTGGGCGGATTAGCCAGCGGCGGCACGTCATGCCAGCCGTTCACAATCACGACACGGCCATTGGTGCGGAAGCGATGCGGCTGCTTTTCGCCGTCTACTTCGGTAATGACCTTGGTTGCGTCGTACTCGCACCAGGGGTAGAACGCCGCCAGCATCCTGCGGGCTACCATGTCGTAAAGCTGCTTCTCATCCTCGGTAAAGCTGTCCGGATTGACCCGCTGCGCCGTGGGGATGATGGCATGGTGGTCGGTGACCTTGGTTTCGTCCACCGTGCGCTTGCTGACGGGTAGCTTGCCATTCGGCAGCGCACCGGGGACAAGCCCCTGATACTGAGGCGGCAACAGCTTCATGGTCTGCACAACGCGGGGGATCATATCCGGCGGCAGATAGCGGCTGTCGGTTCGGGGATAGGTGAGGGCCTTGCGGGTTTCATAGAGGCTCTGCGCGACCTTCAGCGTCTTGTCGGCGGTGAAGCCGAGGAGGCGGTTTGCGTCCCTTTGCAGGCTGGTCAGATCGTACAGCTGGGGCGGGGGATCCTTCTTGCGGACGGTTTCTGCGGACAGGACGCGGGCGGGCTTGCCCTTCACCTCGGCCGCGATGGCTTTGGCCGCGTCGATCTTCGGGATATGGGTGTCCGGATCCAGCTTCTCGTGGAACCACACGCCCTTGTAATCGCCAAAATCGGCGGTGACGGTGGCGTATTCCTCTGGCTTGAAGTCCTCGATCTCCTTGCGGCGCTTGACGAGAATGGACAGTGTCGGGGTCTGCACGCGGCCCACGGAGAGCAGCGTGTCATACTTCAGCGTGAAGGCGCGGCTGGCGTTCATGCCGACCAGCCAGTCCGCCTGGGAGCGGCATTGGGCGCTGCGGTAGAGGCCGTCATATTTCGTGCCGGGCTGGATCTGCCGGAAGCCCTCCTGAATGGCTTCGTCCGTCATGGAGGAGATCCACAGGCGGTCGAAGGGCTTTTTGCACTTGGCCTTCGAGTAAATGTAGCGGAAAATCAGCTCGCCCTCGCGCCCGGCGTCTGTTGCGCAAACGAGGCGGTCGGTGTCAGCCGCGTTGATGAGCTCCTTGACCACCTTGTACTGGTCGCGGGACTGGGTGATCACCTTCAGCGGGATGTCCTCCGGGAGGATGGGCAGGGTATCGAACTGCCACTTCTTGTACTTTTCGTCCAGCTCATCCGGCTCGACCAGCGTCACCAGATGGCCCACGGCCCAGGTGACGACCCACTGGTCATTCATGAGGCAGCCCTGACCGCGCTGAGTGCATTTGAGCACCCGGGCGATATCGCGCCCCACGCTGGGCTTCTCGGCTACGACGACTGTGCGGCCCATATGGCTGCCTCCCTTCAAAATGAAATCAATGTATTGTATCACGTTTGACGCATTCCTGCAAGCGTGGTATAATGATCACAATGAGGTGATTTTATGACCCGTATCGGGATGATGACCTTCCTGCACAATGACAATTACGGCTCCATCCTGCAGGCGTGGGCGCTGCAGCGCAAGCTTACGGACATGGGATTTGATGCGATCCATATCGACTATGCCCCCAGCAAGCAGGAGAAGATCCGCAACCTGCTGCTGAGCGGCAATTCGCCCAAATTGATCCTGGAGGGCATCCGAAAAAAGAGCGCCACCGGCAAGATGCACGGCGGCTTTGACGAGTTCCTGAAGGAGCATATCCGTACCACCGCGCCCTGCCGGGATCATGCGGCGCTGAAGCAGGCTGCGGAGGACTTCGACGTGCTGGTCTGCGGCTCGGATCAGATCTGGTCGCCGGTGTGGCTGAACCCGGCGTATTTCCTGGACTTCACCGACAAGCCGAAGGTGAGCTATGCGCCGTCTCTGGGTGTGAAGGATATGCCCAAGCGGGCCAAGCAGCGGAAGATCACCAGGCTGGTGAAGCGCTTTGCTGCCGTGTCCGTCCGTGAGCAGGAAGGCGCGGAGCTGCTGAAGCAGATGGCGGGACTCGAACCTGCCGTTATGCCCGACCCGGTGATGCTCGTCCCGAAGGACAAGTGGCAGACCATAATGGACGCCAATGTTCCCCAGGAAAAGTACATCCTGTGCTACTTCATCGGGGATAACCCGTGCTACTGGGAGACTGTCGCAGCCATTGCTGAGCGGGAGCAGTGCACTGTCCGCGTCATTCCGCGTACGGAGGGCGCACGAAACGCCGGTTACCCGCTGGAGGAGGACGTGCCCCCGCAGCGCTGGCTGGGTCTCATTGGCGGTGCGGCTCATGTGGTGACAGACAGCTTCCACGGCGCGACCTTCTCGGCGATCCTCAACAAGGAATGTACCATCGTCCGCCGCTATCGCGAGGATGATCCGGAAAGCAAAAACAGCCGCATCGATCAGCTGCTTCGCAATCTCGGCGTGAGCAGTCTGAACAATGCGGACTGGAATGTGGTCAATGCAAACCTTGCAGCCAAGGCGGAGGCCGCCACGGCTTGGCTGGCAAATGCTATCAATCAAGCAGCGCCCTGAGTTTCTCCGGCAGGGGAGACACGATGTGCAGCCCCTCCATGGTCAGCGGATGGGTGAGCGTCAGCTCGTGGGAGTGCAGCGCGAAACGTCCCGGGAGCTCCGGTAGCTCGGTGCCGTAGAGGAAATCGCCGCAGACCGGACAGCCCAGGTGGGCCATGTGCACCCGGATTTGGTGTGTGCGCCCGGTTTCCAGCCGCAGCTTCACCAGGGAGCGGCCGCCGCGCTCCTCCAGCACCTCGTAATGGGTGACGGAGGGCTTGCCGTCGTCGCGAACCAGGCGACGGATGCTGGCGGCATCCTCCTTGCCGATGGGTGCGTCGATCACGCCGGATTTGGCGGGCAGTGTGCCTTCCACCACGGCAAGGTACTGACGGGCAAAATCGTCCGAATGCAGCATCTTCTGCAGGCGGTGCTGGGCGTGGGCGTCCTTGGCGACGATCATCAATCCGCTGGTGCCCTTGTCCAGGCGGTTGACTGGGCGGTAAATGAAGTCCGCCGGGCAGCCCAAATGGGCGTAGAGTGCATTCTCCAGCGCGTCATCCGGGTGATTTGCGCTGGACTGGCTGGCCAGTGGCGCGGGCTTGTCGATGACGTAAAGATGCTCATCCTCATAGGGGATGGTGAGCGGAATATAGTAGGGCTTGACCTCGTAGATCGGTGCGGCATCCTTGAAGCGGATGCGCACGGTCTGTCCCTCACGGACAAATGCGTCCACTGGCGTGGGGAGGCCGTCCACGGTGATGCGATCATCCCATTTAGCGCTTTTCATCGCAGTATAGCTGACGTCCATCACCTGACGCAGGATATCCCGCAGTCTGCGCCCGGTTTCTGCGGCTGTGACAACATGCTCCATCATATCAACTCCCGTACAGATTATACAGGAAAAATGGTGTTTCAGCAAGCCTCTGTGAATGTTGAGGCGAACAGTGATGGCTCCCGTGAAAGCGGGAGCCATTTTGTTGCAGGGGAATCAGGTATGTCAATCAGGCGGAAGATCGGGAAGCGTTACCGTCTGCGCCCGATCCAACAAGGGGAGGATCGGGCGGACGTCCGGACGCGAACAAAACCAGCGCATCACCGGAGCATTGCATAGGATGTGTGCGGCTGAGATCAGCACAATGCTTTGATGAAGGCTGGAGGGCAGCTCTTCATGGGGCATGGCTTGCGGCGCTGTTTCCGGCATGCTGCGCGTATGCAGAGGAAGAAAATACGGCGTGAGCAGGTACACGGAGTCAGTGCCTGGTCGTAACACAGGAAGCTGTGTGTCCTGATATTGATTTACAGGACGCTGCAGGCGACTGAAATGCTCTGGCGGGATGTGCTTGAGCGAGGAGCCTGCAACGGACAGGAGCAGCGCATTGTCGGTAAAGCAGGCGATGCGGCCAAAACGCTGGCCAGATGCGTCAAGGCCCTCGCTGAACAAGGCGCAATCCGGACGATACAGTGCGGAGACGTCCATGGCGGCAGCGGTCCGGTCAAGGCTGTCAGGCAAGGAAGCGTACTTGGCCGGAAGTTCTGGCAACCAGCTGCGGATTGCCTGCGAAGCGGTCATCATCGCACAAAGAAGCATGCCGATATCTCGAGAATCGACCGTATCATCTGCCGTTTGCAGGGATGGGAGCTCGTAACTGCGATAAGGGAGACCATGATGCAAGGGCAATAGATGCAATGCATCATGCATGCGCAGGATGTGCAGTGATGCTTCTACGGAGGAAACCAAGCCAAGCTCACGGGAGCATATGCAGGCGAGCATTCCGGCTGCGATAGTCAAAGGCGAGGTGTGCGGAGTCATACTGGCAGCAGTTTCGGACTGCAGGATGTCCGGAGGCAGGGCGTGGTCGTCTTTAGGCAGGGATTTATGAAGGCGCTGCCACGCCGAGGCGGCTGACTGCAGAAGAGCTGTTCGCTTTTCAAGGGTCGGGGTAACTGTGGGAAACGTTGTGTGCAAAGGTTTTTCCGCCAGATGCCAACAGGCGAAGCAAAGACCCAGCAGGCAAGCGGGGACTGCTGTGATAAACGGTGACACAAAAACGGTTGCCATCGTCAGCAGCGCTGTTATTCCCTGCGCCCAGCGTATCACTTGTGTGTAAGGCTGAGCAGGCTTCTTCTTCCTGAGCAGATCAATGAAAGCTGTGACCGGTACGACTGCCTGTGCAGGCAAAGTGGCCAGATGCCCGAAAAGGGATCGAGCGGACGGCTTTTGCGGCGACTGATTTGTGGCCAGCAGCGATCCCAACGCAAGAACGAGCAGCGGAATGTTTCCGAGAAGTAGCGAAAACAGCAGCAGGAGCAGCTGCCCGATGGGAACAAGAATACTTCTGAGCTGCTCGCGCAGTTTGAAACGCTGCCAGAAACGCAGCGGATTCCCGACCAGCCCCGAAGGAGAGGAGATCCAGGGAAGCTGCCAGCTCAGCAGCCGGAAAGACTGCTGGGCTGAGAGATAGAGTCGTTCCCCAGGAGACAGGGACTGAGAATAGACACATCCGGCGTCGGGTACGGCGCAGCAGCCTGCAAGCAGACCGTAGAGTACGGGCGGAGACTGCGGGACAAGCAGATGCTCCGTTGCTTCAAGAAAAACGTCGGGGCGGATCAAGCCTGTATTGCGGAAACTGTCATCTTCGCCTGGTACAAGGATGGAATAGCCGTGCCATCCGTCCTCAGCACAGCTTCGGCTGAATAGGGGGTGTGCTGTCACTCCGAGAAGCGATTCAAGCATACCGGGTACCGGCGTACTGCCTTCGGGTATTGACAGGATGTAGGCGTACCGTCGTTCAAGCTGCCTGACGTCCGGCATGCTGGCAGCCAGGATATTTTTGTCATCGCCCCATGCCACCAGGCGGCAGACGTCCGCGATTGCGCCGGTAATACCGCCGTTGGATGTGTAACAATGCCTTTCATCGTTCCGCACCCGACTACGGTGCAGATAGATACAATGCGTGCTGTTCAGCAATGCGACAGCGTCTGCAGCGGCATGAATGATAGCCTGATCGTCACTGGCAGCCTGTGTGACGCATGGTCGGAAATCGCCCGCAAGCAGGAAATCCGTTCCCTCGGGGAAGCAGTGCATGGTGAAATCCAAGCGGTTGATGATCCGCTGCGTCTCCTCTACGCTGGAAAGCTCCGCAGGAACGACCACCAGCGTGCGAGTATTGCAGTCCCGTGTGAAGGACACCTGTGGCGGCGGAAGCTTATGTGGACGCCGGATCATTCTGCGCACGATTGCGCCTCCGGCAAGGCAGACGCAGGGCAGCGCCCAAACCGGACCGTGAGCCTGAAGATAGACGCCGCCCAGCAGCAAGGAGAAGAGCCAGCACGCCGAATAGGCCAGGGCGTCATGCGCAAGAGCAAGCAGTGCATATAGCCGTCCTCGCCGCGTGCGAAGGGAACGATGCAGCCTGCGAAGCCCATGCTGCTTCTGAAGCCAGTAGCTGATACAGCTTTCCGGCGTACCTGTTTCGGCGCGGACTGTCAGGGTCACTGCTTGAGCTGCGACTTCGGAAGCGTCCATGCGCGTATGATCTGCGAGCGATGCAATCTGGCAGCGAAGTGTCAGCTGTGCGGAAGCATCCATGCGCTGATACACTCCGGAAGCTTCCGTAAGAAGAAGCGGGTGAAGCGGATCACAAGCTGCACAGTGGGGGAGCCAGTGCAGCGCATTCAAGGCGGAGAGCCCTTCAGCGGCGTTTTTCAGCTCCTGCGAGAGCTGCTGATATCTCAGGTTGATGTGGCGGTGGAGGGAATCGGCCTGCAGTTCCTGTACCGCAAGCCAGTTCTGCAGGATGGTTTGCAGCTGAGGTGTCTGATTGTCGATCAACTGCAGCAGCGCCTCAATACCGACGGAAGACAGGCTTATTCGCTTAAGCAGCCTGACGGGCTCACGGGTCTTCACCAGCCGCCTCAGAAAACGGGCGGCCATCTTGCGCTCACGGGCATCTGATTGGATTGTTCGGAGGACCCGGCGCAGGCGCTGACCCAGAGAAACGGCGGTAAGCAGGGGCAGATTTGCAATGACCTGAGGAGACCACGCGGGAGTTCCGGCATTGGCTGCAGAAGTCAATGCTTCGATGGTAAAGCTGCCTTCGTCAGCAACGTCATGCGCCAGATCCATTGCCTGGGGACGCTCGCGGGGATTGGGCAGCATATGAGCTGCTTTCATGCGCTTGCAGACAATAAGCCATTGCGTCAGCAGGATAGCGCTGCAGCTGCGGAGCGTCTGTACATCCGGTGTCATGGGGGAAAGCCGGAGCGTGTTTTGCAACATTTTCATCAGTTGCGGCAGAGGACGGCGCATCCGCCACCGGATATACAGGGGTGGCAGAATCAGCAATGCTGAGGACAGCATCAGCGCAGCGAGGATGATCCACAGCCATGGCAAGGCAATCCCTCCCGTCAATTGAGCTTCCATCAGTATTACAGGTGTGTAAATTTTTTATCCGTCTTTTCTGTCAGGTTGACAGCACGGCTGATAATGATGTATAATGTTTGCTGGTTCTCCCTAATCATTTGTTGGAGTTGTTTTTCTGATGCGTCGGAAATTACTGTTTGGCTTTGCAGCGTTGCTTCTGGTAGCTGCTGTTGGCCTTCTACTCTTCGGCGATGAATATCTGCCGGAGACAATAAGCGTTGCTGCGGATAATGCCAATGCGACCTCTTTCCTGCCTACCCGGGAATATAACGGCGTCGTTTATGAAGGCAGGCCGTCCAGCAGCCTGACAACGGTTTTGCTCATTGGCTATGACCACATGGATGATGGCGTGATTGTGGAAGAGCAAGACGGCTTCACCCATGGCGGCCAGTCGGACTTCCTGCTGCTCCTGGTCATTGACCATGAGAACCGCCAGATCCGCATGCTGCAGTTTGACCGTGATACGATGGCGGATGTGAAGTACTACAGCAAATCCGGCGCGTACTTTGGTACCCGCAAGATGCAAATTTGTCTGGCCCATGCGTATGGAGATACCCAGGAGCTGAACAACAGCAATACCATCTGGACGGTGGAACGCTTCCTGGGGATTGGAGGCGCCAACGACGGCGCGCAGATCGACTGGTATATCGCCATGGATATTACCGGCATCGGCTGCCTGAACGATCTGCTGGGCGGCGTAACCGTGCCCATCAACGACGATTTCTCCTACTATGATCCTACGATGATCAAGGGAACGACCATGACCCTTACCGGTGAGCAGGCCCATATTTACTGCCGTCAGCGATACTTCATCGGCGATCAGACCAACGAAAACCGTATGGCGCGCCAGAGGGTTTACATCAGCGCGGCTACGCAGGTGCTGCGCAAGCGGATCGACGAGAATGCCAACTTTGCCAAGGAGCTTCTCAATGGCATGGGCATCATCTACGATACTTCCAAAACGCTGGATGACAGTTTCGGCTTCACCATGACGGATTATCAGGGAACTCCCATCACCGATACGCCCACCCATTATCTGATGACAAATCAGTCCCTTGGCGCGATCGTGTCCCTGCTGGCGAAGGTGCTGGATTATGAGATTCTGCCCGTGGAGAATATCCCCGGTACGCATCAGATTGGCAGCAATGGGTATGTGGAGTTCGTTACTGCGGAGAATGCTGGGCTTGAATGGGCGCTGGATGCGCTCTATCGCCCTGTGAATTGATTACGAACGATAGGAGTGAAGAAGCAACATGTCTTCTGAGAAGAACCTGCATAATCGTCCTGTGACGGATATGCGCTATGTGAATGAAGAAGAAAATGATGAGCTGGAGATCGATCTGGTCGAGCTGATGTACCGGATGCTGGAGAAGATCAAGTGGATCATCGGCGCAGCGCTGGTGGGTATGCTGGTGTCTGGCATTTTCACCAAGTTCTTTGTGACCCCGGTGTATGAGGCGACTGCCAAGCTGTATGTGCAGGAGGCCAAGGACAAGGTGGTTGACCTGAGTGCGATTAACCTCTCTACCCAGCTGGCTGCGGACTATGTACAGGTCTTCAACAACTGGCATGTGCACCATGCTGTCATCACGGAGTTGGGCCTGCCTTACTCTTACCGTGAAATCCAGCGCATGCTGACCATCAATACGCCGGAAAAGACGCGTATTATTGAGATCACCGTGACCAGTACGGATCCTCAGGAGGCTTATGACATCGCTATGGCTTATGCCAAGCATGCGCCCATCTTCATTGAGGCGAGGATGGAAACCAGCCGCCCCAATATCTTTGAGGAGCCTCGTGTTCCCACACGTCCTTCCGCTCCGAATATGACCATCAACGTGTTCATCGGCACCTTCCTGGGTGCGGCGATCGCCGTGGCAGTGATCTTCATCCAGTTCGTCTCCGATGACCGCGTCCGCAATGCGGAGATGCTGCAGAAGCGCCTGGGGCTGGCCACGCTGGGCATGATGCCCCTGCAGGAGGGCGGCAATGATTCCAAATTGCCCGGCAAGGACGTTAAGAAGCATGCGAAGGGAGGCAAGAAGTGATGAAGACAGCTATCATCCGCCAGATGAAGTCCCTTGACTACGCCGGCGAAGAGGCCATGAATACCATTTGTACCAACCTGGCCTTCTCCGGACGCAATCTGAAGAAGATCGTCTTCACCTCCAACCTGCAATCTGAAGGCAAAAGCTGGATGGCCATGCATGTGCTTGCCAACCTGGCGCAGCGCGGCCGCAAGGTTGTGCTGGTGGATGCGGATATGCGCCGCTCCTTCCTGCTGCAGCGTTATAAGATGGAGGTCAGTGGTGAGGTTTACGGCCTGGCCCATTACCTGACCGGCCAGTGCGATCTGGGTGACGCCATCTATCAGACCAACCTGAACGGCGCCTGTATCATTCCAGCCGGCCGTGACGTGACCAATCCGGTATCCCTGGTGGATACGCCCTTCTTCAAGCAGCTGCTGGATGAGCTCTGCGGGCAGTTTGACATGGTGATCGTCGATACGCCTCCCATCGGCATGGTGATCGACGCAGCAGAAATTGCTGCCTGCTGTGACGGTACTGTCCTGGTTATTGACTACAACAAGACCCGCATTCGCGAAATTCGTGAATGCAAACGCCAGATGGAGCAGTCCGGCACCCCCATTCTGGGCTGCATCATCAACAAGGTCAGCTTCAGCTCCCTGAGCGCCAAGAAGTACTACAACAAGTCCTACTACAGCCACTACCGCAGCGGCTACTACCGCAAGGATCCCTCTGAGAAGGCGGCTGAAAAGTAATCAAACATGCCGCGCAGTCTACATGGCTGTGCGGCCTTTCAAGTGAGTGCGTATGAGTAATTTTGTTGATCTTCATCATCATTTGATTTATGGCGTCGATGACGGTCCCCAGTCCATGGAGGAAATGCAGCAGATGATTCTCCGTGCAGTGGAAGAGGGCGTTACCGACATCGTGTGCACAAGTCATGCGACGCCCGGCTTGGAGCTATTTCCGCAGGAGCGGTATGATGCTCACCTGGCCAAGGCTCGGGCCTACATCGACGCCGAGGGGCTTGATTTGCGCGTTCATCCGGGTTGTGAGATCCTGTATACGGATGCTTCTGCCCGTCTGGTGCGGGAAGGCAGGATTCCGACCTTGGCAAAAGGTGACGCCGTTCTGGTGGAGTTCAGTCCGGACGCCAGCTTTCAGCGGCTGATGGACGCTGCAAAGAGCTTCGGCATGGCGGGATATGATGTGATCTTCGCCCATGCGGAACGCTATGCTGCGCTGCGAAGCCTGAAAAATGTGCGCAAGCTTCGCGATGAGTTCGGGGTGTACATCCAGATCAATGCAAACACCGTGATCAACAAGCGCGGTTTCTTTGCAGACCGCTGGCTCCGTCAGATGCTGGCGAACGGCTATGTGGACTGCGTTGCTACGGATGCACATAATCTGTCCTCGCGTTCCTGCAAGATGCGCAAGTGCCATGAGGTTCTGAGCGAAAAGTACGGCGAAGACCTGGCTGACGAGCTCTGCGGCGGCTTCCAGCGGAGGCTGCTGGAAATCTGATATACAAAAAACGCATCGGATGTGATTCCGGTGCGTTTTTGAGTGGGATCAGGAGAATAAGGCAAGCAAGGGGATATATGCCATCGGCATAAAAATCGCCGGCAGCATGTTGCCCACTGGGATGCGGTGCTTGTCGTAGATCATGTTCAAGCCGATACCCATGATCAGCAATCCGCCGACGGCGCTCATCTCGGTGATGATCTGCGTGGTCAGCAGGGGTTCAATCCACATGGCCAGCAGGGCAATAGTACCCTGATATACCAGGACGGCCAGTGCGCTGAGACCTACGCCCCAACCCAGGCTGCTGGTAAAGATGACGGCAAATACGCCGTCCAGGATGGATTTGGCGATCAGCGTGGAATGATCGCCGCGAAGGCCGCTGTCCATACTGCCGACGATAGCCATCGCGCCCACACAAAACACCAGCGAGGCTGTCACAAAACCCTTGGCAACGCTGCCTTCAGCGCCGTCAGGCGATACCTTGCGCTCGATGGCTTTACCCAGGTCATTCAGGCGGCGCTCAATGTCGATCCAGGCACCCAGCAGGCTGCCAACAACCATGCAGATGATCACACAGGTGATATCCGCGGTTTTGAGGGCGCTGGTCAGACCGATGAGGACAACGCACAGACCCTGTCCCTGGCCGACGGTATCCTGCAGTCGCTGAGGAATACCCTTGCGCAGCAGCAATCCAAGGAGTGTGCCGGCGATGATCGCCGCCGCATTGATGAGTGTACCGATCATGGAATCACTTCCTGTATCAGAGTGGGGGAGAACGTAAAAAGCCTGCCCGAGCGATTGCATCAGACAGGCTTCTTTGTGCTTTGTCAGCAGTGGCGATTCGACGTTTTCAAGATCAGGCGTAACGCTCAACAGAAGGTTCGCTCTTGATTGGCAGAAAACGTGACGAAGTCACTTACTCAGCGGCCTCGGTCTCCACGGGGTAGACAGAAACCTGCTTCTTGTCACGGCCCAGACGCTCAAAGCGCACGATGCCGTTGATCAGAGCGAACAGGGTGTCATCCTTGCCGATGCCCACGTTCTTGCCGGGGTGGATCTTGGTGCCGCGCTGGCGCACCAGGATGTTGCCAGCCAGGGAGTACTGGCCGTCAGCACGCTTCGGGCCAAGACGCTTGGATTCGCTGTCGCGGCCGTTGCGGGTAGAACCCACGCCCTTCTTGTGAGCGAACAGCTGAAGATTCATCTTCATCATGGTATTTATCCTCCGATTTCAGAATGGTGTTGTTGTCTCACCGTACCCTGCGGGTGGTGAGCCGTACATAGTCGGGGTAAGCCTGTGCGATATTTCCAAGCCCGATGTGGAGCGCGGAAAGGAGCAGCTGCGCGTCATGCATCTGTGTGTCGGTCATCTTCTCGGGGAGAAGGACCTCGATGAAACCGTCCTCGCCGCCGCGTTCGGTGGGGGAGAGCTTCACCAGCTGGCACAGGGCGTTTTCCGTGGTGATTGCCAGAGCGGAAATGCCTGCGCAGACGATGTCGCTGCCTTCCTCAGCATATCCGGAATGTCCCTTGATAGAAAAACCGATGATGCGGGAAGCGCTGTCCACAAAGAGCGTACACCTGGTCATCAGGCGTTGATCGCGGTGATCTCCACCTTGGTGTAGGGCTGACGATGGCCCTGACGGCGGTGGTAGTTCTTCTTGGACTTGTACTTGTAGATCATGATCTTCTCGCCCTTGACCTGAGCGACGATCTTGCCCTCAACAGTCGCACCGGCGACAGTGGGGTTGCCGACCTTGATCTCACCATTGTTCTCGACCATCAGAACGTCGAAGGAAATGGTGGAACCGTCTTCCTGGTTCACCTTGTCGATGTAAATGGTCTCACCCTGAGACACGCGGTACTGC
>JAFXFR010000165.1 GCA_017513475.1 Clostridia bacterium
GCTCGGTACGCTCATAGGTCAGATATTCGGCGGACATGTAGCCATGCTTGCCGTCAGGGGCGGTCACTTCGTACCACTGACTGTTGCTCTTGTCCAGCACAATGACTTCCTTGCCTTTTTTGTATTTGCCGAGGATTTTGTAGTTGGTGCCTGTGCCGGAACGAAGACGAAGCGGATCGCTTTTCGTGGTAATCTTGTAGATTTCCACGTCATAGGTATCTGTCTGATACTGCTGAGTGACGAGATTGATCTGCGGAGTCATCGCCGCAGGCACAGGGGCACGGATAATACAGCCGTCAGTCAGCCTCTGCCACTTGCCCAGCTCGTCAATGGGATGTGTGAGCGTAAGCTCCCATTCGCCATTGAGCGTTTCCGTTACTGTGCAGGATAACGGGCTGACCATGCCCAGACCATTATTGGAAAAGTCGGTGCAGTCAGGAGCGTAAACACATATCATCAATATCCCCCTTTCTTTACAGATAGCGCCAGTTCGGTGTGACTGTCAAATAAGTCACATTCCCTGTCCATGAAATAGTGCTGTTGCCCGGAGAAAGCGTCGGGAAATCTCCACTCATACGGTTGTTCATTGATTCAACTCCCGAATACGCCTCCTGTAGAACAGAATCAATCGTAATATCTCCGTT
Organism: Clostridia bacterium; assembly: GCA_017513475.1. Taxonomy (GTDB): domain Bacteria; phylum Bacillota; class Clostridia; order Christensenellales; family Aristaeellaceae; genus UBA11524. Next base: position 645 of record JAFXFR010000165.1, read on the forward strand.
CATATCTGACAGTTCTACGATAGTCATATCCACGATCAGCGTAATTTCGCCTGTTCCAGTTACTGTTATGATTGGCTCAGACGCTACGTTGCCGGGATTATTCATCGTGACATATCCACTGGTACTCCCACTTGCAGGCTGGATTCTTTTGTCAGGAACATCAGATTGATACCAAAAAGGCTTGCAACGGAAATTCACGGCAAATGACCGGTGCGGATTGCCACGCAGTATTTTCTCAAAGGGAATTTGATTGACCACCCGGGCATAATAAAAGCCACCCTCGCGATTGGCGAAGGTGACTGTGCCGCCGCCCCGAAGCCATGAGCAGATCTCCGGGATACGAGCAGGATTATCAATTATGCAGGTAGCAGTCAGCATCAGATCATCATATACATCGTCGCCTTCCAGCGTAGTGAGCGATCCGCTCCTGCCGGGGACAACAGTAAAGGTAGCACGTTCTGCGGGCATAGTCAGCGGCGGCTGTTCCAGCACATGTACGCCGTATTCCGTGGAACGAACACCGTTCCATTCAAACCAATCATTCAAGGGTTACTCCTTTCCAGCACGACAAAGCGCCGCCCTGTTGTAGAGCGGCGCTCGGAGCTGCTATGTTGTCATCGATTCTGCGATCATGCCATTCTCAGTCCCTTGCCGCGTTGCTGTCTGCGAGTCAGGGTGGCAATCTCCGTGGCCAGCGCGTAAATATCCTGTTCGTCCCGGATAGTGAAGGTGTTCCCAGAGAGGTTCACCGTGCTGTTCTGGTTGTACGTCCTGTGGTTGGTGGTGGCGTTATGGATGATAGCACCCTCGCGGGCTTCATCCGTCAGGTAACGAGCAGCGTTGCGGATGATCTTGGCCTGCTCTTTGCTCTCTTCCATCACGCCCTGTCCGAAACCCTTCATGGTCATCGCGCCGACTTCGTCGCGGAACACACGAGAGGGACTGGCGATTTTGAGCTCAGATTTCGCCGCATTGACCGCAGCGCGGGCAGCAGAGCGCATGGCAGAAACCACACCGCTGCGGCCTGCGTTGATGCCTGCCTTGAGACCGGCCATAGCATTCACGCCTGCGCTGCGCAGTGTGGTGGAGGTCAGATTCGCATTGACCGCACTCTTGATGTGCGTGCTTACCTGACTGGCGGTGGTCGTAAAGCTGTAGCCCGTCATGGAGGAAGCCAGCCCACCTATGATGGTCGCGCCGTTGCCGGACAGCAAGCCTTCCACCAGCGCAAGGCTCATGGCGGTTTCCACGTTCCCGGCAACAGATGCTGCATCCGTAGAAAAGTCATACTCCGCTGCACCAGCACCAATACCCGCCGTCACATATCCGCCCACTGGCTTCATGCGCGTCGAGGGGCTCTGGATGCCCAATGCAAGGTTCAAAGCGGATTCAAGGTTGGTGGCGACGGTTTCAGCATCGCTGTCCCAGCCTGCCTCTGTCATACCCTGCGCAACGCCTTCCTTGATGTGTGCACCGGTTTCGGTGGTATCAAGGCCGTTCAGGAAGGTCACGATGGCCTGCAGGTTTTCGATGTCCTCCTGCGAGACCTCCTGCCCCTGCTGGATAGCGGAGACCATTTCGGCGACGTAAGCAGAAAGCTCTGCAACGGTTTCAGCGTTGAAGTCGTAACGCATGCTCTGATCCAACACACCATGATCAACACTTTCGCCGCGCAGAGCAGCCCAGAACTTCTGCCAACCGTTATAGTCCAACGTTTTGGTATAGGAGTTGATGCGGTCTACTGCGGAGCCGATCAAATCCATTGTGGTAGCAGGCATAATGCCTGCCCACATACCAGCTGCCGTGACACCCAGCTTATCCACCTCATCCACCAGCGGTGAGATAGCATCGATGGCCTCCTGCGTACCGGTGACCTGTGGTGAGATCAGGATGTGCATTGTGCCGTCCTCGGACATGGTGGCGATGGTGTCTGGGGTCAGCGCACCTTCTGGCACAGCTGTAACAGGAATTTCAATGCCATCCTGCCAGTATTTAATCTTACCATCGGCAGAGAGCGATGCCAGATCAGCATCCGAGATTTCACCCAGCCTGACAGGAACGTCAACGGCAAAGCCGCTGTTCTCCTGAAAGTCCTTATAGGTCAGATACTCATACCCGGTAATCTGCACCTTGGTGGTAATAATTGGCGGCATTACGCCTTCAGCATTTACATAGGACGTGATCTGTGCCACGACCTCCGCTTTGAGGGCTGTCTTGTCACAGTTGGTGGCCTCCGCATAGGCGTTGACCATCGCATCCACCTGCGCATCCGTAACCTTGGACAGATCCACGTTTTCAGCCAACAGGTACTCTGTAACGATGGCGGCAACATCGGAAGGCGCAAGGGCTGTGGTTAGCGCACCGCCCTCGATTTCCTGATAGGCCATGACGAAGGCTGTCACGCCCTCCGGTGCAAGCCCGGACAGGTCAACACCCTGCTTTTCGGCGTATTCGGTCACATAGGCAACCACGTCGTCAGGCTTGAGCAGGGACACATCCGCGCCCTCTGCCAGCTCCTGATATCCGGCCACCAAGCAAGTAGCAATTTCAGGTGTCAATCCGGTAACGTCCGCACCGTTTGTGACCTCGGCATATTTTTCCACATAGGCGATCAGTCCTGTCGGCGTAAGAGATGCGGTGGAGGCACCTTCCGGGATTTCGGTATAAGAGGAAACAAAGGCATCCACGGTAGGCTGAACCCTGACAGTTTGCTCGTTTTCCTGATATCCTGCGATGATCGCGTCAGTGGTGATCGCGCCGGGGTTGGCGGCGAATTCATCCCACCGCGCCTGTGCACCGGTCATATCAAGATCCGTGGCGATTTTCAGAGCTTCCTCGGGGATAGCTTCGGAGAACATAGAAGCCAAGCCGGGCAGTTCCAGCTTATGCGTATCAAGGTAGTCCTGCACAGAAGCCAGCTGCTCCATAGCGCCGGAAACATCAATCTCCGGGAACATGGCTTCGACTTCGGCTTCCGTCAGTCCACTGTCCAACAAGCTCTGAATCTGTGTCAGCAGGCCGATATATTCAACGAGAGAATCCTCGTCCATGCTGGCAGTGAGCTCGTTGAGATCGGCAAGCAAGCCGGGCTTTTCGGTTTCAGAAGCCATGCTGTACTCGCGCAGCTTCTGGTTCAGGGTATCAATATCTGCAGCTGCCTGCTGGATGTTTTCCTGTTCCCACACAGGGAGAGCAATCTCCTGCAGGAGCGCCGCATATTCCAGCGCAGCCTGCCTACGCTCGGCATTATAGCGCTGATTCAGGTCGGCCAGCGCAGCCTCCCGTTCAGCGCTATCGGAGATCAGCTGGATAAGCGCATACTCCTTGTCGTAGTTCGCATCAATCTGCTCATTGATCGCCGCCAAGCCCTGTGCCGCCGCAACGACAGCGTTTTCATACACGGTAACGTTGGCGTCACTCTGCCCACGCGCCTGCGCACGGGCAACCTCGGCTTCCAGCTTCTGACGGATGGTTTCAAAGCCCTCGGTGTCGCCGGTAGCGGGCACAAGGTTGTACCTGACCTGAATGGCTTCCCGGGTATCGATCAGCTCCTGTAGACGGATCTGATCCTCCTCGGTGAACAGCCTGCTCTGCCGCTTTTTCAGCAGCTTGGCAATTTCGTCATCGATGCCGTCCAGAATAGCAAGGTCTGCTTCCATCTGTTCAGCAAGCCCGGTATAGCCGCGCTCATCAGCGGTGAGCTTCATTTCAGAAAGCGCTGTGCGGATTTCTTCCGTGCCTGCTTTGAAGGATTCCGTCCATTCAGAGACGATGGCGTTGGTTTCCTTTTTGCCATCTGTCCAGACTGCAATCAGCCCGGAGAGCCAGTTGGCTCCGCTCTGGGCAATATCTGTGCCAGCGGTCTTAAAATCATCAGCAGTCATACCGAAGAAGGACAGCCCAGCGCCGCTTTGATTGTAGAAGGTCTCTGCAGCTGTGTCCTTCCAGTTTTCGGCGGTTTCAGCCATGCCTTCGAGGGCTTCTCGTGCCTGCTTTGCACCGGATACGTAATCGGCAAGCGCGACGGTGCCAACCACCACAGCGGCAGCAACCGCAAGCCATACGGAGGGCGATTTGCCCAGCACCGACATAAAGCCACCAAAGCCGCCGCCTGCCTTACCAACCGCCGTGGCAAACTTGCCGATGCCGCCGGTAACAACGGAGAGACCCTTGGACAGCTTCGATACCGCCAAGAACGCCGGGCCAATAGATGCGACAAACGCTGCCGTCTGAATGACCTGCTTGCGCTCGGCCTCATCCATCTCCATGAACTTATCCATCAGATCATCCACGCCGTCGATCAGGCTGTGGATGGTAGGATTCAGATCATCGCCCAGCTGCTGGGCAAAGAGGACGGACTTGTTTTTCAGGTTGATGAGCTTGCTTTCCGTGGTGGCGTAGCGCTTACCTGCTTCTTCTGCAAGTGCGGTATTCTCAGCCCACGCCTTATTTGCCGTCTTCTGCGCAGAAGCAAAAAGCTCCGTCGCATTGACGGAGCGCAGGAGTGTATCGCGCAGGCGTACTTCGGAGATCCCGATCTCGTTCAGGACAGCGATGGCGCTCATGCCTTCGTCATCCATCTGCGCCAATCCTTCGATGAAGGCTTGGAACATGGCAGCGGGATCTGCTTCCCACATACGAACAAACTGTTCCTCGGTTACGCCGCAGATCGAGGCAAAGTCGGTCAACGCTTCACCACCGGTGGCAGCGGCAACCTCCATCTTAACCAGCGCCTTAGACAGCGCGGAGCCGCCCATCTGCGCCTCAATGCCAACAGAGGACAGGGCCGTTGCGAAACCCAGAATCTGTGCTTCGGATAGGCCGACCTGTTTACC
>JAFXFR010000015.1 GCA_017513475.1 Clostridia bacterium
AGCCGAAAGATTCGACTGGATTTTCGCGGCGACGTCCGGCTTGTTCATCGAGTATACGTGCACGTTCGTGATGCCGTTGGCGTACAGATCAATGAGTCTCCGCGCCCTTGGCTGCGGTGTCCTCGTAGGTGGCGATGGCGGCCGCGGTCAGGCCCAGGTCCCTCTGGCACAGGGCGGTGAAGAGGCCCACCGCGTAGATCTCATCGCGGGTGCTGGCGTCCGGGCGGAGATCGTCCAGGATCTTGAGTGCAGCACGGTTCTTGTCCTCATCGAACAGACGGACGGCCTCCAGCAGCCTTTCGCGCTTCCTGGTATCATCCGCAAAGGCGTTGCCCAGCTCTTTGGCGAAGGCCGCGGCAAACTGGTTCAGCGGGCGGCGCTTGGGAAAAGTCTTCATCAGGGCGCTCACGCCGGAGAGGGCGATAATGGCGGTTCGCAGCAGGTTGTCGGTGGGCTTGTCGCCGTTGACCAGTACGCCGTACGCGTACAGGCCGATGGCAGCCACGATCAGCAGCACCGCGATCACGCGGATAATGGTCAGCTTCATGGTATCATCCTTTCGGCGGGTTTGCTCCCACATGATACCATACTCCGGGACGACTTGCAAGCAGGAGCCCCTTATTTTACATTTGCAGCGTCCTTGCCAAATCCGCCGGAGCATGATAAGATGAATCCGAGGTGATCTCCGTGACCCATGCCGACAACGAGCGCCTGCTGACGCTCATCAGCGAATACCTGACTTTCACGCCCGCAGCCATCCAGCCGGAGGATGTGCGCAGCCTTGCCGCCGAGTGCTCGCTCACGCCCAACGAGGCCTACATGGCCCTGCTGGCCGCCCACTGCGGCCTGGACACGTCCAAGCCGGAGGATGCACGGCTCTACCGCAGCTATTTCCCCCAGATGATCCGTCGGCACGACCCTGCCGTCTACGAGGCGGACGCCTACTTCCAGGCCGTGAAGCCCGCCATCGGCGAGAAGGGCCGCGTCGATCTGGTGTACGAGCGCATTGAGCCCATGGAACTCTTCGTGGCGGATGACTTCCGCCAGGACGACGCCGGTCGGATCCTGCCCCATCTGGGCTGGTTCGACCGCGGCTTTGACTTCCCCGCCATCCGCGAGGACGGCCGCGTGTGGATGACCGTCACCCCCAACGAGATCAACACCATCCAGCCTGCGGTGAAGCAGTCCCGCGGCAAGGTGCTGACCTACGGGCTGGGCCTGGGGTACTACGCCTTCCACTGCCTGCTGAAGGAGGACGTTTCCAGCGTCGCCGTGGTGGAGAAGAATCCGGCGGTGATCGATGTGTTCCGCCGGTTGCTGCTGCCCTTCTTCCCCCGGAAGGACGCGCTGCACATCGTCGAGGCGGACGCCTTTGAGTACGCGGAAAAAACCATGCCCGGCGAAGGCTTCGATACCGTCTTTACCGACCTGTGGCACGATGTAGCCGACGGCATCCCCCTGTACAGGCAGATGAAAGCCCTCGAAACGCCCGGCCCCAACTACCTCTACTGGATCGAAAAAACGCTGAAGTTTTACATGGAATGATACCGTTCCATCCGTCGCCGCCGCGCAGGATAGGATACGGTCATTTCCAGCATGCCGCCGGATTTGCGCTCGGTGAAGGTTGCGCGCACGCCGGCGGTTTTCATTTGCTCGGCAATGTCGCGGATGGCGTTGCGGTAAGGCCGGACATCCCGCATCACCGTGATGACCTGCTGCCGTAGCGGCTCCCCCTTGGGAAACCTTCGCCGCGCAGAGGCCACCAGCAGCGCCGCATCCCGGATGCACAGCCGCTCCCGGATGATCCGCAACGCCAACCTCCGCCGGGAAACGGGATCGGACAGCTGCAGAAGGGTCAGTGCTATCGGCTCCGGTGCTCCCTCCCGACGCAGCAGCGTCCGCAGCCCCGCCTCCATCGTGGCCAGCTGCAGCCGGGCCGTTACCTGCGGGATCGTCAGCCCCATCAAACTCGCCATTTCCGCCAGCGAGCGCCCCTCCCCCTGCATGTGCACAAGTGCCTCCGCTGAGTCAAAGTAGTGGGGCGGCGAGACCGGTGGACGTGGCATCACTTGGTACATCATGCACAATTCTCCTTTGAATGGCAGCTGTCACCATGATAAAACAATCCCCCGTACAGGGCAAGCAGAATCGTTCGACACGATCTGCCCCATGCACGGGGATTTTTCCGCCTTTTCCGCGGAGGATGCTCACTTCTTGTCGTTTCCGCCCAGGGGGGACTTGCCGGGCGTGCCGGCTTTTCGGGGATACTGTCGAGCGGTTTTTGCCACCTTCTGCACCGGCAGTAACAGATGCTGCCAGTCGCGGCCGGGGAAGGTCACGGGAACCGGCTCGCCCACCTTGCCGCCCAGCAGGAACGCAGCCTTGCGGCCCTGGGGCAGCTCGTCCATCAGCGCCGGACCCTTCCAGCACAGCGCCTTGCCGCCCACCTTCACGTAGGGCAGCAGGTACTCCGACAGCACCGCCAGGGAGGCCACAGCACGGGCCACGGCAATGTCATACTTTTCGCGATGATTGGGGAACTGCGCCCCATCCTCCGCGCGGGCATGGACGAGGGTGACATTGCGCACGCCCAGATCGTCGATAACTGCCTGCAGGAAATTGAGCCGCTTCTGCTGGGCGTCCATCAGGGTGACGCGCAGGTTCGGGCAGGCCAGCGCCAGGGGCAGCCCGGGGAAGCCCGCACCCGTGCCCACGTCGATCAGGCTGCCGTTTTCGGGAATCAGCCCCGGCACAGCCAGCGCACTCAGGCTGTCCACATAGTGCTTGTCGATCATCTCCGCCTCGTCAGTCACGGCGGTCAGATCCATGCGGGTGTTCCAGTCCATCAGCAGCTCGTGATAACGCAGGATCTTGCCAGGCAGCTCTGCATCATGGGGAATGCCGCACTCCGTCAGGCGGGCAGAAAGCATTTCCGTCGTCATTTGTGTCACTCCAAAGGCAGGTGCAGGTACTTCTGCATCCAGTATTTGATCCAGGCAAGGCCCTCACGGCCGTGGTTTTTCACCCAGAAGCGCAGTCCCAGCTTGGTGGGCGCACCTACGCCGCTGGCATCCAGCCCGGCGTCCTCAGCAATGGCCATGGCCCGGGGCAGATGATAATCGCTGGTCACGACGAGGACGTGATCGATCTCGCGTCCCTCCAGCAGCGTCACCGCGTTGGCGATGTTCTGCCGGGTGTTGAAGCTCTTGTCGTCCATGAGGATGTACTCCTCCGGCACGCCCTGACGGATGAGTTCCGCCTTCATAACGCTGGCCTCGGTGGCAGGTTCATTGGCTCCCTTTGCGCCACAAACCACGATCAGACAGTTGCGCTCCTTCCAGGCACGGGCGGCAGCATCCACGCGCCACTGCAGCTGCAGCGACAGCGTGCCATCCGGCTTCACCTGAGCCCCCAGGACGATGATCGCGTCATACTCGCCCACAGGGGGAATGTGCTTCTCCCGGTAACAGACCATCGCCACCACCCCCAGGTAGAAGATCACGCCCACCAGCAGGCAGATCAATCCAATCAACAGAATTCTTCGCAGATGCTTCATGGTATGTTCGGATCCTTTCGTCAGGCCCATTCGTCATCCCACATGCCATCTTCGCGGAAGTACCACTGCTTTCCGCTGCGGACAATCGAGCACTGATAATCTCCGTGCTGGATCATACTGTAGCAGTCATTATCCGCTACAATGATGTGTTCCATCAGGGCAATGCCCAGCTTGGCGAGCACCGCCTCCAGCTCGCGGGTCACGTCCACATCCCCCATCGAGGGAATGGCCTCCCCGCCGGGGTGATTATGGCACAGGATGATGCCATAGGCGTTTTGATTCAGGGCAGTCTCCACCACCAGGCGCGGATAGGCCGGCACCTCCGAGAGGCTGCCTTCCGCTATCAGACGCTGTCCCAGTACGCGCATCTGCGATGATACGCAGATCACATAGAAGCGTTCCTTGCGCAAGCCCGCCATCAGCGCGGTGCAATAGCGCTGCACCTCGCTGTAACGCGCCAGCTTCCGGGACTTCTCGCACAGGCACATCTCATACCGGCGGAACATGGGCACCATCAGGGAGATCAGCGCGGCGGTTTCCTCGCCGATGCCCTCCACCGCACAGAGCTGATCCACCGGAGCCTCCAGCACGCCGCGAAGGGTGCCGAAAACCTCCAGCAGCCGGTGCGCCAGAGGATTCACGTCGCCCCTGGCACGGGCATAAAACAACAGCAGCTCCAGCACCTCATGGGGCGCAAAGTTCTCCAGGCCCTCAAGCCGGAAGCGCTCCCGCAGCCGGCGGCGGTGTCCATCGTGCATAGTCATAGGGACTGCGTCCCTCCTTCTTTCAATTAACGATCCCAGGCTCACTTTTCTTCCAGCATCATGGCAAAAACTTCATTTGTCTGGCTACCCAGCCGCTGCACCTCGCCCAGCACGCGGGCGCAGCCCTTCTCGGTGAGGAACCAGTCCTCCCGGGTATAACCGGGTGTGGGCGCCGGGCAGACGATGAACCGCGTTTCCGGCATCGCCGCCTGATAATACAGCAGCGCCCGCCGCGCATGGAAGGCATGGCAAGCCAGGATTGCCGTCTTCGCCGGAATACCTTGCTGCTCCAGCACCTTGCGCGAAAGCTGTGCATTCTCCCAGGTGTAGGTCGCCTGATCCTCCCGGAGGATGGCGCTTTCCGGCACACCGTGCTTCATCAGCACAGTCTTGAGGAAATGCCACTCGGTTTCAAATGGCCCGGGGTATTCGCTTTTCAGCGGCTCGGGCAGCTCCAGAAAATATCCCCGGCTGATCGTGTACCGCCCCGAGGGCAGCACATAGGGCGCGTATCCAGCCCTGTACAGCTCCGCCGCCCGGATGGCATGCTCCACCTTGCGCGAACCGGGAATAAAGATCACATCCGCTTTTTCCGGCTTGTCTTCCACAAAGATGAACTCCGTCACCGCACGGATGAAACGCTCCGTACCCGCATTCAGCTTATCCTGCATAATTCCTCCACAGGGCCGCCAGACGCGCCCGCTCATCCTCGCTGCAGACCGTAAAGGCCTGCACATAGATGGCCCGCAGCTCTGCCGTAGTCAGCGGCTCCGGATGATTGCCCAGCCGCTGCACGTTCACCGAGGCGGCCAGCGCATCCAGCGTGGCGTCGTCGGGCATGGAGTCGGGCAGCATATCGGCGGCGCACAGCATGCCCAGCAGCAGCGATGCGCCGTCGGCCGTGCCCATGAGGGTGTTCAGTTCGCAAATCACCGGCGCATCCCCCATGTGCCGCCACAGGTGGGGCAGCGTCAGCATGCAAGCATGGCCGTGGGCCGGGCCAATTCGCTTGGTGATTTGGTAGCTCATGGCGTGGGCGGCGGTGGTGCGGCTGATGCGGATCGCGCAGCCGGACTCATAGGCCGCCGCCAGCATCGTGTCGGCGGCGTCCGCGTCCCCGGCAAGGTACGCATCGAAGTTCCGCAGCACGCCCAGGATCGCCCGTTCCGCATGGATGCGGCTCTCCTGCGTGGCCTTCACCGCCCAGTACGACTCGATGCCCTGGCACAGCGCGTCCATCGCGCAGGCCTTTTTGTGATACAGGGGCAGCGTGTCCAGCAGGGAGCCATCCAGCACGATGGCCTCCGGCAGCAGCACCGGATGATCCAGGGAGACCTTCTCGTTGTTCTCATACACCACGGCGATGGGCGTGGCTTCCGCGCCGGTACCCGCCGTGCCCGGGATGGCGATATGGGGCAGCTGCCCCTCCGGCAGATGGTTGACGCGCACATCCTCCATATTACCTGCCAGCAGCAGCGCCTTGACAGCTTTGGCGGTGTCCATCGCGGAGCCGCCGCCGACGGAAATCAGCCCGTCGCAGCCCTTTTCGCGGTACAGCTCCGCGCCTGCGACGGCGTCCGCCAGGTCGGGATTGGGGTGGTATCCACTGAACAGAGGCAGCGTCATGCCGGTGCAGGCCGCAAAATCTGCCTGCATGCGTGCGCTGCAAACCAGCAAGGGGCGGCGCATGTTCAGCCGCGCCATCACCGCCGACAGATTGCCGCCGTTTAGCGTTCCGCGGCCCTTCACAACATCCTGCATCCTTCGCGCCTCCTTCGACATATTTCCCTACCATTGTACCGCATACGCCGGTTTCTGTCAAAGAAAAAAGCAGGAGCCGAAGCCCCTGCATTGGGTTTATGCGAAAGTGCGGACGCGGATCACGCCAGGCAGCGCCTTGATCTTGGCGATGGCGTCCTCGGTGGGGAGGTCAGCCATGTCCATCACAGTGACAGCCATGTCCTTCTTGGACTTGTTGATCAGGTCGGTGATGTTGATGCCCTCAGCGGACACGCAGGCGGTGATGGTCGCGATGGTGTTGGGGATGTTCTCGTGGATGACCAGCACGCGCGCGCCCTCGGGACGGCCCAGGGCCACCTCGGGGAGGTTCACGCTGTTGTGGATGCAGCCGAACTCCAGGTAGTCACGCAGCTGCGCGGCGGCCATGGAGGCGCAGTTCTCTTCGCTCTCGGGGGTGGAAGCGCCCAGGTGGGGAATGGCGACGACCTTCTCCACGCCCAGCAGGTCAGCGGAGGGGAAGTCCACCACATAGCCGCCCAGCTGGCCGGATTCCAGTGCAGCCAGCAGCGCTGCGTTGTCCACCAGCTCATTGCGGGAGAAGTTCAGCAGCACCGCGCCGGGCTTCATCTTGCTGATGACGTCAGCGTTGATCATACCGCGGGTCTTGTCGTTCAGCGGAACGTGGATGGTCACATAATCCGCCTGCGCGAAGACCTCCGCGTCATTCTTGGCGTGAACGACCTTGCGGGACAGCATCCAGGCGCTCTCAACGCTGATGTAGGGGTCGCAGCCAATCACGCGCATGCCGAAGCCCTCGCTGGCAGCGTTGGCCACCAGACGGCCGATCGCGCCCAGGCCGATCACGCCCAGCGTCTTGCCGCGCAGCTCCGGGCCCACGAACTGCCCCTTGCCCTTTTCCACCAGCTTGGCGACGGCGTCGCCCTCCCCCTTCAGGGTCTGCGCCCAGTTCACGCCGCCGATGACGTTGCGGCTGCCCAGCAGCAGACCGCACAGCACCAGCTCAGCCACCGCATTGGCGTTTGCGCCGGGGGTGTTGAACACGCAGATGCCCTGCTTGGAGCACTTGTCGATCGGGATGTTGTTCACGCCGGCGCCGGCGCGGGCGATGCCCAGCAGGTTCTCACCCAGCTCCATGTCATGCATGGCGGCGGAGCGCACCAGGATGCCATCCGGCACGGGCTCTTCCTTGGCCACGGTGTAGGCGTCGGCGGACAGCTGGGTGTAGATGATATCGGAAATCGCGTTCAGCGTTTGAATCTTGTACATGGGGGTGTTCCTCCTTTGGGAGATACGATAATGGGGAGCGTTGGTTGGCTCCGGTGGGAATTGCGATAAGGTGGAGCAACGGTCGGCTCCTTTGGGGCGGGGTGAGCTGTTTCGGCTGATCCTGAAGGATCAGCGAAAGGCGCGTGGGGCGTTTTTTCCGTCTGCGGACGGAGGCTGCCAGCCGGGCTCCGGCCTCCGGCGGGGAGGGGCCTCCGCGGCCCCTTATTCAACATTTGCTTCCGTTTTCGCCTACGGCGAAGTCCCCACTGGGGACACACTCTCAGCAAATGCCCCCGTAAGGGCCAATCGGCCCTTAACCCTTTTTAGGCGTTGTCGGCTTCGAACTTCTTCATGAAGTCCACCAGCTTCTTCACGCCTTCCACGGGCATGGCATTGTAGATGCTCGCGCGCATGCCGCCTACGCTGCGGTGGCCCTTCAGGTTCACCAGGCCCTCGGCAGCAGCAGCCTTCACGAACGCCGCATCCTTCTCCGCATCGCCGGTGATGAAGGTCACGTTCATCAGGCTGCGGTATTCCTTCTGGGCAGTGGCCTTGAACAGCTTGCTGTTATCCAGGAAGTCGTACAGCATCGCGGCCTTCTCCTGGTTGACCTTATGGATGGCCTCGATGCCGCCGATGGACAGCAGCCAGTCGAAGGTCAGGCCCGCCAGGTAGATGCCCCAGGTGTTGGGGGTGTTGTACATGCTGCCCTTTTCGGACTGGACGGTCCAGTTCATCAGCTTGGGGCAGAGCTTGTTGGCCTTGCCCAGCAGATCCTTCTTGACAATCATGACACACAGGCCGCTGGGACCGATGTTCTTCTGGGCGCCGGCGTAGATCACGCCATACTTGGTCACGTCCATGGGCTCGGAGAGGATCATGGAGGAGCAGTCCGCCACGATGGGAGCCTTCACGTCAGGCAGCTCGATGTAGCGGGTGCCGTAGATGGTGTTGTTCTGGCAGATGTGGACGTAATCCGCATCGTCGGAGAAGTTGGCGGTCTTCATGTCCGGCACGTAGGTGTAGTTGTCCTCGCGGCTGGACGCGGCGATGTTGACCGTGCCGTAGCGCTTGGCTTCCTCAGCGGCCAGATGGGCGAAGTTGCCGGAATCGACGTAATCGGCCTTGCCGTTGACCATCAGGTTCAGCGGGATGCCGGAGAACTGCTCGGTCGCGCCGCCCTGCAGGAACAGGATGTCGTAATCGTCCGGGATGTTCATCAGCTTGCGGAGGTCGGCGACGGTCTTGTCATAGATGTCGGTGTACATCTTGGAGCGGTGGGACATCTCCATCACGGACATGCCGGTGGCGCCGTAGCACATCATATCCTTCTGCGCCTTTTCCAGCACAGGCAGAGCGAGCATCGAGGGGCCGGGAGAGAAGTTAAATACGCGATCCATAATGAAGTTCCTCCTTATATTGCATGATCGATTTAGCGCGTTGATGTGGGACATTTTTTGCCCGGTGGACAATTTCCGTACCGTGCTACTATAGTATGCACTATTCTGACGGAAATTGCAAGCGAAATACACAGGAAGAACATTGGAAATCGGCAACGAAAAAGCCCCGCCTGTTTTCACAGACGGAGCCGCTCCTCAGCGGATCTCCTGTTCCAGTTCGTCAAATACCTTGGCCGTAAAAAACTCCGCCAGCGTGATGTCCAGGCCGTCGCACAGCTTCTTGATCAGGCTGATCCGCAGCTCGCGGCGGTTGGGGTTGATCATGCTGTACACGCTGGATGGGGTAACGCCGGACAATGTGGCCAGCTCGTTCAACACCATGTGTCGCTCTTTGCAAAGCTCCTGAAACCGAATCACAACCGCATCCTTTACATACATCGGAAAGCACCTCCGATGACAGAATAAATTTACAGACGCGATTGCGTATACGCACTTGCGTTGTTTCTTGAATAATGCTATACTATTCCCATCATCTTCTCACATAATCCATACAAAAAGCCCCGCCTGTTTTCACAGACGGGACTTGATCAGCATATGCTGTTTCTGCCCTTCGTCAGGCAGCGCAGTGCTTAGTAGCGGGCGCGCTGGGCGGCGAAGCAATCGCGGCAGTAGACGGGACGATCACCACGGGGCATGAAGGGCACCTGGGTGGGCTGGCCGCACTCGGCACAGGTCACGTCGTACATCTGACGGGGAGCGGAAGCGGTGTTGCCGCCGTTCTGAGCGCGACGGGCAGCACGGCAGGCAGTGCAGCGGGAGGGCTTGTTCTGGAAGCCCTTCTCGGCGAAGAAGGCCTGCTCGGAAGCGGAGAACACGAATTCGTTGCCACAGTCACGGCAAACAAGGGTTTCATCCTGGTACATGGGGATACCTCCTAAAATTATGTCACCCACACCTATGCATTTAGTTTCACTGCTTCCATAGGGTCAAGTGACACCGAAGGAGGAATGAACCTGGGATACCTTGGTTGGGCTGCAACCATGATTATAGCACGCTTTGATGTAAAAGTACAGCCCTTTTTGCAAATTTTTTCATCACCCCGCTCCAGGGTTCCCAGGCTTTGTTGATGCTGAAAAAACCTCGCGTTTCACTTCTTATAGTCCACTTATCGACCTTTAGTCAGTGTATCATGCCAATTCTTTTCGCTATAATAATTCTTACGAGCTAGATTCCTGCTTGCAAAGGAGGGCATTCGCATGATCGATTACAAGGATATGGGCAAGCGCATCCGTGTGCTGCGCAGGAAGAACGGCATGACGCAGGAGCAACTGGCCGAAAAAGCCGGAATCTCCGCCTCCTTCATGGGGCATATTGAGCGCGGCAGCCGCATCGCCAGCCTGGAAACCCTCGTGCTGTTGTGCAATACACTGAAGACGTCGCCGCAGTTTCTTCTGGCTGCCAGCCTGGATGGTGAACTGACAGAACACATGCCGGCTGATTTCAGCCCCGAACAGCGCAGTCAGCTCAGTGCATTCCTGCGCATCGCCCAGGACACCATCAGCAACTGGGGCGATCGCTGATCAGCAGCGCTTACCACAAAGTCATCAAACGGTCAATTCGGCCGAAAATGAATGGGAGGATTTATCATGGATATCCAGAAGATCATCAACGACGTTATTGCCAAGCTCAAGGGCGACGACCAGCTGCTGGCGAAGTTCAAGGCGAACCCCGTGAAGGTGCTGGAAGACCTGGTCGGCATCGACCTGCCCGACGACAAGATCAACGCGGTCATCGACGGCATCAAGGCCAAACTGAGCCTGGATGACCTGGCTGACAAGGCCGAAGGCGTTCTGGGCGTCCTGGGCGGCCTGTTCGGCAAGAAGGACTGAGGCAGCGTGAGACTGCGCCAATACCTTGGCTATCAGGGACGCGTTGCACACAAAAGGAGCTGTTGCATTTTGCAGCAGCTCCTTTGCATTACCGGTTATCCTTCACATCATTCCAGTCATGGGCCTTCATGCGGTCGTATTCTGCCTCGGTGATGGTCAGCAGCGTGCCGTGCTTGAAGCCATAGGGGAAGGAGAACTTCGCGTCGCTGCGAACGAATTCGCCGCTGGCCATGCTCGGCGCGACAAAGGGCACATAGCCCTGGCCGGCGCCCTTCACCCCGTAGTAGTCGATGAACAGACACCAGCGTCCGTCCTCCAACCGGACAGCAGTTGGCGCTTCATACAGGCCCGCCTGCACCGCTTCCATGGACTTATCAAAGGCCTCCACCCGCGTCCAGGGGCCTGTGACATGGTCGCTGACCAGCTCGATCATCCGGTGCGGATTGCCCTCGGATTTCACGAACAGGTAGTACTTGCCGTCCTCCTCGTACATCGCGGAGTCAATGCAGCCGCTGTCCGCCTTGCGGTAGAGCAGCGCGGGCTGGGTGTAATGGACGAAATCCTTCGTGCGGGAGTAGTAAATCGCCATGGGGCCGTAATTGTTGTCCGCATGGCAGTAGCTCCAGTGGAGGACGTAATCCCCATGCTCCTTGTCATAGATGATGTCCGGCGCCCAGATGCAGCCGCAGCCCTCATCGCCCAGGCGGATCATCTCCTGCTCCGACCAGTGCACCAGGTCATCGCTCCACCAATGCGCCAGATCCTTCGAGCCATGCAGGTTGATGTTGCGCCAGGAATGCTGATACTTGCCGCGCATGCCGTAGCTGAGGCTCAGGTCAGTGGCAAAAATGTGGAAGCGGCCCGTCGCCTTGTCACGGCAGATGGTCATGTCGCGCACGCCATGGTCGCCGTAGTACGCCCACAGGACGGGCTGACCGTCATTGAGCGCCTCCCAATGGAAGCCGTCGCGGCTGATGGCGAAATACACCTGCTCGCCGTCGGGGCTGGTCTTTTCGCGGAAGTGGACGAAGAGGTAGTTCTGCATGGGGGAAGTCCTCCTTTGCATAAATAGGGCTCCCGCGACGCGGAAGCCCTGTACGTCGATTCCTCGACTGATTGATTCTATCTGTCTATTCTGTTTTCCTTCTATGTCAGTCAAATTCGATTCCTACACAGGCCGTCGGTCGTGACATTCAGTCGAAGCAGTCAAACTGCGATATGGCCGGGTCGGAGGGAGTTCTCCCCCTCTCGGTTATGCTTCCGGCTCCAGCAGACCCAGTCCGCCGTTCTTGCGCTGGTAGAGGATATTGGTTCTCTCGGTTTCCACGTTGACGAATGCAAAGAAGCTATGACCCAGGAGTTCCATCTCGACCGCTGCGTCCTCCACGGACATGGGACGAACGGGGAAGGTCTTCCGACGGACGATCTCGGGCGTGCCTGCCTCAGGCAAGGCTTCGTCCTCGATATACTCGGGTTCAGGGGCTGCAAAGGCGTCTTCCTTCAGACGCTTGCCCAGCTTGGTACGGTGACGGTGGATCTGGCGTTCAATCTTCGCCAGGGCCTGGTCGATCGCCAGGAACAGGTTTTCCGGTTCGGAGGCTTCGGCACGCAGGAATACGTTATTGCCCATCGGTACGGTGATTTCAACGACGCGGAGGTCACGCTTCGTCTCCTTGCTCAGCCGGATCTGCATCTCGGCGTCAGGCAGGAGGTAGCGGCCCATTTTCTCGGTCTTTTTCTCGATGCGGCGGGTAACGTTGGGGGATACCGTCATATTCTTCGCATAAATCGTCAACTTCATAGGGGTGCTCCTTTCGCAGATAAATCCGAAATGCGGAAGCACTCATAGGTTGAGCTGAATCGGAGCTTGCTATCAGAGCTTCCGCTCCTGATGATGCGCCACTGGCATCACGCCCTTTCTGATCTGGTTGCGCATTGTTTGGGCCTTTATCGCCCTGACGGTATGCGCTGGGGGACTTGATAAGATTTCTTGGGTTTTCGTTTTGTCCCCCGCTTGTGATGATACATTTCGCCGTCCAGCCTTCAATTCCTGCTGCAAAAATTGAATTTTTGGAAGAAAATTTGCCATTTTGGACAAAGACGAATCTTGCAGAGTCGAAAATGTTTTCGCAGCGGAAATTGTGCGGAACCAGACGTTTTCGCCGGCTGGGCAGCAAATAGATTGTTCGGGCCTCCTTGTCCCCCTCCCTAACACAAATTACAGATAAGAAAAGCCGCTGCACGTTTCCATGCAGCAGCTAATATTCCATTAACCGAGGGTGACCTCCACCTGATGCACCTTGCCGTCCGCGAACACGGGCAGTACATTGCCTTCGATGGCCTTGCCGTCCACGGTGACCGCCTTCACGCCCTTGCAGACGTGATCGGGGTTGTTGATGGCAATCTCGTAGGTCGCGCCGCGGAAACGGCGGGACACCTTGTAGCCATCCCAGTCGTGGGGCACGCAGGGATCAATTTTGAGGCCGTACCAGTCAGGCTTGATGCCCAGGATGTAGTTGCTGATGACGTAGAAGTTCCACGCGGCGGTGCCGGTCAGCCAGCTGTTCTTGGCCTGGCCGAAGTTCTTGGCGTCCTTGCCGGCGATCATCTGGGAGTAGACGTAGGGCTCCATCTTGTGCTTGTCGGAGATCTCCTCGCGGTAGGCGGGGGCGATCTTCGAATACAGCTTGAAGGCGCGGTCGCCGTGGCCCAGAACGGTCTCAGCAGCGATGATCCAGGGGTTGTTGTGGCAGAAGATGCCGGCGTTCTCCTTGTATCCCGGAGGGTAGGAGGACACTTCGCCCAATTCGAGGTGGTACTCCTTGTAGGCGGGCTGCAGCAGCACGATGCCGTGCTCGGTTTCCAGCCACTCCTCGACGGACTTCATGGCCTTTTCCGCCTTGCCGTCCTCGACGCCGACGCCGCCCATGACGCAGTAGCCCTGGGACTCGATGAAGATCTTGCCGTCGTCGCACTCCTTGGAGCCGATCTTATTGCCGAAGGCGTCATAGGCGCGGACGAACCAGTCGCCGTCCCAGCCGGCGGTCAGGATGACCTCACGCATCGCGTCGATCTCAGCCTGGCAGGCAGCAGCCTTGTCGTCCATGCCCTTGTGCTTGAGGATCGCCACCAGTTCGGGGCCGATCGCCACGAACATACCGGCAATCAGCACGGACTCGGCCTTGCGGTCGTCGGGGGCATTGGGGTTGGAGAAGGTCTGGAAGGACTCGCCGGGCGCATCGGAGAAGCAGTTCAGGTTCAGGCAGTCGTTCCAGTCGGCACGGCCGATCAGGGGAAGACCGTGGGGGCCCTTGTTGTTCACGACGTGGTAGAAGCTGTTCTCCAGGTGCTCCAGCAGGGTGCCGCAGTCATCGGGATTGCAGTCGTAGGGGGTGGCCTCGTCCAGG
>JAFXFR010000016.1 GCA_017513475.1 Clostridia bacterium
AAACCGGAGACATCCTTAATCTCCTTGACCTGCACCCACTTGCCCTCTTCGGGGATGGGCGCGGGGCCGTGGTTGGGGCCCTTGGCGACACAGACCATTTCTTCAACTTCCTTGGTGTAAAGCATGGAATGTTTCCTCCTATCTCATGATAGTCGTGAATAGAGGTCGATTTTGCCTCATACGGATTCATTATATCATATTATTCCCGTCTTGGGTAGTGTTTTTTGGGCTCTTGCGAAAATTTGTTTTGAATTTGTCAATGTATTCAGGGGGATCATCAGCCGTCATGGCAGCTGCGAGCTCCGCGCTCCCTTGGACGCATCCACCTCACGCCATTCGCCGTTCAGGCAGACCGCGTTCCACACATGGAGCCGCCGTTCACCGCGTGCGCAGCGATATTCACACTCAATGCCGCAAAGGCCGCACAACAGGTACATGACATCCGCGAAGCCCTGGCAGTTGGCCTGCCAGTCCTGCAGCGCCCCCGACGCCCCCACAAGCCGCTCGTAACCCTTCTGTCCCGGCGCGGTGTGGGCATAGCGCACATGCCGGCAGACCCATTCATACAGGCTGTCAAAGCGTTCCTGCGGGGCCATCGGCAGGAAGTCAACAGCAATGCTTCTTGCCATCTCCAGCGCAGCGGATTCCTCCTCCGTCAACCGGTCACCCGCCAGCATCCGCACAGCGTCCCGGTAACGTACCTTCGCCGTCAGGACGGCTCCCCTGCCCCGGCTGCGGACGATGCGGTGCTGCACGCCCTGCGCCATGGGCAGGCCGATGATCAGTGCCTCCAGCAGAGCAGCGTCATTCATCCGCGCAGACAGCTCGGGCGTGAACTCGCAGCGTACCTCAGCCGCGTGATGCGCCTGCGCATCGCTCAGGATCGCGGAAAAATCCGTCATGGTTGCGATCATCGCCGCACCTCCTTTGGCCGTATTGTACCACAGATCATCCGCCGCCGCAACGCATGAAAAGCGGTCCCTCCGCATAGCATGGAGGGACCGAATATCGATGAGGTGATCTGCATGACCCTGTCCGACCTGCGCCTGAAAGACGTGATCAACACCCGCGACGGCCGGAGCCTTGGCAAGGTGATCGACCTCGAATTCTGCCTGTGCGACGGGAAGATCACAGCACTCATTGTACCGGGATGCAAGCGAGGCTTCTCCTGCGGACAGTTCCTGCGGGGCGAAAAGGAGGTCATTGTCATTCCGTGGGAAATGATCTGCAAGATCGGGGATGACGTCATTCTGGTGGACGTTGAGATGGGTTAGTCCGGCACATCCTCCGCGTCCATGAGTGGAATGCCGCGCTCCTTGAGCGCCCTTGCCAGCGCGCCCATGCCGTCGATGCGCGTGCCGGAGAAGGTGCCGTCGTAGATCTGCTTCACGCCGCAGGTGGGGCTGCGGGACTGCAGGATGGCCAGGTCGATCTGCCTGTCGCCAATGATATCCACAGCCCGCTGTACGCCCAGGCGGAAGGCCTCCGTGCAGTCATCGCCGTCGCGGGTCAGGACGCGCTCGCCCACCCATTCCACGGGCTTGCGAGGACAGGGCAGTCCGCCCAGCATCTCCGGGCACACAGGGATGACCTCATGGCCTTCCACATAGTTCAAAACGCGCTCATTGCGGTTGTTGCCGCCGTTGTATTTGCAGTTTTCGCCCAGCAGACAGGCGGATACCAGAATTGTCATGTTTCACCTCCATTACATAGTGACAGGAGGGGGCTTTCCGATCGCCCCCTCCACCCCTTCGGAATCAATTCTCCAATAAGCGTTCTTTGGTTTCGCGGCCTTCCCTCAGCAGCGCCATCATGCCGTCGCGGTCGTTGTCCCGCAGGGCGTCGCGGTATTCCGTCACCCGCTGAACAAGATCCTCCATCACCGGCAGCAGCGCCTCACGGTTATCGAAGAACAGCTCCGTCCACATGACCTCGTTGAGCTTCGCCACGCGGGTCATATCCGCGAAGGAGCCCGCCGAGAAGCCGCGATGCTTGTCCGCCAGCGGGCACTTGACGTACGCGCTGGACACGATGTGGGCCAGCTGGCTGGTGTAGGCGATCATCTCGTCGTGGGTTTTGGGGCTGGTGAACTGCACCCGGCGGAATCCCAGATCAAGGAAGAAATCCCGGGCAAATTGCAGCAGCTCCGGGTCATCCAGGCCGTCGGTGCACAGGATCATACTGGCATTGTCGAACAGGTCATCCTTGGCATAGCGGAAACCGGAATGCTCGCGGCCCGCCATGGGGTGTCCGCCGAGGAAATGCCACTCCCCCGCCCTCGCCAGGGGCGTCAGCACCTCGCAGATATGCTGCTTCACGCCGCCGCAGTCGATGACAAGGCAGCCCGGCTTGAAATCCGCCGCATGGGCCTTGACCCATTCGACGATGGCGCCGGGGTACAGGCTGACCAGCACCATGTCGCAGGTGCGAAGGCTTTCGTCCGTCAGCTCCGCGTCGATGGCGCCCATCAGGAACGCCTGCTGGATGGTCTGCGAATTGAGGTCGCAGCCATACACGGTATGCTCGGTGTGGAGCTTGATGGTGCGGGCCAGCGAGCCGCCGATCAGACCCAGGCCGATGATTGCGATATTCATAAAGAAACCCTCCGTCCTACAGTACTACAAAGAGTAGATTCGACAGAACGGAGGGTTTTCCTTTTCACTTTTGTGTTAGAACAGAGGAAGGACAATTACGCCGTCTTGCTCTCACCCTCGGTCAGCACTTCCTTCTTCTGAACCTTCGGCACGTGGTATTCACACTTGGGATCGAAGCGGACGGACTCCGGGGGCACTTCCAGCTCCTCAGGGTGGCTGAGGAAGTGCTTCATGGTCAGGAAAAACTCGGCGTAGTGAGCGCCGGAGCAGACGCGCTCGTCCGCCGTGATGCCGATGGGCAGGAAGCGCTTCATGCGGGTCTGGCCGCCCTCTACCACAGCAATGCGCTCCTGTGTGCCCATGCCAAAGAACAGGCTGGTGGAGCCAAAGTTGTAGATGTGATGGTTAACATGGTGCAGGCCAATGGATGCGTTGTTGGTGATATACATAGAGGTGTGGAAGGGCAGCTCGTCCAGCAGGGCGCCGGGGCACAGGCCGTAGCGATCCAGCAGGCGGACCAGGCCGACGATGGCGGTGGGCAGACCGGGAACGGCAAAGAGCACACCCAGGAGCTTGTCCAGGAAGTTCTTGTTCTCCGGTACACGGTTCTTTTCGATCTGCTCCATCATGCGGTCACGCACATCGAAGATGGTGTCGGTCAGGTCAAACTTGATCTTGACCGCAGTCTCCTCAGAATCATGACGGGTGGGATCCTTCAGCATGGTGAAGGACACGGTACAGTTATTGCGGGAGAAGAACTGCTTGTTCATGATGTAGCGGTTGATCTCCGGATGCTGGCTCACCGTACGGACAAAGGACGCGATGATGATCTGCATGTAGGTGATCTTCTCACCCTCCACGTTCTTCTTGGCAATGTAGCGGCTCATCAGCTCGAAGTCCGCCTTGTGCTGCAGGAACACCTGGGCATCGCAGCGCATGGGCATCAAATAGGGTGTAATGCGGACGGTGGGATCAATATCCTTCACGCGGCGTCCGTCGGGTCGGAATCCAAACATGGGCGTACCCCCTCTTTTGCAATTACGGCGCATCAATGATGATGATATGAAAATGAACGATCGCCGCCATTCTTATTTTATCAGATGAAGCTGGTTTGTCAATCCTTTTTCCGCAGCTGAATCAGAAAAGACCCTCCCGGGAGGGAGAGTCTTCGGACAATTACTGCCACAGCGGCGTAGGATAGAGCCCCTCCTCCGCCATGCGTGCAAGCGCTGCTTTTACCTGGGGTTTATCTGCCTGATAGGTCACGCCGTACCACCGGGCCGGACACTTGAGCACCTCCACCGAGGCCGTGTCCTTCTCCAGCATGTCATTGACCACGCCGGGCAGATAGTACTCTGCCTTGAGCGGATTGTTCTTCACCGTCGTCTGGTGGAAGAGAGGGAAAGTACGCTTCATCTCCTCGATGATGGAAGGCGTGAAACCGAACATGTTCATGCTGACAGCAGCGTCAGCGGGCAGACGATGATAGGTATCGCCGTCCTCGGTGTACATGGGACCATCGCAGGTGCTGATGATATGGGTGGTCTCCTTCACCCCAACGAGGCAACCGTCCTCGCCCACCTGGCAGATGCCGCGGGAAACATAGCCGTTTTCCGTCAGCGTTTTGGTCAGCTCATAGCCTACCATGAAGTACCGGGCCTTGTCGTCATCCTGCAGCCGGCAGAGCTTGTCATAGGCCAGCCTGTAGGCTTCCGCACCGTAGTAATCGTCTGCGTTGATGGCCAGGAAGGGAGCGTCAATATACTCCTGGCAGCAAAGTACAGCGTGGCCGGTACCCCAGGGCTTTACGCGGCCCTCAGGAATGCAGATACCCTCGGGCAGCATATCCAGCTGCTGATAGGCATAGGTCACGTCCATATGCTTCTCGATCCGGCTGCCGACAATGCGCTTGAAGTCCTCCTCAATCTCATGCTTGATGAGGAAGATCACCCGCTTGAAGCCTGCCCGTTTGGCGTCAAACACGGAATAGTCCAGGATGGCCTCGCCGCTGGGGCCCACGGGATCCATCTGCTTCAAACCGCCGTAACGGGACCCCATGCCCGCCGCAAGAATAATCAGAATCGGTTCTTTCATGTCATTTTCCTCCTGCTGGATGCTGCTTCTATGATACTCCTTTTCCGCCGGACTGTCAAACAGGTTGCTTGTGAAACTACTCACAATTTCAGCCTGAATTTGCTTTTTCCGCGCTGTCATGCTACACTACAGATAGAGAATTCACTATTCGAAGGAGCCGCCTGTATGATCGGAGCTGTTATCGGAGATTTTGTCGGCAGCATTTATGAATGGCACAACATCAAAACCACCGACTTCCCCTTTTTCTCCCCGGCCTGCCGCTTTACGGATGATTCTGTCATGAGCATTGCCGTTGCCGAAGCGCTGATGAATGGTACGGACATGGCCGCCTCGCTGCGCAAATACGGACGGCTGTATCCCCGGGCAGGCTACGGTGGACGCTTCCTCCAGTGGCTGCAGGACGACAGCGCCGGAGATTACGGCAGCTTCGGCAACGGCTCGGCCATGCGCGCCTCTGCCGCCGGATGGATTGCTTCCACGCTGGAGGAAGCGCTGGCGCTGGCGCAGCTGTCCGCCATTCCCACCCATAGTCATCCCGAAGGCGTCCGCGGGGCGCAGGTTGCGGCAGGCTGTATATGGCTGCTCCGCAACGGTGCGGACAAGCAGCAGCTTCGCAATTGGGTGGTCAGCCAGGGCTATGCGCTGGACTTCACCATGGATGAGATCCGCCCTGACTACCAATTTGACGTCACATGCCAGGGCAGCGTTCCGCAGGCCATCGAAGCCTTTCTGGAGGCAGCGGACTTTGAGTCTGCGGTGCGGCTGGCCGTCTCCATCGGCGGGGACAGCGACACCATTGCCTCTATCGCCGGCGCACTGGCAGAAGCTTACTGGGGCGTCCCGGAAGAACTGACGGCACATGTCGTCTCCTGCATGCCGGAGAATCTCTATCTGCCGCTGGCAGCCTTCGAGGCAAAGTATGCCCGTCCGATTCCTGCGCTGCAGCTGTGACATATGTAAAACTTTCCGAAACCTTGAAACATGATTGCGTTTCCTGTATTTTTGTCGTATAATACAGGGTGAAGTATTGTTATCCACGCAGGAGGTTTCTCATTATGGATTTCCTCAAAACTTTATTGGCCTATATGGCGCTGCTGGCCACGCTGGGCGTTCAGGAAGGTCCTGCTCCGGCCAATGTGCCCACGCCTACCCCCCTGCCCGCGCATATGACCGCTACGCCTGAACCTCATCAGACTGCTGCGCCCACCGCTACACCTGCCCCCACGCCCGACCCCACGCCCACCATGACCGCCAACAAGCGCTATACCCAGCTGCAGTTTGGCGACAGCGGCACACAGGTGAAAAAGCTGCAGAACGCGCTGATCGATCTGGGCTATATGGAAAAGGGCTCTGCGGATGGTCAGTATGGCTACCAGACCTATAATGCGGTAAAGGCTTTCCAGCGGGCAAACGGGCTGAGCGCCGACGGTGTTGCAGGCCCCAAAACGCTGACCGTCCTCTATGAGAGCCCCTATGTGGTGGGCGTCAGCACCCCCACGGTGGTTCCCACGGCAACGCCCACGCCTTCCCTGCCCCCGATGCCCACGCCCAACGGCAGCAGCGTTCCCCAGGCCACTGCCACGGCTTCTTCCGTCCCGCAGGAAGCTGCGACCCCCGCAGTTACCGAGGCGCCCGCTAATGATGCTGCCGCTCTGACCCGTCTGGAAGGCGCCTACATCATCTCCGGTACCACCGGTGAGACCCTGTACTACGAAACGCTGCTGGAAGGTCAGCCTGCGCTGGTCAAGCCTGAACTGTGGATCAACGCCCAGGGAACTCCCGTGTTTTCTCTTTCCCAGCTGACCGACTGCATGGACGGATGGACGCTCATGGGCTCCAGCGCGGATGGCCTGTATGCCCTCACCGCCTGCGGCTACACCGTCAGCATCCATGTCCGTGCCTACTCCGTTGCCATCCTGGTGGATGGCGAAGCGGTAGTCGTCCCCGTGGAAGACGTTTTCCTGCAGGATGATGTGCTCTACGTCAGCGATCTCTTCCTTCGCACCACGCTGAAGGCTGACACCATTTTCGACGCTGACGAACGCTCCCTGATCATCTTCTTCAAGGACAAGAGCATCGCCAACGCTCAGGATTGATCCGCATAACAAAACCCCGCAGACGTCGCATCTGCGGGGTTTTCTTTGTTTATCTCAAGCCGCCCCAGCCATCATTATACTCGATGGTTTGCTGGTACATCTTGTAATGGGATGTGTGCAGCTTCTCGCGTTTGATCTCCTGGCCGTTCTTGTACCAGACCTTGTAGGTCTGGACAGTGTAGCCGGTGCGCGCCTTGACGGTCGTCTTTTCCTGACCCACAGGCAGCTCCGGATTATATACATAGAGCGGCTCAGCCGGAGGCTCCTTGACATAAGTGGTTTCGCTGACCAGATCGATGGTCACGCCTTCGCCCAGGGTTCTGCCATAGATCTCCACTGTCACCTTACGGTCCGCGTATCTGGCCACGATAAACACCGGCCACTCCGTATCATTGCGGAAACGGAAGTCCAGGTTGGGCCAGTTGACCGTTGCGTCCTCGCCCTTATCCACATAGTTGCTGGGCCAGGCATGAGGATCGCGGTCAACGATCGTCAGATTGGCGCGGGCCACGGCGTTGAAGAGGGTCGTGCTGGTCTGGCACACACCGCCGCCGAGCTCGTCGAAGGTCTCGCCGCCTGCAATGGCTGCTGCAGGTTTGTAGCCCTTCTCCGCCGTGCGCTGACCCGTCGCCTGGTTAAAGGAAAAGGTCTCGCCCGGCAGGATGGTTGTGTTGGTGATTGCCTCTGCCGCCAGGCGGATGTTGGTGTTGCGGTTGGCACTGGAGGTGGTCTGGGTCGTGAAGCTTGACACCAGGCCGAAGGTATTCATCAGCTCCGCCTTGGTCACATCTGCCAGCTGAATCACCGGCTCCACCCATACTGTCTCGTAGTAGCGGCCGCTGTCCAGCAGCCCGATCACCGTCTGGTAAATCGAATCCGCATCAATGTACAAGCCGGACTCATCGCTGTTGAAGGTAAAGGTTTTGTTGACAGGATCAAAGGTCGCCACCGAAGCGTTGATCGGCTCACGGTTGACTGCCGCGGCAATGCTGTCCACAATCTGGCGTACCGCATGGCGGTCATAGGTTGTGATGGTGTAATACACCCGGGGAGCTGCCTGCACATCCTGCACGGTGGCAAGACGCTGACGGAAAGGCGTGGTGGACGTGGATCGGATGGCCGTAGTATTCATACGGCCCACTGCATAGGCCTGCGTCACCACATCCTCAATATTCCGGTACAGCGGCACCGTATTGGAATCAATGGACCAGAGGTTTCCCGCCACATTCACCGTAATAGCAAACTGGCTGCCGGCTCCGCCCTGCACCTGCGATACCGCATAGATGGCTTCCTCTTTGGTCATGCCTCCCACATGGATGCCATCAATGTAAACGCCAGGGAAGATCCTGTCGCTGTTCATAAGCTGGCGGTACGTTTCGTGCTCGGCGTTTGCCCGGTTATCCAGACAGACAATGCTGCCGTTAACAAAGGCATAATTGGGCATATTAGCATAGGTTACGCCCATCAGCTGCGGAGCCGCAAACATCAGCAGCACTCCTGTCGCCATCAGGCAGATCACCGCCACGGCCAGCCACAGGAAGGTATGCTGCTCGCTGCGTTTTTTCTTATGTATCGGCTTTGCAGCGCGGGAGGAAAAATCAAGCTGTTCGTCTTCACTGTAGAGAGGCCTGTTCGGCTTTGCCGGAGCAGCCGGCTCCTGCTGTACCGGCTGGTACATCCGGGCCTGACGCTCCAGCAGCTCAGGAGAGCGGCCGATGGGAGCGCGGGGCTGACGGCTGCGGCCCGTGTTCCGGGCAGCGCCCTCCTCCGGGCGGGTGTGACGATCAGCACGACGATTCCTTCCCTGGGGAGTTTCGGTCATTGCTGTTCCTCCTGGGAGTATTACAGATCGTTACGATGGGCCATTCGATAGGAAAGTTGCTGCAGGCTGTCCGACAGGTGGACATTCACCACCAGCATATCCTCCGGATGGGAAAGGTCTGTGGGCGCGAAGTTCCAGATGGCGCGCACGCCGCTGTCATAGAGGCGGTACAGGGTATCCTGCGCGTGCCGCTTAGGCAGCGCCAGCACCGCGATATCCACCACATTCTCCTGCAGGAAGGCTTCCAGTGTATCCATGTGGAGTACGGGAATATCCCCCAGGGTGCGCCCCACCTTGTTAGACGCTGTATCAAACAGCGCCACGGTCTTGAAGCCCTCACGGGAGAAGGTGGGGTACTGGGCAACCGCACAGCCTATATTGCCCGCGCCCAGAATAATGAGCCGGTGCTGCTGGTCCAGACCAAGGATTTCGCCGATGTGTCCCTTCAGCTCCGTAACCTTGTAGCCATAGCCCTGACGCCCAAAGCCGCCAAAGCAGTTGATGTCCTGACGGATCTGGGAAGGGGTCAGGTGCATGCGTTCCCCCAGTTCCTGGGAGGAAATGGACGTCACGCCCGCAGCCTCCAGCTCGCGCAAATGACGGTAATAACCTGGCAGACGACGAATCACCGCATCAGAAACATGACCAGCCATAACTCAGCCCTCCTTATCATGAGTGAATAGGTAGGTAACGATTTATTATAGCATAATTCCAATCATATGGCAAGTATTTCGAGGTTATTCACAGCCTCGTCAGCGCCGATGATTTCGGGGTTCGCCGCGCAGGATATCGCCTGCACGCACATCATGCTCCACCTGCATGGCAATGATCTCGCCGCCGATCCCCAGGGTATCCACAACTGCGCCGGTTTTTTCCCGCAGAAAGGGTACGGCCTTGACGGCCTTGACCCCCGCCGGTGTCAGCAGTTCAAGGTCATCACCGGCATGGAAGCGATTTTTGAGCAGGAAACGCGCGGCTTCCCCTGCCCTGCTGTCCTGTATTGCCCGGGCGATGTATTCCCTGTCCTGGTGAAAGCCTTCCGCGCCGCCGGGCTCCCGGGGACGCTCCAGCGCGAAGCCGGTGTCGCTGTCCCGGTGACTGGCACATGCCAGTTCCGTCATGAACGCAGGCAGTTCGGCTTCAAAGGCAGCAGGATCCCTGGCGTACAGATCCAGCGCACGGCGGTAAGCTGCCGTCACGGTAGCGACGTAGTACTCCGTCTTCATGCGGCCTTCGATTTTCAGCGATGCCACACCCGCTTCGATCAGCTGGGGCAGCACCGGCATCAGGCAAAGATCCTTGGCAGAGAAGATATAGGTCCCGTTGTCGTCTTCACAGACGGGCCAGTATTCGCCGGGGCGCTTCTCCTCCACCACATGGTATTGCCAGCGGCAGGGCTGGGCACATTCGCCCTGATTGCCGCTGCGGCCAACCAGCGCGGCAGAAAGCAGGCACCGCCCGGAATAGGCCATGCAGGCCGCACCGTGGACGAAGGTCTCCAGCTCGACGCCATCCAGCTCGGACGCCATCTTGCCAATGCGTTCAATCGACGTTTCCCGGGCAAGAATGACCCGTTCGCAGCCCAGCGCCTGATAATGCTTCACCGCAGCAGTATTGACCGTGCTTGCCTGGGTCGACACATGGAGTTTGAGTCCCGGCACCTGTTCCCTGAGCGTGACCACCGCGCCAATATCGCTGACGATGGCAGCGTCAACACCGATGCCGTACGCAATACGGGCAGTCTCCACAAAGTCGTCCATCTGGTCGTCAAATGGGAAGACATTCATTGTCAGGTAGAACTTCTTGCCTGCCGCATGGCAAAGTTCAACGGCTTCCCGCAGTTGCCCTTCGTCAAAGTTGCCCGCAAAGGCGCGCAGGCCAAAGCGCTTCATGCCGCCGTACACTGCGTCCGCGCCAAAGTGGAGGGCCGTTTTAAGCGCCTCCATCGTACCGGCGGGACACAACAGTTCAGGAATCTTCATAGTTTTCATCCTCGGTATCGCCGTTTTCGTATTTACTCAATACCGCGCTCGGCGTCATACTCCTTCCACAGGGGAGCATACTGGGCCACTGCCCGCTCATGCTCCTCCAGCGTCTTGGAGAAGTGCAGTTCGCCGCTCTCCGGATCCTTTGCGCAGAAGTACAGATAGCCTTCCGCAATGAAGGTCTCGTCCGGATAGAGCGCCGCATGGATGGCTGCCTTCGACGGGCTGCAGATCGGCCCCAGGGGCAGCCCTGCCACCTGATAGGTGTTGTAGGGGCTGTTGATCGCCAGATCATTGTTGTTCAGGCTCATTTTGCGCAGGCCTGTCACATAATGGATCGTGACGTCGCTTTGCAGCTTCATCCCCTTACGGAGGCGATTGTGGAATACCGCGGATGTCTTGGCGAAGTCGCTGTCCTTGGCTTCCTTCTGGATGAGGGAGGCCAGGGTGATGACTTCGTCCATCGTCATGCCCAGCTCCTCGGCGCGGCGCTGGTATTCCACCGGATACACGCGATCCGTCTGACTGAGCAGCTTGCGGATGATATCCTCCGGCGTAGCGTCCACATATACCTCGTAGGTATCCGGCGCCAGATAGCCCTCCAGGACATAGCGGCGCTTGGACACGTTCTTCGTCTTCATCACATCGTCGATGTAGTAGTAATCCGTGAAGGCCGCACCGCTCCGGCACAGCTCCAGAAACTCGGCGCTGTCCGTCAGCACGCCGTCTTCCACCAGCTTGGCAGCGAAGTCCTCGATCGTCCAGCCGGGGATCATAGTGATGTTGCGCACGATGGGATTGCCGTCGCCCGTGGTCAGCTGGCCCGCGATCTCGCCCATACTCATCGAGGGGCTGAGCAGGTATGAGCCCGCCTGGATCTTCTGGCCCATGCCCGCAAAATCGCAGTAATACTTAAACACCGTACGGTTGCGGATAAGGCCCGCTTCCTCCAGATTGTTGGCCACCTTGGTCAGGCTTTGGCCGCTTTCCACCGTAAAGGCGATCTGGGTATGGTTCTGCACATCGGGCGGCGCCAGATAGGTATCATATACCTTGCTCCAGATGCTGCTGACAATGCCGATCACCACCAGCACACTGCACAGCGCCACCAGCACCGGGCGCAGGATGCGCCACAGCACATTGTACCAGTACGGGCCATATTCCCGCTCATCGCGAATGCTTTGGTAGGTGTCATGATTCTCGTTCAAAGTGACAACCTCCTGATTGTGTCATGCCTTGTCAGCCATCCAGCCCCGGCATCCCCATGTCGATGTTGGCTGCCTCAGTGATGATCTTGAAGATATCCGCCAGCGCCTGCTGCAGACGCATCTCCGCCAGCATGTATTTGCTCACCGTGGGGTTGGCAAACAGCAGAGACGTGATGCCCTGAAAGCGCTGCATATCATCATCATCGGGCTTGGCGCCTGCCATGGCGCCCATCTGCAGCTTCACCTGCAGCTTTTTGTATTCCTTGATGAGGGCGGCGGTGGTTTCGTCCCCCATGACCTCATCCTTCAAGCCGTGGTAGGTCTGGTATTCCTCGCACTGGCGAATGTCCTGCGCCAGACGATGGGCATTTGAGTACTCCATGAACATAAACCTCTCTTTCATATCATGAAACGAATTAACGCTGGTAATTCTTCCCGCATGCGCGAAAAAGGAGAAGGCACGTCAGTACCTCCTCCTATGATAACAGATAAGGGACGATTCGTCAAACGTCCAGAATGATGGGCAGGATCATCGGGTTGCGCTTTATCTTCTCGAAGATGTAGCGGTGGAGCTCATCCTTGATGCGATTCTTGAGCATCGGCCAGTCCTCGCCCGCGAGGCTGGAGGATGCCAGGATCTGCCGCACCACATCGCGGGTGTTCTCAATGATATCCTCATTCTCGCGCACGTAGATGAAGCCGCGGCTGATGATATCCGGGCCGGAGACCAGCTTGCGCTCGTCGCGGTTGATGCCCATGCAGACGATGATCAGGCCGTCCTGGGAGAGATGCTTGCGATCACGCAGCACCACGTTGCCCACGTCGCCCACACCGAGGCCGTCCACCAGCACGCCGCCGGTGGGCACCTGTTCGCCCAGGTAGAGACCTTCCTGATTCATCTCGATCACCTGGCCCATCTCGGGCAGGACGATGTTCTGACTGGGCATGCCCATCGATTCCGCCAGCTCAGCGTGCTGCCAGAGCATGCGGTACTCGCCGTGCACGGGGATGAAGTACTTGGGCTTCACCAGCGCGTGCATAAGCTTGAGTTCCTCCTGGCAGGCGTGGCCGGAAACGTGCACAGCCTCCATCTTGTGGTACACCACCTGCGCGCCGCAGCGGTACAGCTGGTTGATGACGCGGCTGAGGTTCTTCTCGTTGCCGGGGATGGGGCTGGCGGAGATGATGACCATGTCGCTGGGGCGGATTTGGAGCTTGCGGTGCTCGGAATACGCCATGCGGGTCAGGCCTGCCATGGCCTCGCCCTGGGAACCGGTGGTCATCACGAGGATCTCGTCGTCCTCGTACTGATCCAGGTCATCCGCCTCGATCAGCACGCCCTCGGGGATGTGCAGTTCGCCGATCTGAATGCCCACGCGGCTGACGTTGACCATGCTGCGACCGATGAAGCAAACCTTGCGCCCATAGGCCACGGCATTGTCGATGACCATCTGCATGCGGTGGATGTTGGACGCGAACATCGCCACGATCACGCGGCCCGTCGCATCGCGGAACATCTTCTCGAAGGTCTCGCCGATCTTCTTTTCCGACATGGTCTGGCCGGGACGCTCTACGTTGGTGGATTCGCACAGCATGCACAGCGCGCCCTTTTCGCCGATCTCGGCGAAAGTCGCCAGGTCGGTCACATGGCCGTCGATGGGCGTGTAGTCGATCTTGAAGTCGCCGGTGACGACCACGGTGCCCGCCGGGCAGGTCAGCGCGATCGCGCAGGCGCCGGCGATGGAGTGGCTCACATGGATGAACTTGGCCGTGAAGTACCGGCCCAGCTTGATCTCATCGCGCGGCTGCACCACCTGCATGGGAATCCCGGACAGGCGATGCTCCTTGAGCTTGAGGTCCACCAGCGCCAGGGTCAGCTTGGTGCCGTACAGCGGCGCGGGCACCTGACGCAGAATGTAGGGCGTCGCGCCGATATGGTCCTCATGGCCATGGGTGAACAGGTAGCCGCGGACGTTCTTCTTCTTCGCCACCAGGTAGCTCACGTCCGGGATGACCAGGTCAACGCCCAGCATGTCCTCTTTGGGGAAGATGGAACCGCAGTCCACCACAACGATATCGTCCTCGTATTCGAAGACGGTCATATTCTTGCCGACCTCATCCACGCCGCCCAGGCTTACGATGCGCAGGCGGGGATCCGGTTTCTGATTGCGCGGGGTCACTGAAATCCTCCTTTCACGTCGACTCCGGCGGGAACATTCCCCCGACGAAGTGTAGGATGAAAATAAATAAGTAACGTTATCAAGGCCCCGACCCAGCCGGTCGTGCCCTATGTCCATATTGATACCGACGAAAACGCTGCCTGGCTCACAGCGCGCATAGTGCGCCCGTGACAACCTGATATGCAGCTGATATAACGTCCATGACCGGTGCGCCGTTCATCCTGCGGCAACACCTTTCGTTCTACTATTATAGCACATAACGCAAAAAAAATCCACCGAAATTTTGCCGAATCTTCGACAATAATTTGGTGGACTTTATGCAAATAGCAGGATATTTATCGCTCAGAACTGACAGAATTCTCCATAAAACCCGAACTTAGCAGGATTTTGCCGCCGGAAACGTTCCGATTCTCAGGCGTAGAGGGGGAAGTTCTTCATCAGCGCCTCGACCTCGGCCTTGACCGCGGGAACGGCTGCCTCGCCCTCGTTCACGATGCGGGCGATCCACTTGGCGATCATCACCATGTGCTCCTCCTTCAGGCCGCGGCTGGTGATGGCGGGGGTGCCAACGCGCACGCCGCTGGTGACAAAGGGAGAACGCTTCTCATTGGGCACGGTGTTCTTGTTGACGGTGATGTTGGCTTCCTCCAGCAGCTTTTCCAGCAGCTTGCCGGTCATCTCGGTATCGGAGAAGTCCAGGAGGATCAGGTGGTTGTCGGTACCGTCGGAGACCATCTTGATACCTTCGGCGCGGAAGGCATTTTCGAGAGCCTTGGCATTGAGGATAATCTGATGCTGGTAGGCCTTGAAGTCGTCGCTCAGCGCCTCGCCGAAGCAAACCGCCTTCGCCGCGATGACGTGCATCAGCGGGCCGCCCTGGGTGCCGGGGAAGATGGCCTTATCGATGGCCTTGCCCCAGGCTTCCTTGCACATGATCATGCCGCCGCGGGGGCCGCGCAGGGTCTTGTGGGTGGTGGTGGTGACGAAGTCCGCGTAGGGCACGGGGGACGGATGCTCCCCTGCCGCCACCAGGCCGGCGATGTGGGCGATATCCACCATCATCAGCGCGCCGACCTCATCGCAGATTTCGCGCAGCTTGGCGAAATCGATCGTGCGGGGATACGCAGACGCACCGGCAACGATCATCTTGGGCTGACATTCCTTCGCCTTGGCAAGGACGTCGTCATAGTCGATATAGCCGTCGGCATTCACGCCGTAGGACACAAAGTTGAAGTACTTGCCGGACATGTTGACCGGGCTGCCGTGGGTCAGGTGACCGCCGTTGTCCAGGGCCATGCCCATCACGGTGTCGCCGGGATTCAGCGCGGCAAAGTACACCGCCAGATTCGCCTGAGCGCCGGAATGAGGCTGCACGTTGACGTACTCGCAGCCAAAGAGCTGCTTGGCGCGGTCACGGGCCAGATCCTCCACCACGTCGACGCACTCGCAGCCGCCGTAGTAGCGCTTGCTGGGGTAACCCTCAGCGTACTTGTTGGTCAGGCAGGAGCCCATGGCCGCCATGACGGCAGGCGACACGAAGTTCTCCGAGGCGATGAGCTCAATGTGGGTACGCTGGCGCTCCAGCTCGGCCTCGATGGCAGCAGCAACAGCGGGGTCGGCATTACGGATGACGTTCAGTTCCATGTGGCGGTTCCTCCGAAATCTTTTTTGTCACAGACATTTTCATTATACATGTTTTTTTACCGCTGGGAAGGGAAAAAACATATTTCATACAAATTCCGGGAATATTTTGTACACCTGATGCGTTATTTAGGCAGAACTTCCCAATCAAGGAGGATTTTGCATGTTCAGACGCATTGCACTGCTTTTACTGACACTGATGATGCTGCCGGCATCTTCTCTGGCAGACGATCGTCCGCCTTATGAAGTGTTCACCTTTTCCGACACGCTGCCCGAGCAGCTGCAGGAGCCGTTGTCCGCAATCATCCCGTCCGGGTGCCGGATCCTCTCCGGCGCCATGATCCAGCACAACGGTTATCACTACGGCACCTCTCCGGATGATCTGGATTCCTACACTGCATTGGTGCTGACGGACACTGAGGATGGTCTTCGTCTCTATGCTGCCGCCTGGGTAGAGACTCTCCCCTGGCAGGTGAACGACTACACCAGGTTCCTCCGGCAGAAGACGAATGCTTCCGTCTCCATCCATCAGCCCGAAGGCTACCGAATCCCCGTGTTCCGTGTGGATTATGCCGTTCAGGACGGCACAGTGAGCGATCTGTTCACCTTCTGGGGCAATCAGATTTGGAGCATATATGCCCATGTCGACCAGTTTCGGGGTGTGACAATCAAGAATGATCACGGTTATGTTACTTATTCTGACAGCAGCATGCAGAAGGGGTACGCCAGCCTGAACCCATTCTATCTGGATTACATGGAGGACATTTCTGCCTTTCCCACCACCCGCGCAGCTGCTGAGGCTCTGGCCATTACCCATGAAACCGCCGTTGCTTCCGATGCTGCGATAAACCGCGTATATGCCGGCGGAGCAAATCTCCGCGCAGAACCTACCGGCAAAGCTGAAAGCCTTGGCAAGTACAGCACCAATGTGCCGATGACCTTCACCGGGAAGCAATCTCCCGGCGCCAACTGGCCCTGGTATCAGGTACAGATCGGCCAGACGACAGGCTGGATGAGCAGCGATTATGTGTATATTGCGCCCTATCTGGGTGTTGCCATCATTCCCCTGGGCCGTACAGCGGACAGCTGCCCGCTCTACGCCCATCCCGGCGACTCGCAGCCGCTCCAGCAGCTGGAGCCCGGCGTCACTTTCCACATTCTCGCCGAATACA
The DNA here is from genome assembly GCA_017513475.1 of Clostridia bacterium. GTDB lineage: Bacteria > Bacillota > Clostridia > Christensenellales > Aristaeellaceae > UBA11524. The sequence continues at coordinate 16,793 of JAFXFR010000016.1, forward strand.
ATGGCATGTACCATATCTGCATTCCCCGCGACGATATTTCCTGGGCCGTGGATGCGGAGGGACTGTACGGCTACATTCCCAAGAGCAACGTATTGACCGGCGCCTCCCCCACTGTGCTGGACGCCCTGGAAAACACCCGCTAATTTTCTCCGAATGTATTTTTCCCCTTGCATTTCAAACAAATATGCGCTATAATACTAAAGCCGTATTGCAATGACGATTGGGTCCTGTGCGATTTTTCTGTGTGAACCATGTCAGGACCGGAAGGTAGCAGCATTAAGCATTCGAAGGATGTGCTGCGGGATCGCCCATTCTGAGCGTACGGTTTTATTGTGCGCTGATTTCCGGTGGAGTTATGCTCCGCCGTTCTTTTTTGCCCATTTGCTTTGATATTCAACATATTCCCTCTTGAATTTCATACAAAATGTATTGACATTCCCTTCCAGCCATGCTATCCTGTCTCCGCTGCAGAAATTCTGCAGCTTCTTTACGCCCTATCATTTGAACTTCAAACATTCGAGGATGTCATATGAATCATAGCGAGATTATGATCGATCGGGTACTGGTACACCTGTTCAATGATTTGCTTCGCATTGAAGAAAAGACGCTGCAAAAGAAGATCGGTGATCTGTCCATGCGCGAGGTGCACATCATTGAGGCGGTATGCGCTTCCCAGAAGGAAGACAACACCATGACCGTGCTGGCTGCCACCCTGCGGGTCACTGTCGGCTCCCTGACTGTGGCCATCAAGACACTGGAGCGCAAGGGATATGTCATCCGCCAGCGCTCCCAGTCCGATAAGCGCCGGGTGCATGTCCTTCCCCTTCCCCCGGCGCTGGAGGTGGAGAAACATCACCGTGCCTTCCACGCCCGCATGGTGGAAGCCGTTACCTCCACCGTCCCGCCTCAGGAACTGGATGTGCTGATCAAAAGCCTGCATGCCATCTACGATTACTTCTACGACCAGGAGGAAGCCTGATGATCCGCATCATCACCGAGGCCATGTCCGACATGACCCGTCATGACGCAGCTGCCTTGAATTTCACGCTTGTTGCCCAGCCCCTTCGCTTTGGCATGGAGGAGATGTTGGACGACGGCATCTCCATCAGCCGCGAAGAATTCTTCGCCCGTATGCGCGTCTCCGCAGAACTGCCCCACACTTCCATGGTGCCCATGGCTTTCTGGCTGGATGCATTCAACAAACGCCTGCGCGACCCCGCTGATGAGGTGCTGTGCATCACCGGCTCGTCCACCCTTTCCGGAGGATACCACAGCGCGGTGATCGCCAGCGAGGAGTGCTGCGATCCTTCCCGCGTTACCGTGTTTGACTCCATGACTGCATCCTGCGGCGAAATGATGCTGGTAGAAGAGGCCGTCCGGATGCGTGATGACGGAGCAACCATCCCCGAGATCGTTGCCCACCTGGAGTCCGTCAAGCATCGTCAGATGCTCGTCGGCCTGGCGGATGACCTGAAGTATCTGGTCATGGGCGGCCGCCTGAATCCGCTGATCGGCAAGATCGGCGGCGCGCTGAACATCAAGCCTACCCTCATGCTCTGCAATGGGGCAATCGAGAAGGAAGGCATCGTCCGTGGCGTGAAAAAGGGCTACGCCTGGTACATCGAGCAGCTGAAAAAGAATCCGCCGGATCCTATGATCCCCCTGTATATCGGCGGCGCAGACTGCCCTGAGACCGTCGCGCTTCTCCGTTCCATGGTAGAAGAAGCCGGCATTGCCTGCAGCATCCGCCCGATGAGCATCGGCTGCCTGATTGGTACCCATGTCGGACCCGGTCTGACGCTGATGGCGTGGGCCAAGGCGGAATAAGCATCGACTCAGCACCTGCAGCGGCGCATTCGCAACGGATTGCGCCGCCTTCTTGCTTTTGGCTTTCTCATGCGGTACAATGGTGACAGAAAATGATGCGGAGGTCGCCATGCTCTCCAAACGCGATAAACTCTTCCTGGCTGCCGGAACACTCGGCTGCCTGGCATGCCCCAGCTGCGGCGCAGCTCTCACCCGGTCGGGCGATGATCTCGCCTGCCCGAACCGCCACCGCCTGAACGTCAACCGCAAGGGCTGCCTGAATGTGCTTTCCGCCCAAGTGGATTCCTGCTACGACGCTGATCTGTTCGCGGCTCGCCGACGGGTCTTTGACGCAGGCTGCTACGATGCCGTGATCAGCGCCATCGAGGCTCTGATGCCCGCCGGTGAACACCGCCTGCTGGACGCCGGATGCGGCGACGGCTGGTACCTGAACGCGCTGCTGACCCGGCACGAGGGCTGGAGCGGCGCGGGCGTCGACATCAGCCGGGACGCGATCTTCCAGGCGACCAACCTCCCCTGCACCGCGCTGTGGGTGGTGGGCGACCTGCGCCGCCTGCCCTTTGCGGACGGCAGCTTCACCGCCGTGCTGGACGTGCTGACCCCCGCCAACTACGACGAATTCCGCCGCATTCTGGCTCCCGGCGGCCTGCTGATCAAGGTGTACCCCGGCAGCGGCTACCTGCGCGAACTGCGCGCCGCCCGTGGCCTGGCCCCCTATGAGGAAGGCCAGGTGGACGCCTACCTGCGGGAAAAGGCCACCATCGTCGCTGAAAAGCGCATTACCATGACCCACGCTGTATCCGACGCACTGTGGCGGGACTTCGTGTGGATGACGCCCCTGATGCAGGACTTGTCTGCAGAGGAAAAGAACGCGATCGCTGCAAAGAACGCGGGCAGCGTCACCGTGGATCTGCACGTTGCAGCGTGCAGGATGGAGATCTGACAAAATGAAAAAGACCAATCGGCCCCTATCCCCTGTTGTGCTTCATCCGGGGAGCGCCGCTGCTTGCGGCCTCGCCATTGTCGGCACTGTCATGTGCGCGATCATCCTCTTATTGAGCCTAGCCATCCCGGAAGTACATCCGGTGTATTGCTGTGTTGTGCTGGTAGGCTTTCTGCCGCTTATTCTGCTCTTCCTGCTGATTGATGCACTCAGCCCTGCCAGGATCACCGTCTCTCCAGAGGGCGTTCATCTCTTTATCCGCCGCAGTAAAGCGGAGCTTGATTTGCCCTGGGTAAACTTCCGGCATATGTATCGTCTGGAGGGAAACAAACGATGCGTCTATCTCTTTACGCCGGCGCCAATGAGCAAGGAGGAGCAAACCTCGTGCTACAAGGCCTGTGTAAAGAACATGGCCTTCCCCTTCACCCACGAAGGCTGCCTGATTCTCAACGCCTGGAATGACAGCAACACCATTGATCCGCGAATCCCTGAACACATCCAGAAAATGAACTGGAAATTCTGCGCCAAGATTTAAGGAGGCCCCCATGGCCGATATGCTCGTCAAGCTCTATCCCCTTCCCACCGCCCCCGGGCTGGAGGAATCCCTGCGCGCCAAGGGCGTCACCATCAAAAAGGCCCTCGCGCTCGACATGAGCAAAATCATCGCCTTCACCGAAGAAAACGGTCATCCCGGCTGGGCGGATGAGATCCGCGTGTGCTTTGCAAACCAGCCCGCCAGCTGCTACATCGCCGTGAAGGACAAGCAGATCGTGGGCTTTGGCTGCTACGAGAGTACAGCGCGCGGCTTTTTCGGGCCGACGCTGGTGGCGGAATCCGCCCGCCGTCAGGGCATCGGAAAGCTGCTGCTGCTCAAGTGCCTGGAGTCCCTCCGGGAGCTGGGCTATGCCTACGCCTTCATCGGCTGGCCGGCGGAAGATGCCATCCACTTTTACCAGGAAGCCACCGGCGGCATGATGATCCCCGATGAGGGGCACGGGGTGTACTCGCGAATGGTACAGTTGGACTGACCGTGCGATTAGAATTGGATGAAAAACCGTGCCTGTCCCTTGTTCTGTCATCTCCCACATGCTACAATACTGTACAGGGAGGTGAAGGTCATGCGGGACAAAAAGGTTTTTGACATCATCGAGAGCATCTATTCCGTTATCATTTTATTAGTGGTCGGTTTATACATTTTATGGCTGGAGTTTGAAACTTCTTTGGGCACGCCGCCCCAGTGGCTGCTGACAACAGTGACAGTCTGCCTCATTCCCGGCGGCATCCTGTTGCTGAAGGAATGCATCGTCTTCCTCGCAAATCTCCTACGAATCGGTGATCATGATGCGTGACCGCTTCAATGCTTTACTCCGCAGCGTCGGTGCCCTGCTCGCACTGTTCTCGCTCTGTGTACCCTTCGTCCTTGAATACATCGGCGCCGTATATACGCCTCGCAGCCGTATTATGCAAAGGCTAAGCGTTCCATTGCTGATATTCTGGTCCTGCGTCGCAATTATCTTTGGCATATACACGCTGCTGCGCCGCCGAGGGGCCGCCAAATCAAACAAAAAGAAGGAATCTCCATGAAAAAGCTCATCCCCCTGAAAAAGCAGTCCAAGGCCGCCCAGAAGGAGCATGCTGCCCTCAAGCGCGGCTCCTGGGAGGGCGTGAAGCCCGTCACCCGCGTGGCAGAAAGCAAGAAGAAATACTCCCGCAAGCGGCTTCCGAAGCCCTTGACAGACGAATAAAGAATCCTCCCCGTCCGCGAAGGATGGGGAGGATTTTGTTCACTTGAAGATATTCCTTGCAAAGTTGTACAGGCCGTGCTTCCACACGGTGAAATCATGCCCGCCGTTGGTGACGTAGAAAGTGTTCACGGTGCCGTTGGCAGTCAGCGTGTCCGCGTAGGTTTTGGGCCATGCGCCCACCACGCCGTCGGTCTTGCCGGCGTTGATGAGGATGTAGGTGTCATACCCTTCAGCAGCCTTGAAATCCGCCGTGGGGAACAGCCCTTTTTCCACATTGTAGGGCAGCACGCCCGGCGCGGGACAGAAAGCGCCGATGTACCCAAAGGTATCCTGCATGGTCAGGCCGATGTACAGCGACTCGCGTCCGCCCATGGAGAGACCTGCGATGGCGGTGTTCTCACGCCCCTTGGCAACGGAGAAGTTCGCCTCAATGTAGGGCATCAGGTCATAGCGCAGGTCATTGATAAAGTTATCAAACGCCTGGAAATGGGCTGGCGTATACATGTCGGAGGCATTCGCGCGGTCATTCTCACGAGCGCGGATGTTGGGCATGACAATGATCATCTCCTCAGCCTCGCCCGCGTGGATCAGGTTGCCGACCACCCAGGTAGGACGGCCGCCAGCCCACTCGTTCTCATCGCCGCCAATGCCGTGCAGCAAATACAGCACGGGGTACTGCTTTTCCTCGGAGTAGTTGGGCGGGAGCAGCACCATCACCTTCCGCTTCCGGCCGGTGGTGGTGGAATCATAGCTGCGCAGCACGGTCTTACCATAGGTGACGCCATCTACCTTTGCGTCGAAACCAACAGGCGGATCAATGTAGCCGGCCTCCTCTGCCAGCACCGCAGGGAGCAGCAGCAAAGACACCAGCAGGATGCTCAGAAACTTCAGCATGTCGTCCCTCCTTATACGCCCAGGTAGCCCTTGAGAACCAGCAGCGTATTGTGTACGCCGTCGATGTGGCTGCGCTCATAGCCGTGGCTGGCATATACGCCTGCACCGATCAGGCCATGGCGGATGTCCACACCGGAACGCAGGGTTGCCTCCACATCGGAGCCATAATGGGGATACACGTCCACCGCGTAGTCCGCGCCTTCAGCCTTGGCAGCGTTGATGAGCTTGGTGGTCACCTCGTAGGAGTAAGGACCGCCGGAGTCCTTGGCGCAGATGGACACTTGCTTTTCCGTGCACTGCAGGCCGTCGCCCACGCAGCCCATGTCCACGCTGATAGCCTCGGTGACGCCCGCAGGGACGCTCGCGCTACCGCCGTGGCCAACTTCCTCATACACAGTGATATGGCCGTACACGCGGCGGGCGGGGATGATCTTTCCGTCCGCCAGATACTTGGCCAGGCCCAGCAGGATGCCCACGCTCAGCTTGTCGTCCAGGAAGCGGGACTTCAAATAGCCCGATTCCGTACGGCGGGTGCGGGGCTCGAAACAGACGACGTCGCCCACCTCAATGCCCAGCTTGCGGGTATCGTCAGCGGACTTGACGGCCTCGTCCAGCACGATCTCGACGCTGTCCCAGGTACGCTTCTGGGCGGAATATTCGCCATTGACATGCACGGAGGCATTGCACAGCTGACAGGTACCCTCAACGACCTTTCCGTCACGGGTGTGCACGCGGACATTCTCCGCCTCTGCGTTGTTGGGATTCATACCGCCCAGGGACGTCAGTTTGAGGCGGCCGTCGCCCTTGATCTGAGCAACCATCGCGCCCAGGGTGTCCGCATGGGCCTCCAGAAAGAGAGTGTCCTCCTTGTCCTCACCGCCGAAATCGACGATCACACCGCCCTTGACAGTGATCTTCGCATCGAAACCGAGCGCAGAGAAGGCCTCCTGCACCCACTTGGCCGCCGCGGCGGTATAACCGGAGGGGGAATCAATGGCGAGCAGGGCAGCGGTTTGCTCCCAGGCGTAATCGGCATAAATACGGTCAAGCATGTATCTGTCTCCTTTGCTTTTTTGTTATCGTATCATGTTTTTACAGGTGCGTCAAGCTTGTTGTATACAGTGAGCCACATGGTGACAAAGCAGGCCAGTCCGCCAATGGCATTGGAGATGGGCTCGGCAAGGAATACGCCCTCAACCCCGAAACCCAAGCGCGGCAGCAGCAGCGTCAGCGGTACAACGATCATGGCCTTGCGGAACAGCGAGAAGAACACAGCCTGTTTCGCCTTGCCCAGCCCCTGGAAGGTGGACTGCCCCGCAAATTGGAATGCCATGAACACGAAGCCGAAGAAGTAAATGTTCAGCATTTTTGCGCCGACCTGGATGCTCTGAGCGTCGTCGGTAAACAGGGCGATCATCTGGTGCGGAATGAGCATCACCACGGCCCACGCAAGGAGCGTATAGACTGCTCCCAGGATCGCGGCAAAGCGGATACCTTCCTTGACCCGCGCGTACTCCTTTGCGCCGTAATTGAAGCCGATCACCGGCTGGCTTCCGTTGGCAAGACCGCCCACCGGCAGGCTCAGCAGCTCACGCACGGAACCCAGCACAGTCATAACGCCGATGTACAGGTCTCCCCCGCCCAGCATGGCTGCCTCTCCGAATAGGCGCAGCTGATTGTTGCAGACGATGTTCACCAGGCTGTTGGTTCCCTGCATCACAAAGCCGGGAATGCCCAGGGTGATCATCCGTTTGCAGCGCTGCAAGTTCAGACGGACAGCGTCGGGACGCAGCGGTATGATGGCCTTCTTGCCCAAGAGGAACACGAGCACCCACACACAGGCGATTATCTGACTGATCACCGTTGCCAGCGCCGCACCGGTAACGCCCATGTCCATTGCAAAAATTAAAATTGGATCCAGGATGATGTTGATCACCGCACCGATCAGGGTTGTCGCCATGCCGACCTTCGGGAAGCCCTGCGCATTGATGTAGCCGTTGAGGCCTGTTGTCAGCATGGAAAACGCCGTACCCCACAGATAAACCCGCAGGTACTGATCAGCGTAGAAATAGCTTTCCTCGCTGGCGCCAAAGGCAAAGAGTATCGGCCGCCGGAAGAGATATCCCACCAGGAAGCAGCCCACCGAAGCTATCATCAGGAGCGCCGCCGCATTGCCAAGGATCGCGGAAGCTTCAGCTTCATCCCGTCGCCCGCGGGCCATGGAGAACAGCGGCGTTCCACCCACACCGACCAGTTGGGTAAAGGCAGCGATCAGTACAATCACCGGAAAAGTGATGCCCAAACCCGTCAGCGCGGTCTGTCCCACCACCGGCAGATGTCCTATATAGATTCGGTCAACAATGTTGTACAGCAGCTGCACCGCCTGTGCCAGCGTCAGCGGCAGCGCCTGCGCGATGATGTGCCGCTTGACCGATCCGCTGGAGAAATCCGTGGTGTTTTGCATAGGCGTCCTCCTGTACACAATCCAATGCCTGTATCGTACCACCTTCCGCAAAACCCGTCAAGCGCAGACGTTGTATTTCCGTCGTGTTTATGTTATAATTACATGTAAGGCTGTTCTTCAATCTATTCCCAAGGAGTGATACTTATGAATTACGACGTAATCATCATCGGTGCGGGCCCCGGCGGCATTTTTTCCGCATATGAACTGACCAAGCTGGATCCCACATTGAAGATCGCTGTGTTCGAAGCCGGCCATCCGCTGAACAAGCGCCGCTGCCCCATTGACGGCGAGAAGATCAAAACCTGTATCGGCTGCAAGAATTGCTCCATCATGAGCGGCTTTGGCGGTGCAGGTGCCTTCTCCGACGGCAAATACAACATCACCAATGATTTCGGCGGCACGCTGCACGAATACATCGGCAAGGAAAAGGCCATCAGCCTGATGCGCTACGTGGATGAGATCAATCTGCGCTACGGCGGTGAAGGCACAAAGCTTTACTCCACTGCCGGCAGCAAGTTCAAGAAGATCTGCATCCAGAATGACCTGCATCTGCTCAACGCCTCCGTACGCCACCTGGGCACGGACATCAACTACGTTGTGCTGGAGAACCTCTACGAACACCTGAAGGATAAGGTCGAGTTCTTCTTCAACACACCCGCAGAGCATGTCCGGGTTATCGAGGGCGGTTATGCGGTGGATTGCGCCGGCAAGACCTATACCTGCCGCCAGTGCATCATCAGCGTGGGACGCATCGGCAGCAAGTGGATGGAGACCGTCTGCCGGGAACTGCACATCCCCACCAAATCCAACCGCGTTGACATCGGCGTGCGTGTGGAGCTGCCCGCAGAGGTTTTCTCCCACCTGACGGACGAATTGTACGAGTCCAAGATCGTCTACCGCACCAAGCAGTATGGCGATCTGGTGCGTACCTTCTGCATGAACCCCAAGGGCGCCGTGGTCAACGAGAACACCAACGGCATCATTACCGTCAACGGCCACAGCTACGAGGACCCTGCCAAGCAGACGGAAAACACCAACTTTGCGCTGCTGGTGGCCAAGCACTTCTCCGAGCCCTTTAAGGATTCCAACGGCTACGGCGAATCCATCGCGCGCCTTTCCAACATGCTTGGCGGCGGCGTCATCATCCAGCGTTTCGGCGACCTCATCCGCGGTCAGAGAAGCACGGAAAAGAGACTCTCCAAGTCCTTTGTCACGCCGACTCTTTCTGCAACACCGGGCGATCTC